>NZ_JAGHRP010000003.1:0-523503 GCF_017743755.1 Shimia sp. R9_3 | reverse complement strand
GCGCTCACATCAACTAAAACAGTTGGTTGGTAAAACTGACCGTCCAATCCGTCCACAGACAGCGGTCCGCCACCCAGTGCAACTGTCGCGCCCGCTGCCTCCGCAGCCTCCACATGTTTGTGAATTTGCGCGCCATGCGTCTCAGTCACAATCGCACCAACCTGCGTGCTCTCATCCATCGGATCGCCAAACCGAACCTTGCGAGACTCTGCAACCACGCGGGCAACGAACTCTTCCGCAATATCTTTATGCACAATCACGCGGCTCGAGCCGTTACAGCACTGCCCGACATTGAAGTAAGTGCCAAACACAGTGGCATCCACGGCCTCATCCAGATCGCAATCTGGAAAGATAACCTGGGCATTCTTGCCACCAAGCTCCAGCGCCACTTTCTTCAAAGTGTTCGCTGCAACCTTGCTGATCAGCTTTCCGACGCGGGTCGATCCCGTGAAACTCACCATGTCCACAGCTGAATGTGCGGCCATCACGCTGCCGACCGGTTCGCCATACCCCAGCACGATGTTGCAAACTCCGGCTGGCAACCCCGCCTCAATCAAGAGCTCGCCCAACATCACTGTTGTACTTGGCGTCATCTCCGAGGGTTTAACGACACAGGTACAACCCGCTGCGAGCGCAAAAGGCAGTTTCTGGCTCAGGATCCAGAAAGGGAAATTCCAGGGTGTGATGATCGACACAACCCCAATCGGCTGCTTCAAAACCATCGCCACCATGTCTTCGCCAAGCGTATCGTGGCTGTCGCCATGAACACTCCGCGCGAGACTTGCTGCATAGCGCCACAAATCCGCAGCTCCGGTCACTTCGCCCCGCGCTTGCGCAATCGGCTTACCGCTTTCCAGCACCTCAAGCTCAATCATGCGATCAGCATTGGCTTCAATCAGGTCCGCCACTTTGAGCAAAACGGTGGCGCGCTCCTTGCCAGAAATACGGCTCCAGACTCCTGCGTCAAAAGCCTTACGTGCCGCATTGATAGCTGCCTCCGCTTCGGCTTCTCCTCCTTTGGCCGAACGGCTCACCACAACACAGTGGCTCGGAGACACCCGTTCAAATGTCTCACCATCTGCGCTGGTCTGCCAGGTGCCATCAATCAGATGACGCCCCTCAAAAGGATCCGCTGCGGGCACAAAGCCAACCGAAGGCCGTATCGCAAGCTCGTTCATTCTCTATTTCCCTGTAAACTGCGCGGCGCGTTTTTCCATAAACGCCGCCACGCCTTCGTCTCTGTCGTCACTCGCGGCAATGGCAGCGCTGCCCAGCGCCTCTATCATCGCACCGCTGTCCTCACCGCTTCCCGCCAAAATCATGGATTTGGTGATCTCAACCGCACGCGGTGACAGCGCCATTTGCTCCTCAGCCAACGCCTGCGCCGCTTGCAGCGGATCCTCGGAAATCTCCGCCAAAAAGCCGGCCTGCTGAGCCCGCTCAGCACTGATCCGGCGTCCAAACAGCGCCATTTCCTTGACCAGCACTTCACCAATCAGCCGCACCAGCCTCTGGGTTCCTGACCAGCCGGGAACAATCCCCACACGCGCCTCAGGCAAGGCCAATAGCGCTTTGGGCGCCGCGAGCCTTAGATCACAGGCTGTTGCCAGCTCTAAGCCGCCGCCAAAAGCATGGCCGTTGATCGCCGCGATGGTCGGCTTGGACAATCTCGCAATACGGTCAAACAGACGATGCCCGTCACGCACCCAATGGCGCGCAAATTCGCCCGGGCTCAGGCTGCCCCAGGCCGCAATGTCCGCACCGCTGCAAAAGGCCTTTTGCCCCGCACCTGTCAAAATCAGCACCCGCACAGCGCTGTCCCGGTCAATCGCGTCAATATGGGTCTCAAGAGCCTCCAGCATGGGCACATCCAACGCGTTGTATTTCGCTTCATTCTGAAGCGTCAGCGTGGCGACCCCGCCTTTGACCTCAAGCGCGACCCCGCTCACAACGACAGCCCCATAGGTGCTTGGTTCAACAGCTTTTTGTCCATGACAACAGCGTTCTCTGCCACGGTCACACGGCCCTCGGTTGGCCCCACGATGTCCGCCTGAGCGTCAATGCCGGGCATAATCTCCGTAGCAACAAGTCCCTGATCGGTCAGCCGGATCACACAGCGCTCGGTGATATAAAGCACCTCCTGACCTGTCTCCCGCGCCCGCACGCCAGAGAAGGTCACATGTTCGACCTGATCCACCATCTTGGTAAACTTACCGGGCGTTGCCACCTTCAGCGCATCCTCAGACAGATCCATCTGCGCCCCGGCCTCGAACCAGCCCGAGAAGACGATCTTCTTCGCCCGCGCGGTGATATCAACAAAGCCGCCGCAACCTGCTGTTAAATAAGGCTTCTTGCCCAGTTTGGAGACATTCACATTACCTTCCACATCAACCTCAAGGAAGGAGAGGAAGGACATGTCAAACCCGCCCCCCTGGAAGTAGATGAACTGCTGTGGACTTGGCACAAACGCATCCGCATTGGACGCACAGCCAAAGGCAAATCCGGTCAATGGCACGCCACCAACAGCACCCTGTTCAATTGCCCAGGTCACCGCCTCCGGGTGGCCTTCTTCAAGCAGGATACGCGGCACCATCGCGCTGATGCCAAAGCCGAGATTGGCAGTCTGCCCCTTGGCAAGCTCCATCGCCGCCCGGCGCGCGATCACCTTCTCAACGCCATAGTCTGCCAATGCAAAGCTGTCCCATGGGCGCATGATCTGCCCGCTGATCGCTGGATCGTAAGGGGTCTCGCAGGTCTGCTTTTGGTCCGCGTCAATCACCACCAAATCGACAAGATGTCCCGGCACCCGCACATCATGTGGCCGCAGGCTGCCGCGCGCGGTCATCCGCTGCACCTGCGCAATCACCAGCCCGCCATTGTTACGCGCGGCAATCGCCTGCTCGAGCCCACCAAGATAGGCCCCTTCGTGCTCATAGGTCAGATTGCCGCACTCATCCGCAGTGGTCGCGCGCAAGATACAAACATCCGGTGCGATATTTGGGAAATGCAGCCAGGTTTGCCCGCCAAAATCTTCTCGACTCACAATCGGTGCTGCCGCGCCTCTGTCGTTCATCGCGCAGCCTTCGCGCACGGGATCAACAAAGGTCTGCAATCCAACCTGCGTGAGCACCCCAGGTCGTTTCGCCGCCGCTTCGCGATGCATGTCAAACAGGATGCCTGATGGCACATTGTAGGCCGCCACCCGATCTTCAACGATCATTTTCCAGATCGCAGGCATCTCAAGGCTTGAGGGACCAGACGGATAAGACCCTGCAATCACACGCGAAAGCAAACCGTCCTGCGCCAGGTAATCCATTCCTTTGACGCCATACATATCACCGGCAGCAATCGGATGGATTGACGTGATGTTCTGCGGATGTCCCTCGGCTTCAAACCGCGCTCCGATGGCTTTCAAAACAAGATCCGGGCAGCCAAGCGACGAGCTCGAGGACACCGTAACAACAGCGCCATCGTTGATACGTGCGACTGCATCGCTTGCGGAAACCAGTTTGCTCATGCCCGATCTCCGTAGTCCACATCCACGGCCTGACCCGTCTGTGCTGCGTCGCGCACCGCCATGGCAACGGCAAGAGATTTCACGCCATCCGGCCCATCCGCTGCGGCGCGCCCGGTCCCGGCGACCGCGCTGTAGAAATCTGCAAGCCCCTGTTCATAGAGGTTGTGTCGGGACACCTCGACAGCTGCACGCCCCGCCGCAGTTACCAGCCCTACATCGCCAACCGGCTCCTGTGTCATCACGCCTTTTGCGAAAATCGACCCTTCGGTGCCATGCACCTCCAACCCGCTGCCCGCAAAAGGATGGGTGAAGCTTTCATGGCTCATCACCATGGCACCACTTGGCATGGTCCAGACAGACATGGCGCTGTCCTCCACACCCTCGCCCATGCCCGAGGCCGCCATCTGCGCCACCACGCGCTGAGGGTCTTCACCCAGCAGAAACCGCGCCACATCTGCGTCATGCACTGTGATATCGGGGATCACACCGCCACCCGCAGTGGCATCATTGATCCGCCATCCCTGCAAATGCGGCGGCAAATGCACCGCATGGAAAATCCTTAGCGACAGCACTTTGCCAATCTTGCCCTCCGCAATCAGCGCTTGCATCGCGCGATGCGTGCCGGAGCAACGCAGGTGGTGATTGGTTGCAAAGGTAACGCCTGCCGTCTCAGCGGCCTTCACCATATCCGCCGCATCCGCAACGCTCATCGCCAGAGGTTTTTCGCAAAGCACATGTTTGCCCGCAGCAATGGCCGCCATGGCCTGAGGCAAGTGTTTCTCGTTGGTGGAGGAGATATAAACCGCATCGCAGCCCTCATCGGCCAGCGCTTCGGTAAGATCCGTTGTAGACTTAGGCACATTGTGGGCCGACGCCCAATCCGCACCATGCTGCGCTGAACCGCTCACAACCCAAGCGACGTCACCACCCTCTTGCGCGCGCACTGCTCCCAACATGTATTGGGACGCGATCGTGCTCGCCCCGACAAAAACCCAACGCATAAGAAACTTCGCCTCCCTGTCAGATCATTCCCAATTGAATTGGAACGATCTAATTTCCGATTCACACCATAATTGGAACGTTCTAAATTTGACAATCCCCTTTTTGAGACTTTTCTCAGCCAGCAGCAAAGCCCTCAAAAACCCCATTGCTTTCTACGCAGTTTGCGCGGCACTAAGTTTCTTAAGAACATGCCGACAGGACACGCACGTGGCTCAGATCAGCTTCAAACAGCTCCAGGCCTTCGTGGCCGTCGCCGACCTGCAAAGCTTTCGCCGCGCAGCGGACAAACTCAACACAACGCAGCCCAATATCTCCAGCCGCATCACCACGCTTGAGACGCAAATTGGTCACCGCTTGATGTCCCGCGATGCAGGCGCCGTGCGCCTCTCGCCAATGGGGGAAAAATTGCTCATACAGGCGCGTACAGTTTTGCAGGCGATGGATGGCTTTTTGCTGACTGCAGAAGACGATAGCCTGTTTGACGGCACCCTGCGCATAGGTGTCACGGAAATGATCGTACATACGTGGCTGGGCGCTTTCTTCGCCGCGCTGAAGGCCCGCTTCCCCAACATCGACGTGGATCTCACCGTCGATCTCTCCCTCAATCTGTCGGATGCTCTGTTGGAGCGCCGCATTGATCTTGCATTGCAGAACGGCCCTTTTCACCACGAGACAACGGGCAACACCGATTTAGGCCCCCTGCCGATGATGTGGGTGGGCGCGCCAAAGCTGGAAATGAGCACCAAAGTGCTCTCACTCCGCGACCTCGCGCAACATCCCGTCCTGACCCACGCCCGCGGCACCATTCCCTACCGCCAGATGCAGGAGCATTTTGCCGCTTTCCCCGACATCTCGGTCCGTCATGTGTCGTCTTCCAACCTTGCTGCGTGCCACCAGATGACGCGCGACGGCCTTGGCGTGGCCTGTCTCCCCAAAGCGATGGTGCGCGATGATCTCGCCCAAGGCACGCTTGTGCCTTTGCGCTATCTCTGGGTGCCAGACGCCCTGCAATTCTTTGCCCGCTTTGATGCGGACACCTGCCCCAGCTTTGTCAGCGCCGCTGCAGAGCTCGCCCAGATTGAGGCTCAAACTCACGCGAGCACCATCAAAGGATAAATTTTTTTTATCCTTCATATTCAATCTAATAATTGGATTTCATGACCCGCCTGCCACTAGGCTGATCTTAGTAAGACAGCAAAGAGGCGCATCATGCCCACACCAGCGGCCCGCTTGGGCGTAGATATTGGCGGCACATTCACCGACGTGGTGCTCGAGATCGGCGAAGATCGGCACTCCACAAAGGTGCTGACCACCTACGCGGCACCGGAAAACGCCATCGTGGACGGGATGCACAAGGTCTGCGCCAAGGCAGATGTCAACCCGGCAGTTATCACGCAAATCATCCATGGCACTACGCTGGCCACCAACGCTCTGATCGAACGGCGTGGCGCCAAAACAGCCTTGATCACGACCAAGGGCTTTCGCGACGTCATTGAAATGCGCACCGAAAGCCGCTTTGAGCAATATGACCTCAATCTTACGCTCCCCGAGCCTCTGCTGCCGCGCAACCGCCGCTATGTGGTCAGCGAACGCATGGACGCCACCGGCAACCCTCTGGTCCCACTGGATCGCGCAGAGATCGAGCAGCTCGCCGATGAGCTTGCCGAAGCGGAATATGAAAGCATCGCGGTCGGCCTGCTGCATTCCTACGTGAGCGATGCCCACGAGCGCCTGATTGCCGAAGTTCTGGCGGAAAAGCTGCCCGACGTGATGGTCTCGCTCTCCTGCGAAGTATCGCCACAGATGCGCGAATACGAGCGTTTCAACACCACCATCGCCAACGCCTACATCAAACCGCTGATGAAATCTTATCTCGGCCGTTTGAAATCCCGCATGGCGGACGAAGGCGCGGCTTGCCCCGTCTTTCTGATGCACTCAGGTGGCGGCATCATGTCTCTGGAAAGCGCGGCGGACTTCCCTGTCCGTCTGATTGAAAGCGGCCCTGCTGGTGGCGCGATCTTCGCCGCAGACATCGCGGCCAAACACGGGCTCTCCAAAGTCCTGAGTTTCGATATGGGCGGCACCACCGCCAAAATCTGCCTGATCAAGGATCAAACCCCCAAAACCGCCCGCGTGTTTGAAGTGGCCCGCACCTATCGTTTCAAAAAGGGATCCGGCATGCCCATCTCGATCCCCGTGATCGACATGGTGGAAATCGGCGCGGGCGGCGGCTCGCTCGCCCATGTCGACGGCATGAATCAGATCCGCGTCGGCCCCGAGAGCGCAGGGTCAGAGCCCGGCCCGGCCTGCTATGGGCGTGGCGGTGAAAACCCAGCTGTGACAGATGCAGATCTGATCCTAGGCAAGCTTGACCCCAACAATTTCGCGGGCGGCTCAATCCCGCTACACCCAGACAATTCTGCAAAGGCTCTGGACACTGTCATCGGCAATACTCTGGACATGGGCGCGATGGAGGCCGCCTTTGGACTGGCCGAGGTTGTCGATGAAAATATGGCCAATGCCGCCCGTGTCCATGCGGTCGAAAACGGCGAAGACCTCAGCGAATATACCATGATCGCCTTTGGAGGCGCAGCCCCACTTCACGCAGCAAGGCTTTGCGAAAAGCTCGGCGTCGCCCGCTGCCTCGTCCCCCAAGGCGCCGGTGTTGGATCGGCCATCGGCTTCCTGCGCGCGCCCTTTAGCTTTGAGGCCAACCGCTCTGTGTTCATGCGCCTCAACGCATTTGATCCGGCGCAGGTCAAAACCCTCTTTGCCGAAATGTCTGAAGAAGCCACAGGATTTGTGCGCTCCTGCGATGCAGATGCCGAAATCCTGCGCGATCACAAGATCTACATGCGCTATGCGGGTCAGGGCTGGGAAATTCCAATCTCCCTGACCGCCGAACAGGCGGCTGCACCTGACGCCGCCACCTTCCTCCGCCTTTTTGAGGCCGACTACGAAGCTCTCTTTGGTCGCGCGGTCGAGGGGATGGAGGTCGAAATCACGGTCTGGAGCGTCAACGCCTACACCGCGCAAACTGCCACAACACCGCTCAATGAACTTGGCGCACTGACCAAAGTTGACGCAACCACAACACGCCCCCTCTTTGATCCGGCACGCGCCGCAACGGTAGAGGCCGTCGCGCTCGCGCGTTCTGATCTGCCTGCAGGCCACATGGCGCACGGCCCCGCCCTGATCACCGAGGATGAAACCACCGTTGTTGTCCCAAGCAGCCGCGATGTCTGCACCCACAGTGACGGCACGCTGGATGTCCGCCTGAAGGAGACCGCCCAATGAACCGTCCAGAAACCGGGCACAGCAAAGTCGCCTATCAGGTCATGTGGAACCGCTTGATCTCCGTCGTCGAAGAACAGGCACAGGCGCTGGTGCGCACCGCCTTTTCCACGTCTGTGCGTGAGGCGGGCGACCTCTCCGCCGGTGTCTACAACGCCGTCGGGGACATGCTCGCTCAGGCCGTCACAGGCACCCCGGGCCATGTGAACGCCATGGCAGATGCGGTGGGGCACTTTGTCCGCCGCATCGGACGCGACAACATGCGCGAAGGCGATGTCTACCTCACCAATGATCCGTGGGAGGGCACCGGCCACAAGCATGACATCACGGTGGTCACCCCCTCGTTTTACGCAGGTCAGCTCATCGGCTTCTTTGCCTGCACGGCCCATGTCACCGATATTGGCGGTCGTGGCTTTGGCGCGGATGCCAATGATGTCCACGAAGAAGGGCTCTACATCCCGATCATGAAATTCGCCAACCGCGGCGAAGTGGACCAGACATTGATCGCGCTCATTCGCGGCAATGTGCGCGAGCCGGATCAGCTGGTCGGCGACATCTACGCTTTGGCCAATTGCAACGATATCGGCCACCGTCGCTTGATCGACATGGTGCAGGAGTTTGATCTGCCAGATCTGACCGGCATCTCGGATTTCATCCTGACCAATTCGCGCAAAGCCACACTAGAGCGCATCAATGCCCTCGCCCCCGGCACCGCATCCGGACATCTGCGCATCGACGGCTACGACAAACCCATTGATCTGCACGTCACGCTGACCATCGAGAAAGACCGCATTCTCAGCGATTGGAACGGCACGTCCGGCCTCGACAAAAAAGGCATCAACGTCCCTCTGGTCTACACCAAGGCCTACGCCTGCTACGCGCTCAAATGCGCCATCGCGCCGGAAATCCCGAACAATGCCGCCTCACTGGCCCCGTTTGAAATCAGCGCGCCGGAAAACAGCATTGTAAATGCCAAGTTCCCGGCCCCCGTGGCCCTGCGCCATGTGATTGGCCATATGGTGCCTGACACGGTTTACAACGCGCTCGACAAACTCCTGCCCGGTGTGGTTCCCGCCGAGGGCGCCGGGTGCCTGTGCAATTTCCAACTGTCCCTCCGGCCCCGAATGGACGCCCCTGCCCCGCCAGACGCCACACGTGCCGAAGTGCTCACCTTTAACTCCGGCGGCTCCGGCGCGCGCCCGGCGCTGGATGGCATGAGCGCCACGGCCTTCCCATCTGGTGTGATGACCATGCCCGTGGAGGCCACCGAACAGGTCGGCCCGGTGATCATCTGGCGCAAGGAGCTGCGCCCGGACAGCGGCGGTGCCGGTCAGTATCGCGGCGGTCTCGGGCAATATATGGACGTTGGTGCCCGCGAAGGACACGAGTTTGATATCTCGCTTATGTTGGACCGTGTGGACCACCCAGCGCTTGGTCGCCGCGACGGCCTTGCAGGAGGTGCAACCACCATCCAACGCAATGACGGCACCCCGATCCCGGGAAAAGGCAAGCATTTCATCTCACACGGTGAAGTTGTACAAATGGCCTTCCCCGGCGGCGCAGGCTACGGTAACCCTCAGGCGCGCGATGCCGACATGGTGAAACGCGATCTGGCCTTTGGCTACATCACACCAGAGCACGCCGCACAGCACTACAACCTTTCGGCAGATGACATCGCCGAGGCCCTAGCGCGGGCAAAACTGGGGGACACTCTGTAAATGGCAGCAAGCACTTGGGCGACCAAACCGACCAAAAACTCATATGATGTGGTGATCATCGGGGGCGCCATCATGGGGTCTTCAACCGCATGGTTCCTCTCTGACAATCCGGATTTCACCGGCTCAGTGCTCGTGGTCGAAAAGGACCCAAGCTACGAGTTCAGCTCTACGGCGCACACCAATTCCTGTATGCGTCAGCAGTTCTCCAATCAGCTGAACGTCGAGATCTCACAATTCGCGGCTGATTTCGTAAAGAACCTGCGCAGCTACATGGGCGGGGATGACCGCGTTCCCCCACTCGACATTCAGAGCTACGGCTATCTCTATCTCGCCGACAATGACGCCTTTGCCCAAACACTGCGCGAAAACCAGAAAATCCAACGCGAGGCTGGTGCCGAAACCGAGCTGCTCACAGCCGAAGAGATTGCGGCACGCTACCCGTTTTACAACGTCGAGGACATCAAGCTTGGCTCAATCAACACCAAAAATGAAGGCTATTGGGATGGCGGCGTGGTGTTTGACTGGTTCCGCCGCTCGGCACGTGAACGCGGCGTGGAATATATGCAGGGTGAAGTTGTCGCCATGGCACGCGAAGCAGGCAAGATCACATCTGTAACACTCGCCTCCGGCGATGTGATCTCATGTGGTCAGGTGGTCAACGCCTCAGGGCCGCGCGCCGCGCGCACCGCCGAAATGGCAGGCATCGCGCTCCCGGTTGAGCCACGTAAGCGCTTCACCTGGATTTTTTCCGCAGAGCAACCTCTGCCAATGGAACTGCCGCTCACAATTGATCCAAGCGGGGTTCACTTTCGCCAGGATGGTCCGGAGACCTATCTCGCAGGCTGCGCTGCCGACCCTGACCCAGCCGTTGCCTATGATGACTTCCACATGGATCACAACCGCTGGCAGGATCATGTCTGGCCCATTATCGCCACCCGCATCCCCCAGTTTGAGGCCATCAAAGTGGTCACCGAGTGGGCCGGTCACTACGCCTTTAACACGTTGGACCAAAACGCCATTCTCGGCCCCCATCCAGAAATCAGCAACTTCCTGTTCCAAAACGGTTTCTCCGGCCATGGGCTACAGCAAAGCCCCGCAATGGGCCGCGCCATGGCGGAATGGCTCACCTACGGCGAATACCGCGCTCTGGACATGTCGCCTTTTGCGTTTGAACGTGTGCTCACAAACACACCAATCGTCGAAAAGGCCGTGATCTGATGGTAGCTCCTAATCCCTTCCTTGCCAAAATTCGCGGAGGCAACGCGCAAATCGGCATCTGGCTCAGCATGGCCAACGCACAGGCCACGGAAGTTGTGGCGCATTCCGGCTATGACTGGGCGCTCATTGATATGGAGCATTCTCCCAATGAGCTTTCCACCGTGATGGATCAGCTGCGGGTGCTGGAAGGATTTGAGACCACAGCACTTCTCCGCCCGGATTGGAACGACCCCGTGAAGGTCAAGCGCCTGCTTGATATGGGCGCGCCCGGCTTGCTTTTTCCCATGGTCAACACCGTCGAGGAGGCAGAGGCTGCTGTTGCGGCCACGCGCTATCCGCCGCGCGGCGTGCGCGGTGTAGGCGGCACAACCCGTGCCACCGCCTATGGCCGGGATAAGAGCTATTTTGCTGAGGTCGAAAACCAAACTGCGGTGCTTGTGCAGGCCGAAACCCTTGAAGCGCTGGAAAACATTGAAGCTATTGCCGCCGTTGACGGTGTGGACGGGATCTTCTTTGGCCCGGCTGACATCGCCGCAGATATGGGCCATCTCGGCCAGCCGATGCATGATCAGGTTTGGGCAAAAATCCTGCCCGCCGCCATGCGCCTGATTGGCAAGAAGATCCCGGTTGGCACTGTGATCTCTGATCTGGCCTTTGCCCGCCGCCTGCTTGGCGCAGGCTTCACCTTTGTCGCATGCGGATCTGACACGGGCCTTCTTGCCCAGGCCGCAGACCAGCGGCTCGCCGACCTCAAAGCCCCAAACACAGGATCCTGACCATGAAAAAGCTCGTCCTCACCGGTGCCGCTGGCCGCCTAGGCTCCTATCTGCGCGAACCGCTCAGCAAAATGGCGGACGAGCTTGTCTCCACCGATATCGCCGAAAACATCGGAACCCTATATCCCGGCGAGAGCTACATGCAGGCCGATCTTGCCTCTCTGGAGCAAATCAGCGCAGTTTTGGAAGGCGCTGATATGGTTGTCCATTTTGGCGCAATCGTAGATGAAGCCCCCTTTGATGAGATCCTCGGCCCCAACATCATCGGTGCCTACAACGTCTGGGAAGCCGCCCATCAGCACGGTGTGCGGCGCGTGGTTTATGCCAGCTCCGTGCATGCGGTTGGCATGTACCCGTCCGCCGATTGCATTGGCATTGACGCCCCCCACCGCCCCGACAGCTTCTACGGTCTCGCCAAGTGCTTCGCCGAAGACCTCGGCCGCCTTTATTGGGAAAAGCGCGGGCTGGAAAGCGTGCACATGCGCATCTTCTCCTGTGCCAAAGTGGTCAGCACCCGCTCCCTCGCGACATGGCTCAGCTATGACGACCTGATCAGGCTTGTGACCCGTGCAGTTGACACGCCCACAACGGGCTTCTCCATCGTGTACGGCATCTCCAACAACGACCGCATGCCGGTCAACAATGCAGGCGCGTCCCACCTTGGCTATCGGCCACAGGACAATGCCGAACAATTTGCGCCTAAAATCCTCGCTGCCGCGCCTCCGGCGGACCCAAGTGATCCGGCTCAGATGTGCATTGGCGGCCCGTTCACCACCATTGAGCTTGGGGAGAGTGGGCTTGCGAAAATGACCATCGTGGATGACCGCAAAAAACTCTAACCACAACGAAGGGCGCATCACGCGCCCTTTTGCATTCCCAATCCGCGCTGATGCCCAAAGACGCTAAGCAGCTCTTATGCTTGCAAAAATCTCCACAGGCATTTCTTCATGTGACATGCGGGTCTCAAACCCTTTCACCATATCTGCCACCTGTGATGTGTCGCGCCGCATATTGTCCACCACGGCGACCACCTCTTCCACCAGCGCAGCGTTCTGTTGTGTGGCCTCATCAAGAAGCCCCAGCCCCTGCGCGATCTCCGAAAGCCCGTCTGACTGGGCACTGGTCGATTGCGCCACTTCAGAGCTTAGCGCTGAGACATTTTCCACGTCTTCCACGATTTCTTCGAGCACATGCCCCGCTCTGTCCACCAGCGTCACACCGGTCTCCACCAGCTCTGACGATGTCTTGATCAACTCGCTGATCTCTTTCGCCGCATCCCCTGCCTTCTGCGCAAGCCCGCGCACTTCAGAGGCCACAACCGCAAAGCCGCGCCCCGCGTCTCCCGCACGCGCAGCTTCAACGCCGGCGTTCAAGGCCAAGAGGTTCGTCTGAAAGGCGATGTCATCAATCACGCCCGTGATTTGGGAAATCTGCGCCGAGCTCTGGGCGATTTCCTGCATCTTGCCGACCGTCTCCCCCATCACTTCCTGACCGGTCTTGGCCTGCGCATGGGTCTGACGCATCATCACATCAGTCTTTTGCGTCGCCTCAGAAGACGATTGCAGCCGCGTACTGATTTCCGAGATGGACGACGCGGTACGCTCAAGCGTCGCAGCCTGCGTTTCCGTGCGCCGTGCCAGATCGCCCGCGCTGGAATTCATTTCTGACGCGGTCAGGTTCAGGTCATCTGTCGCGTATTTGATGGTCTTCATCACCGACCGCAGCCCGCGCTGCAGCTCATTAAACGCCACCCGAAGCCCGTCAAAGGCTTCCGGGAAATCACTCTCGTCCGGAGCTGGAATGTCTTCTGACAAATCCTTACGCGCCACCCGCTGCATCCCCGCCTCAAGATAGGCAAAGGCCTGCGTCTGCTGGTTTTTCTTCGCAGCGGTATAAGCCACTGCTGCCGCCGCCTGATCCATCTGCATGATTTGCGACAAGAGGGCTGCCCGCTTGGCGAGACGCTTTTTGCCGCCCCCAAAAATCATCAGGCCCGCCTTTTGGATCAAAACCCTTTGCAAATAGGACGATGCCCGCGCATGCGCCGCCAAGTAGGCGTCAAGGCGCAGCGCCATTTGCTCAAAATGCAGGGTGCACAGTCGCTCTACAGACGTTGCAAAGGAGGCCTCGGCATCTTTGCTCAACAAGCGCTGCCAATGGTCTTTCATGGCCGCTTTGGCCGCCGCAACCACGGTCAATTCCGCATCGGTCTCGCGATAGAAAATCTCAAGCGCTGCATCCCACTCAGGCGCCAACTTGGCACCAATGCTTTCCAGCAGAGCCAGATCATCCTTATCCAAACGCATATTTGTTGTGAATTCTTCCAACGCGTTGGCCATATCGGCGAGCCCCTTCTTCCCGGACGCTTTTTCTCTTCTCTCTCAGTAGAAGAGAGTTGGTTAACAGAAACTTTAACCAAACCGAAAAGAGGGAGAGCTGGGCAAAAAATCGCAAATGCAATAAAGGCGCGGCAATAAAAAACACCGCCTGCAAAAGCTGCAAGCGGTGCTTTGAAATTTCAGTCTTTGCAGACGAGTGTCTTTTAAGCGGCGGTCTCGATGCGCGCGCCGGCAAACTGAGCCACCATGGCATGTGCGGTGGCTTCATCCACCAGGCACAGCGCTGTGGACAGGCCATCAGCAACCGCTGCGGATGGCGCTGACACAGATGCCAGCTCAAGCGCACCTTCCTGGCCGTCAGGACGGAAGATATGTGCGTCGCTGCCAGACAGAACGGTCGCCATCGGTGCAGAGGTCGCCAGCGCGCGGTCGGTCAGCTTGACACGTGCAACAACGTCGCCCGCCGGAGTGCTCACGCCTGCGGTCCACTTGGCGCCATCTGCGCGGTGACCCAGCGCTGCGACTTCGCCCATGTCCAGCAGAACGTCTTTCAGGCCGGCATCGCGCAGGATCGCGGCAACACGGTCGGTCACATAGCCCTGTGCCACACCGTTCAGCGTAAGCGCCATGCCGTCTGCACCAAAACGCACTTCATTGGCGTCAAAGGAAACCTTGTCCCAGCCAACACGTGCCTTGGCATCGGTCACATCGCCCTGACCACCTTTCGCCAGCCAAAGTGGCTGAACGGTTGGGTCAAACGCGCCACCGCTGGCTTTGTTCAGCGCATCGCTCAGCTCAAGAACGTTCAGCAGATCAGCGGAAGGCGCGGAAAACACACCGTCACGGTTCAGCTGGGTCAGCTCGCTGTCACGGTACAGAGAGAAGATGCCTTCAAGACGATCAAGCTCTGCGGTGACAGCTGCCACGATCGGCGCGGCTTGCGCTTCGGTCAGACCGACCAGAGACATCTGAGCAGGCGCGCCCAGCGCCACACCTTGCCATTTGGCGGTTTCGGTAACGGTAGCAGCGTGGCTCAGGCCAGCAGGCACAGCAGCACTGGCTGCGGCGATGGTCAGAAAACGGCGGCGATGCATCCGGGTCATGAAAAGGTCTCCAGAATCGGGTCAAAATCGAGGTGCGCCATGCGCGGTTGGCGGGGGCATATCATCCAATTCCCGGACTGCCCACCCCACCAACCCGCAAAATTCGCGGGAAAACGGCCTTCTTGGCCGCTTTCGTCGGATAATGTAGAATATTAAAGCAAAGGTATAGATGCTGACTGAAAACAGCAGACGACTGCACGCTCTACAATAAGAGGCTGCTCTGCCTGGTCAGGCATGCAATGCACTGTGTCTGCTGCTCAGTCTGGGAAGAACATGCCCAACCAAAGCACCTTTGAAGACATGGAGTTTAAGGGTTGGACAGACCCTAAAATCGCACGCGGCTACGCCGACGGTTTCGCCACGGCCACGCGATTGACTGCACGCCATCTTGCGGCTGCGGTAGTTGCTGGACCTGACACACATATTCTCGATCTTTGTACCGGTCACGGCATTGTCGCCGCTGAACTCCTCGCAGCCAGAGCATCCGTCGTGGCGTTGGATTTTTCTGACGCCATGCTTGCACTCGCCAAAGAAACTGCGCCCGGCGCAACCTTTGTCCAAGGCAACGCAATGGAGATGGCGTTCGCCGATCAATCCTTTGACGCGGTCACCGTCGGTTTCGGGGTTCCCCATTTCCCCGACCCGGCGCGAGGCTTTGCAGAGATCGCGCGCGTTCTCAAACCCGGCGGTCGCCTCGCGTTTTCGATCTGGTGCGGCCAAGGTTCCGCAGGTGCCTTCGGGTGGTTGTTTGAAGCTTATGGCCGATTGGCCGACGCTTCCATCAAACTGCCAGACGGCCCAGACGCCCACCAATTCACCGATCATGGCCTGGTCAGAGAAACGCTGGAAGCGGCAGGCTTTGAAGACATCACATCACAAGATGTTCCTTCAGAGCTGTTGGTAAAATCGCCCACGGATCTGTTTGACGTTTTTGACAAAGGGGCCGTGCGCGCCGCGGTGCTCTTGAGCGGACAATCCGAAGACACCCGCGGCGCCATTCGGGCCTTACTTGCAGAACGCGTCCAGATGCTGAGCCGGCACGAGGCCGATGGATACCATGTCCAAGCCCCCTGTGTGATGGTCTCGGCCACACGCTGTTGACACCAGCGATCGGCCAACGCGCCCTAATTGGTTAACGCGAAAATCCACCGCCGCGATAACGTCGCAATACCGACGCGATACAGCCCCTCCATTTTGGCAAGTGTTAACGCTAATCACCTACCCGCTGACCGTCGGCATCAAAGAAATGACACGCCGCTTCCGGGAAGCTCAGCCCCACCTGATCTCCGACTTGATGAGGCACATCTCCACCCGTCACGCGCACCACAATCTTCTCTTCCTGACCAACGTCCAGAATAAGGAACGTGTCCGCGCCGAGGTATTCGACCACCTCAATGGTGCCGTCACACTGGCCAGCACCCGTCGCGCAAACCTCAATATGTTCTGGCCGAACGCCGACCTTGGCCGCCGCATTGGCTTTGCCAAAGGGTCCGCTGCCACCGATCGCCAGCTGATACTGCGCATCACCTGCGGCGGCGCGGCAGTCCAGAATGTTCATCTTAGGGCTGCCGATGAACTGCGCCACGAACAAATTCCCAGGCTTTTCATAGAGTTCGCGCGGAGTGCCCACCTGTGCGATATGTCCATACTCCAGCACCACAATGCGATCCGCCAGCGTCATCGCTTCGACCTGATCATGGGTCACATAGATCATCGTGCGCTTCAGGCTCTGGTGCAGCTTGGCGATCTCATAGCGCATCTCGACCCGCAGAGCGGCGTCAAGGTTTGACAACGGTTCATCAAACAGGAAGGCTGTCGGATCCCGGACAATCGACCGTCCAATCGCAACCCGCTGCCGCTGCCCACCAGAGAGGTCTTTCGGGCGCCGCTCCAGATAATCCGTCAGCTTCAGGATCTCTGCCGCCTGCCCAACCTGACGCGCGATCTCATCCTTACTAACCCCCGCAACTTTCAGGGAAAAACCCATGTTCTCGGCAACGGTCAGATGCGGATAAAGCGCATAAGACTGAAATACCATGGTCAGGCCACGCTTGCTCGGCGGATGATCGGTGACATCATTTCCGTCGATCTCCAGCGCGCCGCGACTGATATCCTCAAGGCCACCAATCATGCGCAGCAATGTTGACTTACCGCAGCCCGACGGGCCCACGAAAACCACGAACTCGCCGTCCTGAATATCCAGATCGATCCCTTTGATGACCTGAATGTCACCAAACCACTTTTCAACAGCTTTTAGATTGATACTCCCCATCAGTCTCTCCCCGCCCATGCAAGCCAAACCGCTGCGGTCCAGGTGAAAGACCCGCCGCCCGCAGCATCGCCGCTAAATGGATCAAAATACTCAGCAAATCCGTGCTCTGCGATCAGGTCGGCGGTCTTTTTCGCCAACGCCTGCGCTTCTTTTTCGTGGCCCATGTCCTTCAGGCCCAGACCAATCAGCATGTTCACAATGGCCCAGGTTGGGCCGCGCCAATACCGCCGCGTATCAAAGGTGTCCGCATCGGGATCATTGCTTGGCACCGGATACGGCACCCGCTCCAGAACATCCCGCAACCGCGTCAGCATCGCCGGGTTCTCCACGCCAGCATACCAGCAGAGGTACGACGCGTTTGACACACAGCCAGCCCACTCGCCGCTGTGCACATCCCGGCTGTCAAAGCCACCAAGATCGTCATTCCAAAGAGTTGCAGCTCCGGCCTCCAGCCGTTTGATATCCGCCGCAATCTGCAACACATCTTTGCCAAGCGCTTCGCCCACCGCGAGAAGATCCCGTGCGGCACGCAAAGTGGTAAAGGTCATGGTCGGATCCGCCACGCGGAACGGGCTTTCCGCCATCATCGCCGCCTGATCCCATTTCAAGCGCCGACCAAGCTGTACCAGCTTGATATAACGGTCATAATCAAACTTGGTCGGGCGATCTTCGCTGTTCACATGGGCGGTGTCACGCCGGGTGTACTCCCCCACATCAGACGCATCCATACGCGCCATGGTCTTGTCCCAATCCGGCGCATTGTCCCGACCGGTTTCCCACGGGTGTGTGGTGCAAACCGCGCCCATATGCAGACGCCAGCGCATGATCCAATTGTGCCAAGCCAGCATCTTGGGATAGAGCGCCGCCATTCGTGCCTGCCCCATCTCCCGATCCTGCTCCCAGACAAACCGCGCCATGGTGGCAGCAATCGGTGGCTGAATGATGCCAGACGACGGGATCGGCCCCTCACAGCCCCAGACATCCGGCCCCGGGAAATACCCCGGATCGTTTTTGTGAAACAGGATGTGCGGCACCATACCGTCCGCCCACTGTCCCTGAAACAGGGTCTCCAGCTCGACCCAGGCACGCTCCACATCAAACTGCGCAAACCCAAGCGCAGCTACGGCACTGTCCCAGTTCCACTGGTAAGGGTACAGCCCCGCCGTCGGCACCGTGTAGCCGCCGCGATCGTTGTTGATCAGGATCTGCTGGGCCTGATCGGTTAGTGTGTTTTCGGAAGTCATATTCTTATCCTTTGACTGACCCGGCTGTCAGGCCCTTGGTCATGAAGCGTTCAAGCCCCAGGAACAGCACCATGATCGGGAGGGTAGCAATCACCGCCCCCGCCATCAGATGTTGTCTGGGAATTTCAGAAGAGTTGAGCATCGCCACACCGCGTGTGAGCGTGAATTTGGACGGATCATCCAGCAGCATGAAAGCGAGCAGGAACTCGTTCCACGCAATCATGAATACATAGAGCGACACGGAGGCCAACGCAGGCAGGCTCAGCGGCAGCGTGATCTTCCAGATCACCGCCAAACGCGACAGCCCATCCATCAGGCCCGCTTCTTCCACCTCGGTTGGTAGCCCCCGGAAATACCCCTGCAGCATATAAAGCGCGACTGGGATCGTGGTGACCGGATAGATCATCACGATGCCAAGGATCGAATTGCGCAGCCCCGTCATCGAAAAGGCGATATAGATCGGCAGCGCCAAAACGATCATCGGCACCATGTAGATCAGCAGGATCGAGCGCGAGAATGCTTTCTGCCCTTTGAACCGGAACCGCGCCACCGCATAAGCCCCTGGCACGCTGAACGCCAAGGTGATGAACACTGTCAGCACCGACACATAGAAAGACGTCCAGAGATAAGTCCCAAAGTTGAAGTCCCGGAACAGCTCGACATAGCTGCGGAACAGCTCTGTGCCTTTGCTGATTTCAATCGAGAAATCGAGCGGGTTTTGCAGCAAGGCCTGCTGCGATTTCAGGCTGGTCATCACCATCACGTAGAATGGGATCAGCACAATCGCGGTGAAAAAGATATAGCCAAAGCCGGTGAGGAAACGGATCACCGCCGCCTCATACTCATGCCGTGTCAGCGCGCCAAATGGCGTGTCCTGCAAAATCGCGGCCATCGCAAAATGCATACCAGCCGCAAGCGTAATCATCGCCACGATGATGGCTGAAAAGGAAACACTCTCGCCGGTCACAACCGGTCCAACCGGCGATGCCATGGCAATCGCCATAAGCGCGCTGATCGCGAGCCGCGCCGGTGCATGCTGCGCCGGAAAGCGCACATAGATCAGCCCGGCTGCCGCCCCCCACACCAGACAGAGCAAGAGCTGCGGACGAAAGGCCGCCCCGGTGGCAAATGACATCGCCACCGCAACCGTTGTCGCCATAACAATCAGCCAAAGTGCCCCCAGCACGGGGCCAGTGATAAACCCTTTGCGCATTTAGAGGCCCTCCTCGCGGCTGATGAATTTGAAGAAGAAGAAGGAGAAACACAGCAGACACAGCAGGATCACCACCGCCACCGCCGCACCTGCGCCAATGTTGGAAATCGCAAAGGCCTGCTCATAAACGTTCACCGTCAAAGTGCGCGTGCCTGCGTTCCCGCCGGTCAGCAGGAAGATGTCGTCAAACTTGTTGAACGTCCAAATGAACCGCAGCAGGAACAGCACCGACAGAATGCCCAACAGCTGTGGCAGGCTCAGCAGCCAGAACTTCTGGAAAGGTGACGCGCCATCCATATCCGCCGCCTCATACATCGAGGAGTCGATGCTCTGCATCCGTGCAAGAATGAAAAGGAACGACAGCGGGAAATAGCGCCAGATCTCAAACACCGTCACCATGATCAGCGCAAGCGGGCGTTCGCCAAAGAAGTTGATCGCACTTTCCGTGACGCCCATCTGAATGAGCAGCGCATTTGCTGATCCGGAGAATGGGTCAAACAACGTCACCCAGGTGAAAGCGACCGCAATCACAGGTGCCACATAAGGGAATAAGTAAAGCCCTCGAATGATCCCCTGTCCGGTAAAGCTCTTGTTCAGCAGAAGCGCTGCAAACAGCCCCATCACCAATGCGCCAACCGTGCCAAAAACGGTGTAGAACATGGTCACGCCAAAAACAGTCCAGAACTCGCCGCCATCAAACAGCCGCTGATAATTCTCCATCGACAGCTGCGGTGATGCCAGGACGCTTTTGCCTGCGCCGGTCATGTCCGGCTCACTGTCTTCCACGGCCGCTTCCAGCGCGTCTTCATCCAGATCGGATGTGATGGGCAAACGAAGCCGTTCTCGCTCTCCGCCTTCCAAATCGCCAAAGTCACAGAACAGATCCCGACCAGTCAGCGTACAGGCGTCAGGCAGATCCCCAACAAGCGCAACACTTTCTGGCAGGCGGTCTGACAGGGTCACCCCTTCGAGAGTCTCTTCCTGCGAAGAGTTGCGCACACGGTACTCAATCCGCATGTCATCTCCGCTGCCGCGCAAGCTTTCACGCACAATCGGCGCCGGTGGGCGCAGGTCAGAGAGCGCAAAGGGTTTGAAACTGATCCAGATGACAGCCAGCAGGGGCAACACCACAACCAAAGCAACACTGATCAGCGTCGGAGCCAATAAGCCCCAAGCCAGCCGTGCCTCGCGTTTGGCCAATGCGCCCGTGCCTGTCGGCGGGAGAGCCGTAGACATGGGGAACCTCAAGAGAATAGAGCGCAACGACCCGCCTGCATGTGTGGCAGGCCGCTGCAAGATTGCCTTTGGTTATTGAACCTTGGACAGCTCGTCGTTCATGGCCGCAACCGCGGCGGCAGCATCGATCTCATCATCGATATACTGACGCACAACGCGGTTGATCGCTTGGCTGTTGATGATTTTGGACGCGAGCGACAGCTGGCCTTCCGCCACGCCCCAACGCTGCGCCACATCAAGGCCGCCAACGATTTCGTCGATCATCGCCTGATCGTAAAGCTCACCAAGCGGTGCCTTGCGATCCACTCCAACCGGCAGTTTGGACCAAGCATCCGCAAAGGCGGTTGGATTGTCAGCCGTACCACGACGCACCGGGAACTTGCCTTCGGGCGCAATCGACAGTGTCTGCGTGTAGCCGTCGTCCATTGCGAACTTCACAAAATCCATCGCCGCATCGGTGTCTGCGTCAGATGTAATGCCGAAATAGCGCACATCGCCCCAGGCAGCCCCATCCGGATTGGAAGGCCCGGAGAAGTTGGTCACAATACCGGTCATCCCCGCCAGCTTGTTGGAGGTTGGATCGTCGGTGATGGTGGGCGGAGCACTGTCACGCAGACCAGCCAGCTCGTCCAGAATGAACGGGGACCAGATGATCATAGCAGCCTTGCCCGCAAAATAGAGCTCGCGGGATTGCTTCCAATAGAGCTCACCCGGAGGCGAGGCTTTGGCGATCGCTTTATAGAAATCGAGCACTTCGGTTGTCGCTGCTTCATCCAGCGCTTTGAAACCGTTTTCGTCAACCGGGCTCACGCCATTGGCCAAGAACACATGCTCCAGAACTTGGCTCATGAAGTTTTCGTCTACCTTGGTGGCAGCAACGAAGCCGTACATTTCTGGTGGATTGTGGAGTTTTTCCAGTGCCGCCAACACGTTGGCATAGCTGTTTGGCGCTTCAAGACCTGCCGCATCAAACAGATCCTTGCGGTAAACCACCATCTGCGTCCAGCCATCAACCGGCACCGAAGCGGTTTCGCCATTGAAATCTGCCATCGCCACCGCGCCAGGCGCAAAGGTGCCAACACCCAGATCTTCCACGACTTCAGAAGCCGCTTCTGTGTCAAGGATGCCCGCTTCCGCCCAAGGCAGCGCATATTGCAGCGTGTGATAGATCACATCTGGCAGATCGCCCGCGGCAAAAGCGGCCGTCGCACGTGTGCCCAGATCGCTCTCGCTGACCGGGATCACTTCAACAGATGTCCCGGTTGCAGATTTGAACTGCTCCGCCATTTCCTGCTGTTTGGCAAGCCGCTCGGGCTGCTCTTCGGTGGTCCAGAAGCGGATCGTGTCGGCTTGTACCGACATCGCCGTCAAGGCCAGGGCAAGCGAGGTGCTTACCATCAGTTTCGAAGTAAAGTGACGTGACATGATTGTCCTCCCGTGTTGTCGTTATTGCGTATTTTTAATCTTTTCAGCGAGTTGATCCGGGCGCAGTGCCGGTGGCCCATCTGACTGCCGCTCCACCAGAATGGCGTCAGATACCTCTCGTAGTGTCTCCGGAGCTTCCCCCCGGATCTGGCGGATCAGCAATTCCGCAAGCCGCGCGCCAGCTTTTCGCGTATCAACGTGATAGGTGGTCAAGCCAGGGCGCACATAATCCGCTTCAGGTACCCCATCATAGCCGATGACCGAAACATCCCACCCGACCTGAAGACCCAAATCGCTGAGCGCATCATAACCGCCAAGCGCCGCCATATCAGTGGCAAACACCACGCCTGTTGGAGGGCGCTCAAGCCGCATCAACGCATGGACTTCTTCAGCCCCTTCTTCGCGTGTCCGCGCCCCTTCCCGCAGAAGCGCGGCGTCATACGTTAGCCCTGCAGCCGCGAGCCCGGCCTTGAACCCTTCTCGGCGCAGATGGGTATAGTTAAAGTTTGCAGTGCTGCCGACATAGCCGATGCGCTCGTGGCCCAGCCCGGCAAGCCGCGTCACCGCGCTGCACATTGCCGCCTCTCCGAGAATATCATACCAAGAGCTTTTTTGCTGCGCAGTTGGCACGCCGTGTTCGGTGCGCCCGAATAAAACGTGCGGCACGCCCCGCGCCTGCAACAGCGAAATCCGCGCGTCCTTCACTTCGGTACGGGGCAGAATAAATCCGTCCGCTTTACGCTCATCAACCAGCCGCCCAAGCACGTTTTGCATATCTGCGTCAGAGGTCGCCGTCGAAACAGTCACTGTCCAGCCAAAACCACTTGCGGTTTCACACGCCCCCATCAGGAACTCCTGCAAAAACGGGTTGTGCCGGTCCGGCTCGTCCATTTGCAGCACCAAAGCCAACGCGCGCACTCGCCCGGTGCGGATCGCCTGCGCATGGCTCAGTGGTTGATACCCAAGTTTCTGCGCGGTGCTCGCCACGCGCTTCCGGGTGCTTTCAGAAATATCGGCATAGCCGTTCATCGCGCGCGAGACCGTGCTTTTGGACATGCCCAGATGTGCTGCCAGATCGTTGATCGTCACCCGACGCCCCGCGCGGTTCTGCGGTGCGCGCATATCTTTTTCGGAAGGGTTTCGAATCGCTGACATGGCATGACTATTTTTTCCGAAACCGGTTTCGGCAAGCAATATCAGGGCACGAACTTATGCACTCAGCCCAAGTTTTGGCCGCAAAAGGCGCAACGCGTCCTGTTTTTCAGGCGCTCTAAAAATCCCCTAACTCAGCAAAACCACCCCGAATGGAACGCAAAACTCTTGCCATCTCAGCGGTTGCACGTAGCGTTCACACAGCCTCACTTTGTCGCGCAGGGACCACTCATGCTCACACATCACCGCCCGATCCGGTCCATCGCCTGTGTTGGAGAAGTGATGATTGAAATGGCCCTGCAAGATCAAGCCACTGCGCGCCTCAGCGTGGCAGGAGACACGTTTAACACGGCCTATTATCTCAACAGGCTTCTTGCAGAGACAGGGGTTTCGACCACCTATGTCACGGCTCTGGGGGATGATGTCTTCTCAGACCGCATCCGCAGCACCATCGCAGGGCACGGCATCAAAACCGATTGTATCGAAACCCGCAAAGGCCGGATGCCAGGCCTCTATGCCATCGAAACCGATGAAACTGGGGAGCGTAGTTTCAGCTATTGGCGCTCCGCCTCCGCCGCCCGCACGCTTTTCTCCGAGCCTTGTGGCGTGCCGCTTTCCACCCTCAATCGCTTTGATCTGGTGCTTTTCACCGGCATCAGCATGGCAATCTTAACGCCTGAGACTCGCACCACGATCCTCAACTGGATCGACACCTTTCGCGCGAAAGGCGGACTCGTTGCCTATGACAGCAACCACCGCCCTCGCCTTTGGGAAAGCACTAAGGTCGCCCGCGACATCAACACCCAGATGTGGAAACGCACGGACATCGCCCTGCCTTCCGTAGATGATGAATTGGCGCTCTTTGGCGACACCTCCGAAGATGCAGCCTACGCCCGTCTACAGTCCTACGGTCTCACTTATGGCGCCCTTAAACGTGGCCCCGACGGTCCGCGCGATATCGCGACAGGCGCACCACTCGACAATCCTGGCCCGGCTTCCAAAATGAAGGACAGCACCGCGGCAGGCGACAGCTTCAACGCAGGCTTGCTCGCCGCCACCTGCCTTGGCAAGGACATCCAAACGGCTATGTGCGCGGGCCACCAACTCGCCGCCCATGTGGTCACCCAACCGGGCGCGATTGTAGATCTCCCTGATCATTGCGTCGTCGCTTTGACCTAATCCATGCAACGAAAAAGCCCCAGCGCGATAGCACCGGGGCTCCTGAAGTGCTTTGGCAGAAAGCTTAAACCGTGCCGCCCAAACTGTCTTCCAGCGCCACAAGCTCCTGGCCACCGGCCATCATATCTTGCAGCTCATCCGGCGTGATCTGGCCCCTCTGCGAAGTGCCGAGCGTCTGTCCACGGTTGAGCACCGTAAAGCGATCACCAACGGCCAGCGCATGGCGCACATTATGCGTGATAAACACCACCGCAACCCCCTGCTTGCGCACCTTGTCGATGGTAGCGAGCACATTGGCCGTCTGACGCACCCCCAGCGCAGAAGTCGGCTCGTCAAGGATCAGAACTTTCGCCCCAAAATGCACCGCCCTCGCGATGGCGACCGTCTGCCGCTCTCCGCCTGAAAGCGTCCCAACCGCCTGATCTGGTCCACGCAGGTTGATGCCCATCTTGCGCATCTCTTCCATCGTGACCTGATTGGCATAGTCGTGGTCAAAGAACTTCATCGGACCGATCTGCTTCACCGGCTCGTTTCCCATAAAAAAGTTCCGGCTTACCGACATCAGCGGGATCATCGCCAGATGCTGGTGAACAGTCGCGATACCCGCCGCAATCGCATCGCGCGGATCGGCAAAATGCATTTCTTTGCCTTCAAACAGGATCTGCCCTTTGGTCGGCTTGTGTACGCCGGACATGGTCTTGATGAAGGTGGATTTCCCCGCGCCGTTGTCGCCGAGTAGACAGTGACATTCGCCTGGAAATACATCGACAGACACACCAGCGAGGGCAATCACCCGGCCAAAGTGTTTGGCGATGTTTTGCATCTGAATGATGGGGGCTTTTTCTGTTTTCATATCAACGCTCCCCCGTAATGATGCGACGGATATAGGTGTTCAGGATCACGGCTCCCAGCAAGATAACTCCGAGGAACACGCGGAACAGCGAGCTCTCAACGCCTGCAAAGAACAGCCCCTGCTGGACTACACCAAAGATCAGCGCTCCCAGAGCTGCCCCGATCACGGAACCATAGCCCCCGGTCAGCAAGGCACCGCCAATCACCACCGCAATGATGGCTTCAAATTCCTTCAGAAGGCCGCGGTCAGAGCCGGCACCACCAAACTCCATCACCTGACAGGTGGCAAAGACGGTTGCGCAAAAGGCGGTGAACATGAACATCAGGATCTTCACCTTGTCGACAGGCACACCAGAGTTGCGCGCCGCTTCCGCATCGCCGCCAGCGGCATAGATCCAGTTGCCAAATCGGGTCTTGGTCAGGATGATGTGGCCAACAATCACAAGCAGGATCGCCCAGACGATCAGCATCGGCAGACCGTCGACCACGGGTTGGCCCTTGCGGGTGCCACGTTCAAACACAGCAATGATCCCCGCGTCGCCCATCCACTGGAAGAATCCGGTGAAGATCTTGCCCCCAAACACGGCCGCCAACCAGTCACCTTCTGCCGCCTCACCGACGCCACCGATGATGGTTTTGCGCTCAATGGTCTGCGGCAGGTAGATCGCAAAGCCACGCAAAATAAACAGAAACGCTAGCGTCACGATGAAACTCGGCAGTCCGGTGCGCACAACGATAAAACCGTTCAACGCGCCGATAGAGACCGCAATCGCAAAGGTTACTATAATGGCCATCCAGACCGGCCAGCCCAAAGTGACGCTGAAGATCGCAATCAACATCCCGGCAAAACCAATCATCGACCCGACGGAGAGGTCAAACTCACCGGCGATCATCAGCAGACAGGCCCCGACCGCAATGATCATGAACTGTGCCGAGATCTGGCTCCAGTTCATAATGCCTTGGCTGTTGAACATGCCGCTGTCAAAAGCGAACAAAAGGAAAAAGGTGAACACGGCAACGGTGCCAACGATCCCGCCCAGTTCTGGACGGATCAGCGCTTTGCGGAAACGCGAGATTTCCTTGATTCGCTCATCGGCATTGGCCGCGGGTTGCGTCGCGTTTGTCATGCGACATCTCCCATCTGCTGTGAATTTTGGATTGGTTTGTCAGGGTGGGAAAAGGGCACCAGATGTGGCGGCGCCCCTCGCCTATTTTCACTTATCAAGCCAGTGGCTTAGCGGTACTCGCCCGCAAATTCTTCAACTTTTTCAAGACCATCGGCAGTTACAAAACCCGGGCCGGAGTTGATGTTGTTGCCCGGCAGCACGCCATAACGATGATAGTTGGTCAGAACCACAACAGGCAGGTACGCCTGCAGGAAAGGCTGCTGGTCGATACCCCAGTTGATCACGCCTGCTTTGATGCCTTTCACGATCTCTTCGCCGAGGTCGAAGGTGCCAAAGTAAATGTCGCCGGCCATGCCGTTTTCATCCAGCGCCAGCAGAGTCGGGTCAGCAGATGTTGGGCCAAGCGTCAGAACCGCGTCGGTTTCTGGGTTTGCGTTCAGATACGCCAGCACGCGGTTTTTGATCTCCGCAGGGTCTTGGCCGCTGTCGATCATCTGGTCACCCAGTTCAATGCCCAGACCATCCGCAAAACCTTGGCAGCGTTCTGTAGAGGACGGCGAGGAGATGTAGTGGTTCACACAAAGGAAGCTGCCGACACCGTCACCTTTGGCGCGCAGACCTGCGGCGTAACCGGCGTCATACTCTGGCTGACCAACATACATCAGCGCACCAACTTCGCGCGCCTGATCTGGCGTACCGGAGTTCATGATGATCACATCCACACCGCTGTCCACAGCCGCTTTGATCGGGCCGGAAAGCACATCATAGTCGCTCAGCGTGGTGATGATTCCATTTGGCCCAGAAGCTGCCGCCTGCTCAATGATCCGCGCCATATCCGCCAAATCGCCGGTTGGCGGATTACGATACTCGACGTCGACACCCATCTGGTCGCCCGCCAACGCGATGCCATTTTTGATGGTATTCCACCAGCTGTCACTGTCTGGTGCGTGGCTAACCAGAATATATTTTTCGCCATCTGCGGCAGCAGTGTTGGCCAGCGCAAAGGGCGCAGTCACAACGGCAACCGCCAAAGCCAGCTTCTTGGTAAATGAAGTCATGTTTTCCTCCCAAAATTACGTCTTCATGGCACGCAGGCGGCTCCAATCCGCCTTCTCCGACCCAAGTTTAAGCACATCCCAATTCACTTTGCAACCGGTTGCAAAAAGTGAATTTCCATTTCATGCTGCATTCACTGAGGAAACAGAGTAGACACGCCAAAACGCAGATTTAAGATCGGAACATTATGGCCGTGACATTGAAAGAGGTTGCAGAACGCGCCGGGGTCTCCCGCTCCGCGGTGTCACGCACCTTCACGGACGGCGCTTCCGTTTCTGACAAGATGCGCCGCAAAGTGGAAAAGGCAGCGCGCGAGCTGGGCTACAGCCCAAATGCGCTGGCATCTTCACTCACCACAGGCCGCACAAAACTCATCGGTCTTATTTCCAACAACTTCCACAACCCGATTTTTCTTGAGGTTTTTGATCTCTTCACACGCGGCCTTCAGGATCGCGGCCTGCGCCCCCTTTTGGTGAACCTCACAGACGAAACCGACCCGGAAAATTCCGTGCGCATGCTGCGCCAGTATTCCGTAGATGGGGTTGTGGTGGCCTCCTCCACCCTGCCCCCGGGCTTTGCCAAAGCGTTCCGCGATGCGGGTGTGCCAGTAGTGCATTCCTTTGGCCGCGCCTCCTCATCCCCACAAGTGCATGTGGTGGGAATCGACAACGCAGAATGCGGCCGCATGGCAGCCCGCGAGCTTGTTGAGCGCGGCTACACCCATGTTGGTTTCATGGGCGGCCCTGAAGGCGCGACCTCGACCCAAGATCGCTACACTGGCTTCATGTCAGAGATGTCGGCACACCCAAATGTGAAAGTCAGCTATTCATTTGCCGACCAATATTCCTTTGACGCCGGACGGCGCGAAATGCTTCGCCTCCTACAAAACAGCCCCGCGCAAGCGTACTTTTGCGGGGATGACGTTCTCTCAATCGGCGCACTTTCTGCAATTGATGACAGCGGTCTGAGTTGCCCGGAAGATATCGGCCTCATTGGCCTCAACGACATGGAAATGTCGCGCTGGGAGAACATCGACCTCACAACCATCCACCAGCCAATCCGGCAAATTGTAACGTCATCAATTGAACTGATGGTCGCAATGCTCGACGATCCCGAGCGCTACCCGGAAACGCGAATTTTCCCTTGTTCGATTGTGGAAAGAGGCACCTTAAGGCGCCCCCATTAGATCAGCCGCAACGCAGGAAACCCGATCAAACACCTAAGCAGGATTTAAACGCAGCAGCCTGCTGCTCAGAGAAGACACCGCCCGGCACCACACCAACCGCCTGCTGTGGGGTGATGTATCGATATAGATCCCCCTTTACACCGGCCTGCTTCCAACAGCGTTCAATATCTGCCTCAGCCACACCAGAGACTTCTTTAGACGACGAGCCGGATCCGCAGCCGACCAAAACCGCCGCGCCCAACACCAAGGCGACATGAAACTTCATTTGACTTTCCTTCTTAAGTATACGTCTGAAATCAACCTAAAAGAGTTGTTCAGATCAAAAAAGATACAATAAGAAGAATTATTAAAGCTCCCGAGCACCGCAGGATCACTCAACGCGAGCCCAGCAATGCCCGTTTATCATGGACCCTACCGAAACATCGGCGGCCGCGCATCCATCCAGGCGCCACCGTCTTTGGCAGAGGCCACGGCGGTATAAACCGCCGCCATGGAGCGCACACCCGCCGCAGCATCCGGCAAACCGTCACGCGCCTCACCCGCAATCGCATCGGCTAAATCGCAATAGATGTTGGCAACGGCCAGCGGGAAGCCTTCCGGATGAGCAATCGCCACACGGCTCAGCCGCTGCGCATCCTCACAGAGCCCTGCCTCACCCTTTTCGATCACCTGCGTGCGGCCACCAACAGGCGTGTAGATCAGCTGGTTCGGCTGCTCAGACGCCCAGCGCAGCCCGCCGGTTTCACCAAACACCTGAATATCAAAGCCATGCTGTCGCCCGATGGCCACCGAAGAAGTCCACAGCCGTCCCACGGTGCCACCACTCATGCGGAAATTGACCATCGCGTCATCTTCCAACTCGCGACTCGCAATGGTCGACGCAAAATCTGCCGACAGGCTTTCCACTTCATCATCCGCGATAAAGCTTGCCATGTGCAGCGCGTGAATACCGCAATCTGCGAACTGTCCCGACACACCCGCCATCGCAGGATCATAACGCCAGCGCACCCTTGGATTGTCAGCATCCGTGGCATCCCCATGGTGGCCATGACTGAAGTTTGTCACCACCAATCGCACCTTGCCGATCTCACCTGCACGCACCATTGCACGGGCCTGTCGCACCATCGGATAGGCGGAATAGCAATAGTTCACCGCACAGATCTTGCCCGAGGCAGCCGCGATCTTCACGATCTCCTCCCCCTCCTCCACAGTCATGGTCATAGGCTTTTCGCAAAGGACGTTAAAACCCGCTTCCAAAAACGACTTGGTGATCTCAAAATGAGTGGAGTTTGGTGTGGCCACCGTGACCAGATCGACGCGATCCTCTCGACCTCGCTCTCCCGCCAGCATTTCAGTCCAATCGCCATACGCACGATCTTCAGCCACACCGAGGCGCTGCGCATATTCCTGACCCACTTCAGGCCGATGATCCAGCGCACCAGCCGTAAACTCAAAGCGCCCATCCGCCAGCGCCCCCAATCGGTGAGCCGGTCCGATCTGGCTGCCTTCGCCGCCACCAATCATACCCCATTTCAGCTTTTTCATGAGCTCTCTCCTCCCCATGATGTCAGCGGAGAGGCACCGACGTTGCACCCCCGCAATACTGTTGCGATACCGCCGTTTTACAGACGTGATACCGACGTCACATTTTAGGTGAAACCAATGGTTTCCAGATACTCTCGGTTCTTGCGCGCATCTCCGACAGGGTCTGGATCCAAGAGCGGATCACAATCCTGCTCCACTGTGCACCACCCCTCAAATCCAGCATCCAACAGAACCTGGCGAACTGCCGGGAAATCCACATCCCCATCACCAAGGTTGCAGAAAATCCCTTGCCCGCAAGCGTCATAGAAACCCGTGCGATTGGCGATCACCTCAGCCTTGACCTTCGGGTCTATGTCTTTGAAGTGCATGTAAGAAATGCGCCCCACATGCTTTTTCATGAAGGCAACCGGATCAAAGCCTGCATAAGAATGATGGCCCGTGTCAAAACAGATCTTCAGAAGGCTCTCGTCTACTTCATCCAGAAGACGCTCAAGTTCTGGTTCAAAATCCATAAACCCCGCAGCATGCGCATGAATACCAACCGTGAGCCCATATTCCTCAGAGCCGATACGCGCCGTCTCAGCAATACGGTCACGATAGGCGTTCCACTCAGCCTGATCCATCTGCTCCGCCTCACCCGCACGCCCAGCAGTTGGCGCCCGACGTGGAGAGATTGAGTCAATTAAAACAAGATGTTGCGCACCATGCGCCTTCAGAGCCTTAGCTGTCCGATGGGTGGCGTCGAGCACATCTTCCCAAGCGCTTGGATCATGATAGGCGCGGAACACCACGCCACCAATCAACTCCAGCTCATGCTCCGCCAAAGCATCCGACAACACGGCCGGATCTTCTGGCATAAAGCCCACCGGGCCCAGCTCAATCCCCTTATATCCCGCTTCAGCGCATTGCTTTAAAACAGTTTTCCAGCTCGGGTTGCGGTCATCTTCCGCAAATTCAACACCCCAAGAGCAGGGCGCATTGCCAATTCGCATCGTCATTGCTTGTCACTCCGAAAATTCAGAAGCTGTTGATATCTTCCCAGCTCTTGGCCTCACTTGAAGCCAAAGCTGCTGCGATCACGCGGTTTACCTCATGTCCATCGCGAAAGGTCGGCCAGACCGCTTCCCCGGTTTCAATCGCGCGCAGAAAGTCCCGCGCCTCGATGATGATCTGATCCTGATATCCGGTACCGTGCCCCGGTCCTTGGCAGAAGGGCTCATAGTCCGGATGCGCGGGGCCGGTCAGGATTTTCACAAATCCGCGCGTCTCCTCAGGACCGTCCATGCGATAGAGCCAAAGCGCATTCTGATCTTCCTGATCAAAACGGATCGCCCCTTTTGTCCCTGTGATTTCATAGGCGTAGCCCATCTTGCGACCCGTTGCGATCCGCGAGAAATACATATGACCCATAGCGCCATTCTGAAACCGGCACATGATCTGCGCGTGATCGTCGTTGGTCACACGACCGCCCGGGCGCTCCGCATGAACTGTCTCGACCTCCCCCATAACCTTTGCAATCGGTCCCAACAAAGCGAGTGCGGCATTCACCATATGCGGCGCCAAATCCCCCATGGTGCCATTGGCCATACCTTCTGTGCGCCAACTCGCTGACGCCTCCGGGTCTGCATAGAAATCTTCGGTGTGCTCCCCGCGAAACCAGGTCACATCCCCAATCACGCCATCCGCAATCAGCTTGCGCGCAAATTGCGTTGCAGGCGTGCGCACATAGTTGAAGCCAACCATATTGGCGACACCTGCCGCCTCAGCAGCAGAGACCATAGCCGCCCCATCCGCAATCGACGCCCCCAAGGGCTTTTCACAGAGAACAGGTTTGCCCAGCGCGAAGGCGGCTTCCGCTATGTCACGATGAGTCTCTTGCGGCGTCGCAATGACAATTGCTTCCACCTTCGGATCCGCCACCAGCGCCCGCCAATCCGCCGTCGCACGCGCAAACCCAAACGCAGCACGATATCGCTCTGCACTCTCAGACCGGGAGGCACAGACCATCTCAAGCCGCGGGCGCAATGCCGTATTAAACACAGCGCCGACCGCAGACATCGCAACCGCATGGGCTTTCCCCATGTAGCCGCCACCACATATGCCTATGCCAATCTCCGTCACCTTTGGCGCTCCGTTTTGAAATTCAGTTTGCAACCGGTTGCAAAACTTGTATCGTGAGAATCGAAAGCTCGCAAGCTGCATTCGAGGGAGGTCGCAAAATTCTCCCCGAAAACACCAAAGGGTTCGCGCTCAAATGACGACAGAAAACTCCACGATCCGCCTCACCACGGCGCAAGCCATTATTCGCTGGCTCTCCAATCAGTTCATCGAAATTGACGGGCAGGAAATGCGCGTCTGCGGCGGTGGTTTTGGCATCTTTGGGCACGGCAATGTGACTTGCCTTGGTGAAGCCCTGAACGAGGTCCGTGAAGAGTTACCCCTGTATCGCGGACAAAACGAGCAGAGCATGGGATTTGCCGCAGCTGGCTACGCCAAACAATGGCTGCGCCAACGCTTTATGTTCTGCACCGCCTCCGCCGGCCCTGGCACCGCAAACCTGCTCACCGCATCCGGGCTTGCCCACGCCAACCGCTTGCCCATGCTCATGCTCTGCGGTGACACGTTCCTGACCCGCCTGCCCGACCCCGTGCTGCAGCAGATGGAAAACTTCAACGACCCGACTTTCGGGGTGAATGATGCCTTCAAACCGGTTGTGCGCTACTGGGATCGCATCACGCACCCTGCGCAGGTCATTCAATCACTGCCAAATGCCCTAGCCACCTTGCTGGACCCAGCCGATTGCGGCCCCGCCTTCCTTGGCTTACCTCAGGACGTACAGGGGTGGACTTACGACTACCCGGCAAAGTTCTTTATGAAAAAAGTGCATCGCATCCGACGACAGGCTGCTGACAGCGCGGAGGTTGCAGATGCTGCCGCCGCACTGTCAAAAGCTGAGCGCCCAATGATCATCGCAGGTGGCGGCGTACAATACGCCCAAGCCACGGCAGAACTTGCCGCTTTTGCAGAGAAACACAAAATCCCGGTGGTCGAAACCATCGCTGGCCGCGCCAATATGATGGCAACACATCCGCTCAACTGCGGCCCCATCGGCGTGACTGGCTCTGACAGCGCCAATGCGCTTGCGGCGCAGGCTGATGTGATCCTCGCAGTCGGCACGCGCCTTCAGGACTTCACAACCGGCAGCTGGACAGCCTTTGATCAGGACGCGCAATTTATCTCAATCAACGCCGCCCGTCACGACGCTGGAAAACACATGTCATTGCCTGTTGTTGGCGATGCCAAACTGGCTCTTGAGGCGCTTGATACAGCGCTCACTGTATCTACCCCTCAAAGCTGGCTGGACTTCGCACAGGAAGAGCGCGCCAAATGGGACGCCTATGTGAAAGACAATGTCTCCTACGGGAACCGCCCCAATTCCTATGCCCAAGCCATTGGTGTGGTGAACGACCTCTGTGACCCACGCGACCGGATTGTTGCCGCCGCAGGCGGCCTGCCGGCCGAGGTCACCGCCAATTGGCGCACGCTGGACATCAGCACAGTCGACGTGGAGTTCGGCTTCTCCTGCATGGGCTATGAAATCGCAGGCGCCTGGGGCGCGCGCATTGCGCAGTCCGAGCGTGAACCGGATCAAGACACCATCACCTTCTGCGGCGACGGCTCTTATCTGATGCTGAACTCAGACATCTACTCATCTGTGCTGAGCCGTAAAAAGATGATTGTCCTGGTCTTGGACAACGGCGGCTTTGCAGTGATCAACAAGCTGCAGAACAATACCGGCAACGAGAGCTTCAACAACCTTCTGGAAGACTGCCCCACAATCCCCGAAGCCTTCGGTGTCGACTTCGCGGCTCACGCCGCATCCATGGGCGCCACGTCAGAAAAAGTCTCCAACCCTGCTGAACTGGGCGAAGCCTTCAAGCGCGCCAAGGCAAGCGACAAAACCTATGTGATTGTCATGGATGTGGACGCCTACGAAGGGTGGACAACGGAAGGCCACGCTTGGTGGGAAGTTGGCACGCCGCATGTAACCGAAAACGCAAAGGTCCGCGAGAAGCATCTGGAGATCGAAGCCGAACGCGCCAAACAGCGCAGAGGTGTCTGATGCGCCGCTTCACCAAAGATAACGCGGACCCCGCGGCAATTGTTGAAGAACTTCTGCACGGCGGCGGCGCAGTCGGGATCTCTGGCCTGTTCTCGCCAGAAGACATCGCCGAGGCGCGCGCCATCGTTATGGAGCACTCCGAGCAAGAGGCGCCAAAGGTCACACATTTTCAAGGTGCTGCCGAAGACGATGGCAAGATCAACTTGCAGCGGCGGGTTTGGAATCTTCTGGCCAAAGGAGAGGTTTTCTCCCGCATGGCCGCGCACCCAACCCTGATGACCACCCTACGCCAATTCCTCGGCTCTGAGTTCATCATGGGGTCCATCGCGGCCAACCGCATCCTGCCTGGCGGACCGGGTCAGGAGCCGCATGTGGATTACCCCTACTGGGATTTTCACAAGCCAGAGACCCATCCCATTGGCCTGAACTGCTCTTTCCCGATGAACGCCCAGGTCTCTGTTTTGCTGGACCCTTTCACTGAAGAAAGCGGCGCAACGGCCTACATGCCCGGCTCCCAGAAAGAGCTGCGCTACCCAACGCCTGAAGACAAATTTTACGACACCTGCGCCCGTATGACCGGAGAGCCAGGGGATGTCGCGCTTTTCTATGGCGTCACATGGCACTGCGCCATGCCCAACAACGCAGATCACGACCGCAGCGCGATCCTGATCCAATATCTGCCCAAATGGGTGAAACCCATGGAAGATATGCCCGCAGCTTTGCCGCAATCGTTCATCGACGGTACCAGCCCGGATATGCGCCAACTTTTGGGTCTCAACTACCCCTACCCCGAAGTGCTGGATGCGGCCAAAGCGGGCAATACTGAGGGTCGCACATGAACTTGATCGACGCCATCACCTCCCGCAAATTTGTGGTCTTTGGCCGAGCTGGGATGGACATGTTTGCCGACCCCGTGGGCACAAAATCGGAACTGGCAGAGACCTTTCGCGCCGACCTTGGCGGCTCCTCCGCCAATATTTGCGCCGGCCTCGTAAAACTTGGGTGCGAGGCCGCGTTGGTGACCTCCATCTCTGATGATGCTGTGGGCCGCTTTGCTCAAAATCGGTTAGAGCACTACGGCGTGAACACGCGATACCTACGGACTGTTGGAGGTGAGTATCGCCTCTCTCTCGCTGTTTACGAAAGCTGTATTGAGGACTTTCAGAATGTGATCTACCGCAACGACGCAGTAGACTTTCAAGTCACCAATGACGACGTGGATCGCGTGGACTACGAGGCTTTTGGCGCACTGATCACCGCAGGAACCGTCTTTGCCTCCGAGCCGTCCCGCAGTTCCACCTTCCGTGCCTTTGATAACGCGCGCGCCGCTGGCATGCCTGTGATATTTGACATCGATTACCGCCCCTATTCTTGGCCCTCACCTGAGGTCGCCGCCGACGTGCTATCGCGCGCCGGTGACTCCAGCGACTTGATCGTCGGCAATGACGAAGAGTTCGGCTTCATGGCAGGTGGGATCGAAAAAGGGTTGGGCAAAGCCCGAGAGCTCGCCGCCTCCGGCAAAATGGTAATCTACAAAATGGGCCAAGAAGGCGCGATCACCCTCGCAGATGGCGCAGAAATCCGCACCGGCATCTACCCGGTCACCGCAGTCAAACCAAACGGTGCGGGTGACAGCTTTATGGCAGGCCTGCTGGCGGGCATCGCTGACGGTCTGCCCCTACGAGACGCCGTGCTGCAAGGCTCTGCCTGCGCGTCCATCGTTGTTTCTCAGCCGGGCTGCGCCCCGGCAATGCCCACACCAGCCGAGCTTGAGGCGTTTCTCGCCGCGCACGCCGGCCCCACGCATCCCTGAAGGAGAGGCCCATGCATATCGCGCCTTATGACAATGAAAACAAACCCATCGTGGACGCAGAACACGATCTGGTGCCGCTCAACTATTTCAACATCGTCAAACTCAAAAAAGGCGAAGTCTTTGAGTACGCTGTGCCAGGCTATGAAACCTGCATCGTTCCAGCCACCGGCACAGTACATGTGGACGTCGAAGGCGCCGTCTATGAAAATCTCGGCAACCGCACGGTTGATGTCTGGGATGGCGAACCCGAAGGCGTCTACGTTCCGACCGGCGCCAAAGTGCGCATCACTTGCGTAACGGACGCCACCGAAACTTTCATCGCCGGCGCAAAATACGACAAGGTGCTCGAACCTTTTGACGTGCGCGTGCCAGAGCTGGACCTCGTGCAATACGGCTCTGACAACACCAAAACGCACCGCAAAATCAAGCACATCCTTGGCGCAAACCACCACGACAAAGTGGGCCGCCTGTTGGTGAGTGAGCTCTACACCGTGGGTCAGGGCGGCTGGTCCGGTTTCCCAAGCCACAAACATGACACCGACCGCAAGGGCAATGATGGCGAGATGATCGAAACCCGCCATGACGAGACCTACAATTTCCGCTTCAAGCCCAACTATGGCTCTGGCGTGCAAATGCTTCAGCGTGAAGACAACAAGCCGGGCGATGCCTATCACATCATCGATGGTTCCACGATCCTGCTGGACAAAGGCTATCACCCCTGCGCGGTTTTGCCGGGCTATGAGATGTATTACTTCACCATCCTTGGTGGCCTGTCCCAGCGCAGCCTGAAGCAATACTTCCAGCCGACACACGCGGAACAGCTGCACACAATCCCCGGTATTATGGACATGGTGGCCAAGTTCAAATGAGCCTTGTTACTCTATCTGACGTGCTTCAACCGGCGTTGAAGCAGGGCCACGCTGTGGCTGGACTCGTGACACTTGGTTGGGAAGATATGCGCGCCTATGTGGCTGCTGCCGAGGCAGAAAACGTCCCTGTGATTTTACAAGCGGGCCCCTCTTGCCGCGAGCACACACCTTTGCCGGTCCTGGGTAAAATGTTCACCCATCTGGCGGAAGGTGCGTCTGTGCCCGTCGTCGCTCATCTGGACCACGGCTACACCGCCGAAGAATGCCGGATTGCCATCGACAGCGGATTTTCCTCTGTGATGTTTGATGGCTCACGCAAGCCATTAGCGGAAAACATCGCTGAAACGGCCGCAATTGTGGAAATGGCCCATGCGGCGGGTGTCTCCTGCGAAGGGGAAATCGGCTTTGTTGGCTACTCAGGCGGCGAAAACTCCGACGGCACAAATCCAGAAGAGGCAGCGCACTTTGCCCGTGAGACAAGCGTAGACGCTATGGCCATCTCGGTTGGCAATGTGCACCTGCAACAGGACAAAGAGGGCGGCCTCGATGAGCCGCGCATCCGCGCAATCGAAGCCCTGACCGAGGTTCCTCTGGTCATTCATGGCGGTTCCGGCGTGCCTGTTGCCCAGCGCACATCACTGGCGCGCGGCTCGAAGATCTGCAAGTTCAACATCGGCACAGAGCTCCGTATGGCCTTTGGCAACGCGATGCGCGACGCTGTGAATGCTGATCCGACACGCTTTGACCGCGTTCAAATCCTCAAAGACACCCATGACCCGCTTGTCACAGTCACTCGGACTGTGCTGCGGGCATTCAAAGGGGCTTAAAATGCTCAAAATCGGACTTCTGGGGTGCGGCCGTATCGGTCAGGTACACGCCCGCTCCGTTTCTCAACTCGACGGCGTCGCCGTCACCGCGGTGGCGGACGCCTTTGAGGCACCAGCCGCCGATCTGGCCTCCAAAGCCAATGCCAAGGTGTTGCTGTCTGAGGATCTGATCCAAAGTGCAGATGTGGACGCTGTTGTGATCGGCACCCCCACCGACACCCACTACGATCTGATCCATGCGGCGTGTGACGCTGGCAAAGCGATCTTTTGCGAAAAACCGGTGGACATGTCTGCGGATCGTATCCGCGAATGCATGACTGCGGTGGAGGCATCAGGCGTTGCCTTCATGACCGCCTTCAACCGCCGGTTTGATCCCAACTTCGCGCAGGTTCAGGCACGGATTTCGGCTGGCGAAATCGGTGGCGTCGAACTGGTCACCATTCAGTCACGCGACCCATCTCCCCCCCCGGTGTCCTACATCAAAACCTCTGGCGGCCTGTTCCGCGACATGATGATCCATGACCTCGACATGGCACGCTTCCTGCTTGACGAAGAGCCGACCAACGTGTTCGCGGTGGGCTCCTCTCTGGTAGACCCGGAAATCGGCGCAGCTGGTGATGTGGACACGGCGGCTGTCACGCTCACCAGCGCAAGCGGCAAGATCTGCCAAATCTCCAACTCTCGTCGCGCGACCTATGGCTACGATCAGCGCATTGAGGTGCATGGCGCAAAGGGCATGCTGCGGGCTGAAAACATGCTGGAAACCACCGTAGAAGTGGCAACAGAGAGCGGCTTCCGCCGCGCCCCTGCACAGCACTTCTTCCTAGAACGCTACGAAGCCGCCTACCGCGCCGAGATGGCCCATTTTGTGCAAGCCGTGTCAGAGGGCACCACACCCTCGCCCAACATCACGGACGGGCTCCGCGCTCAGGTTCTGGCAGACGCCGCAGCGCAGTCTCTGGAGAGTGGCGCACCGGTCGCGGTCTGACCATCCCCAGCGGTCACGCACCTATGTGGCCTCTCAAAATTGCAAACGCCCGGCGGTATCGCGGGGCGTTTTTTGTCATCACTTGCCGAAAAGCTTGGGGCGCTCAGAAACACATTTTCGCAAGCACGTCTCACGCTCACGCCAATGATCCGGCAAAACAGGCGCATCTTCTTTTGCAGCGTCCTGCCCGCTCCAAGATTGTTCCCGTGTCGCAACACGCAGCGTATTTGAAAGAATTCCCAACATATCATGCACTCCTAGAGGTCTCCTGCATCCGATATTGCTGGACATTCGCAATTCATGCGATTCAATATGATTTCCATACTGTAAGTTGGAATTACATATGGATTGGTCTGCTCTCCCCTCCCTCTCCGCCCTACGCGCATTTGAAGCGGCCGCCCGCCATCAAAGCCTCAGCGCCGCAGCACGCGAACTCAACGTCACCCATGCGGCCATTGCCCAACACGTGCGCCAATTGGAGGCTGAGCTTTCAGAACCGCTGCTCTACAGGTCAGGTCGCGGGGTGGCCACTACAGAGGCTGGCCAACAACTGGCCCGCCAGCTCAGCGAGGGATTTTCCATCATTTCAGAGGGCGTAGACGCCCTGCGCCAACAAACCAACGCGCGCCCACTTGCCGTCAGCCTCACCCCGTCTTTCGCGATCAACTGGCTGATGCCGCGCATGGGCGGCTTCTGGCAGGCGCACCCCGAGGTCACCGTCAGCCTAACCCCCAACTCTGCGCTGATTGACCTCCGCCGCGACGGGTTTGACATGGCGATACGCTTTGGTGATGGCCAATGGCCAGGACTGGAGAGCACCCTACTAACCAGAGGCGAATTCTGGGTCGTCGCGTCACCAACGCTGCTAGTAGGTCAAACACTCAACACCATGCAGGATGTCAGCCATCTTCCATGGCTGATGGAAAACCATATGCTGGAGCTGCGCCGCGTCATCGAAGATGCGGATCTCGACCTATCAACAATCGATCTTACCGTTCTGGAAACCAATGAACTTGTCATCTCCGCCTCCCTCGCGGGTCTTGGCGTTTCAGTACACCCCAGATCGCTGGTTGAGCGCGACGTCGCCGCAGGCACGCTTACGCATATTTGCTCCTTGATGCGCGAGGAGCTGGGCTACCACATCGTCACGCTTCCGGGCCGTAACAGCCCCAACCTGCGCATTTTTCGCAAATGGCTGATGAAGGCCGCAACAAGCTGACCAACCGCAAATTGTTCTTTCTTTGTTCTGGCGCGCACGCTAGCGTCGCCGTATGGTTCTACGCATCTCAAACCGCGACGCCCGCCGTATCTGGCTCTCCTTGCAGGGATTGGCTGAATCGCCGACAGGTCCCGCTGATCCACGCGCCACAATCCGCAAGCTTGGCTTTGTGCAACTCGACAGCATTCAGGTTTTGTCCCGCGCACATCACCACATCCTGTGGTCGCGCAATCAGAACTATCGGGAACCAATGCTCAACACGCTTCTCGCCGAGGATCGCGCCGTGTTTGAACATTTCACCCACGATGCCTCTGTTTTACCGATTGAAACATACCCGTACTGGCGCGCGCAATTTGCCCGGCGAAAGGCGAAGATGGATGAGAAAGGCTGGTATGCTGATGCGCTGACCACCTGTGCCGATCTTGGCATCAAAGAACGCATCACAGCCGAAGGCGCGCTTTCCACCGAGGCATTTGACACCAAAATAGAAGGCCCAAAGGAGATGTGGTCCCGCCCACCACACAAACGCGCACTGGATTACATGTGGTATGCAGGGGAGCTCGCCACCTGCTATCGACAGAATTTCAAAAAGTTCTACAACCTGCCTGAACGGGTCATTCCCGAAGCCCTACGCACCCGCGATATCCCGCACACAGACCAAATTGATTGGCTGTGCCGCGGGGCCGTTGCGCGATTGGGCTTTGCCACTTCTGGCGACATCAAGCGCTTTTGGGAAGCCGTTGATCCGCCCGATGTCCGCGCCTGGGTCGAAGCATCTGATCTGATCCCCGTAGAAATCCAGGCAGCCAACCGTGATTGGATCCCCATGCTCGCCACACCGAATATCAAGGCACAACTGGATAGCGCACCGGCCCCCACCAGCCGCCTGCGTCTCCTCAACCCGTTTGATCCGGTCATCAGGGACCGCGACCGGCTCTCGCGCCTCTTTGGTTTTGACTACCGCATCGAAATCTTCGTTCCCGCCGCCAAACGCATCTGGGGCTACTATGTCTATCCCCTATTGGAAGGCGACCGCTTCGTGGGCCGGATCGAATGCAAGGCTGACCGAAAGAAAGGCGTGTTGACTGTGACGCAGCTTTGGGTGGAACCCGGCGTGCGCTGGACGGATGCGAGAGCGCGCAAATTGGACGCAGAGCTCGCTCGCATGGGTCGGTTTATAGGAACATCAGACATTCAATGGATGTGCCAAAGGCCCAACGCCCAAACCTCCTAAAGCACCCCATGCCAGCGCAAGAACACGATCAGGCAAGCCGCAAAAAGGATCAGGTTGAAGCTCACAGAACCCAGCACATCCAAAATGCGATCAATGCGCCGTTCACGCACGTCCACCGCTTTCAAATGCGCTTCAATCTCAGCAAAGGCCCGTTTCACCGCCACGCCATCAACCTGCATCATAAGCTTGGGGTGCTGACCCAGCTTGTGAGCCTCCGCGATCACTCCTGCCTGTCGATGCAGACGTGTTGGTGCGCGACGGCCAATTTTGCGCATGGCGCGCTCAAGTGATTTGGCCCGAACGCCATATTTTTCGCGCGCCAGCTCCAAGAGACGGGCCACTTTTGCTTCGATTTCATCACCTGTCATCATCGGCGTAGCCTAAATCGCAATTCCCGAAGGGGAAACCGATTTTTAGCGTGGATCATACAAGCGCGTGAGATCGCGACGCCTTGGCAACAGCGCTCTCAACAAACAATATCCAAGCTTTGCACCACCACACTCAGCGCTGGCACCCGCGACCAAGCCGCGCTATCACGCGGTTATGATGAATTTGATCACCCATGGCACCGCCACCGACGAACCTGATTTGCTGATCGTACACGGCCTCTTCGGCTCAGGCCGCAATTGGGGCGCGGTCGCCAAACGGCTTTCTGCCACACGTCGCGTGATCTGCGTGGATCAGCGCAACCATGGGCAAAGCCCATGGCACGACAGCCATTCTTACGAAGACATGGCCGCGGATCTGGCTGAGGTGATCAAAGCCCAAGGCGCACCAATGGATGTGCTCGGCCATTCTATGGGCGGCAAGGCGGCCATGGTGCTTGCCCTGAGCCAGCCTAGCCTAGTGAACAGGTTGATCGTGGCCGACATCGCACCTGTGGCTTATGCCCATGATCAGAACCAAAACATTGCAGCCATGCGCGCTGTAGATCTTTCTGTGGTCACAAAACGCGCGGACGCGATCGCACAGCTGGCCGAGCACCTTGAAGACACCACGCTACAGACCTTTTTCACCCAGTCTCTGGACGTAAAAGAACAGCGGTGGCGCCTCAATCTCGATGTTCTGGACAGTGAAATGCCGAAAATCCTCAGCTTTCCAGACATCCCCGGCGCCTTTGAGGGCCCCACTCTTTTTTTGAGCGGCGCAGACTCCGACTATGTCGCCACCGAGTATCGCCCAACCATCCGGGAGAAATTCCCCAAAGCCCGCTTCGCAAAAATTCGCGATGCGGGCCATTGGTTGCACGCGGAAAAACCCCGCGAGTTTATCGCTTCAGTGCAGGCCTGGCTGGATCTTTGACCGCGAGGCGCTTGCCCTTACCTCAGCGGGCGTAAAGCGCCTGCGCAACTTTCCAGCTCACCGGAAAAGCCACCAGAAAGCCGATCAGCGCAGCACCAAAGAGGCCTAGGCCGGTATTCATGCCTGCAACCAGCGCGGCAATAACGGCTACACCTGCACAGGTCGAGCCAATGAAAATGTGCAAAATAGTGGCCAATCTCAGCATCGGGAAAGCTCCTTCTCTTGTTCCCCGAAGACCTATCACAGGCAGCCTCCAAATCCTTGATTTGGATCAGCTTTGAGCCGCTATTGACAGTTCACTCTGCCAAAAACCGCATCACAACCGCGCCCTGCCCATCCATGAGCACCGTGCCACCATCCATGATACCGACAGAGGAGATTTGTGTCAGTGTTTTGAAGAAAGCCGTTTCCTGCGCGTTCAGCTCATCACTGCACGCCATTCGCGTGCTCGCCAGAGGCCCAATGCTCAAACGATCACCCGTGCGCGTGTAGCTGCCTGTAAACCGATTGCAGCCGCTGCTCCCGCTCACGCGACCATCTGCGCCAAACTCAATCTGGGGCACACGCTCACTTTGCACGACCTCGCCGTTCATCACCACCACCAGCCAGCTGCCGATGGTCAGGTCCACATCTCCACGAGACGGCATCCGCTCCACCATGACCTCTACGTCTTCCGGCGCATCCTGGGTCAAGGCCGCAAAGCGCTGGGTACTGCGCCAAAGCACATCCCCACCAACTCTGATAATTGCTCTCACCGAATACCGCCCGTTCTCAGCGACCATCCCATCATCATAGGCCAGTCGAAAAGCAATCGGCGCCTGTCCCTCTGGTTTCAAGACCTGCCGCGCCAACACGACGGAGGCCACATCCATTTTGTTCACATCCTCAAGCGTGACTTCCACCAAAGCTTCCGGCGGCAGCGCCACCCGCTCTCGATAGGAAACACTGCCAAGCAAATCCTGAATGTCAGCCGCCGCGCCCCCGGCGATCAGCGGTAGCGCCAACCCTGCACCTAAAATCAACTTTGCGACTGTTTGAGCAAACGACATGAATTCTGCCCTACTAGCGTAACACGGCCTCAGGTTTCCAAGAGAGAAATCAACCTCTTCCGCCACAACCTAAGCACAGCCCCTTGCGCTTTCTAAGCCCACGGGGGCCGTGCGGCAAACCGCCGCCCATCATGCCAAGTCAACGCAGCACATTTTACCTTTTACGACCTTTGGCCCTCTTGGCCTTCTGCATGTCTCTGCTACGCTGCTCCCATGCTCCATTCTGACGCGACAACCACGCAAACCCGCTTCTCCAGCGCCCTTGTGGTGGACGATCACCCGCTCTTTTGCGACGCACTTGTGATGACGCTGCAGGCCATCTCGCCAATCAAACAGGTTGCCACAGCTCCGTGCCTCACCGATGCGATCACCTGGCTTTCAACGAACCCAGCACCGGACCTTGTTGTGCTTGACCTCAACCTGCCAGATGTTGACGGTTTTGACGGTCTGCTCCGTCTCGGCAAAGCCACCTCAGCACGCGTTCTGGTGGTTTCCTCGATGGCCGACAGCCGCACGGTCAACGCCGCCCTTCAGGCGGGAGCCGCCGGGTTTGTCCCCAAACACAGCCAGCGCGATATGTTCCGCCGTGCTCTTGAGGCGATTGGATCCGGGCAGACTTTCACCCCGGAAGGCCACGTGAACAGCTCAGAAACAGAGGACGCTACCCAGGACGCGGTGGCCCGCCTCGCCTCTCTCACCACCCAGCAGTCGCGCATCCTTGATCTCATCTGCGAAGGCAGGCTCAACAAGCAAATCGCCTATGAGCTCTCCATCGCTGAAACCACTGTCAAAGCACATGTCACGGCGATCATGCGCAAACTTGGGGTCCATAGCCGCACCCAAGCCGTGCTCATCGCCAAGGAAGCCAGTTTTGACGAACACTTGCGCAGCAGCGGTTAGCATGGCTACCTTGTGGAGGTGACCGAGGGAGCGGTCACGGGAGGACATTGCCAGCTATGGACGCCAGCACGCCATTTACGGATGCCACAATTGTGCGCACGGGCTTTGCGGATTGCCGCGCGCCCGATGCCATGGCGCAACTGGCCAACGCACTTGGATCAGACCCTTTGGCACTGGTCATCCTCTTTGTGTCACCGGACACAAACCTGCCTGAGTTGGTTGCCAAGGCCGAAACCCACTTCAACGAAACAAAAGTTGTGGGATGCACCACCGCAGGAGAGCTTGGCGCGAAGGGTTACACAGAAGGCGAAATTGTTGCCGTAGGGCTGCCCGCTGCGCATTTCGCCATCAAAGCGCTTTTCATTGATGACCTCGCCGAATTGCGGGCTCAGGAGCGGATCAGTGAGATGATCCAAAACCGAAATGCGCTCGCAGCCGATCACCCACGCTGGGCATCAGAATTTGCGTTTTTGCTCGTAGATGGGCTTTCCACCCGCGAAGACGCACTAGCCGCCGAGCTGGCGATGGGCTTAGGGCCAGTGCCGCTTTTTGGTGGCTCTGCAGGTGACGGAGAGGATTTTGGCGTAACGCATGTTTTTTATGAAGGTGCCTTTCACACCAATGCCGCCGTTCTCATCCAAATTCGGTCCAACTGCCCCGTACATGTGTTCAAAACCGATCATCTGCGGCCCACCGAGCAAAAGATGGTGGTCACCGCAGCAGACCCAACAACGCGCTTGGTGCATGAAATCAACGCGGAGCCCGCGGCACGGGAATACGCCCGCATTCTTGGCAAAGATCCGGAACAGCTTTCCACATTCACTTTTGCCGCACATCCCGTTGTGGTCCGGATCGGTGACCAAACCCACGTCCGCGCCATTCAACGTGTGGCGGACAACGGCGATCTGGTGTTTTTCTCAGCCATTGACGAGGGAGTTGTTCTTACCCTCGCGGAACCTGAAGACATGGTGTCCCATCTAGAGCGCGAACTGTCGGTTCTGTCTGACCAGCGCCCCCCCGATATGATCCTGGGCTGCGACTGCCTGCTCCGGCGCGTCGAAGCCACGCAAAAGCAGGTCACCACAGAGATTTCCCGCGTGCTGGCAAAACACAAAGTGGTTGGCTTTTCGACCTACGGTGAACAGATCAATTCCATGCACGTGAACCAAACCTTCACTGGTGTCGCCATCTATCCGCCACTGGAAGACTAAGCCCATGGCGCCTCAGTCCCTAGTAGATCCCGCCGACACGCTTGAGCGGCAAAACCAAAAACTGCTGACCATCGTTGACACGCTGATGCGACGGGCTGAAGCCAGCCCTGACAGCACCGGCGTGGCATATGCGCAATTTGAACGCGCTGTGATGCTTGAAGAGGAGGTCCGCGCCCGCACGCTCGAGCTTGAGCGTGCTCTGGATCTTCTGAACACCTCCAATGCATCTCTTGCGCAAGCCAACGCCGAGGCCGAGGCCGCGCGCGCCAACCTCGCCAACGCCATTGAAACGGTGCAAGAGGGATTTGCGCTCTTTGATGCAAACGAGAATTTGGTGATGTGTAACAGCCGCTTTGGCAAACACATGCGCGATGTGCACCACCTTTTCAAACCCGGCTTGCCCTTTGCCGAATATGTGCGCATCGTCTCTGCAAGCCCCTATTTGGAACTTCCCCAAGGCACCACCTCGGAGGATTGGCAGAAACGCCGCATGATCCGCCACCGCGAACAGCATGTGGTCTTCAACGCCCGCATGGCGGGTGACCGCTGGCTGCAGGTGTCAGAGCACCGCACCCGCGACGGCGGCACCGTGGTGCTGCAAACCGATGTCACCGACATGATGCTGATCGAGCGGCAGGAACGCGAACGCCTGCTGGACGATCAGGCCCGGCTGGTAAAAGCAACCCTGGAACACCTCAATCAAGGCGTGGGCATCTTTGATCGCGAAGCCAGACTGGTCGGCTGGAACCGTCGATTGGGCGAGCTTCTGTCGATCCCGCTGCGCCGCTTCCGCTTGGGCCTGCCTTTTCGCACAGTCTATGACCAACTCTCCCGCATCGTGACCTTCCGCAACGCGACCGACGCGGTGGACCTCTTTGAATGGTCCGCCCATCAGGGCCGCCGCGCACCGCTGTCTTTTGAAGTCGCATTGGGTGAAGACCGCACACTGGCCGTATTTGCCCAGCACATGCCTGATGGTGGCTTCGTGATTTCCTTCACAGACATCACAACCGAACGTCGGGCATTGCGCGCAATCTCTCAGGTGAATGAAACGCTGGAGCGCCGCGTACAGGAACGCACTCTGGAACTGCGCGACGCCCTGGCTGAGGCCGAACGCGCCAACGCATCCAAATCACGGTTCGTGGCCGCCGCCAGTCACGATTTGCTGCAACCGCTTTCTGCGGCGAAGCTATACCTCTCCTCATTGGAAAACGACCTTGAAGCGCCAGATCAGCGCGAACGCCTCGTGAAAGCGACCGGCGCGCTGCAAAGTGTTGAAGACATACTCGGAGCACTTCTGGACATCTCCAAACTTGATTCCGGACGTGTAGCCGTCCATGAGAGCCGCATCCCTCTCAATGAACTGCTACAGCAACTGCATAGCGAATTGTCCCCTGCTGCAGCTGAAAAGGGATTGCGATTTGACCTGCGAACCGCCGACCTCTCCGTCACCTCAGACGCCACTTATTTGCGTCGGATTCTGCAAAACCTGATGGGTAACGCGCTGCGCTACACCAATGCCGGCCGCGTTCTGGTGGGCACAAGGCAGCGGGGCAACACCGTCGTTGTGGAAATCTGGGACACCGGCCCCGGCATTCCCCCTGAACAACACCAAAAGGTCTTTGACGAGTTCCACCGCGTAAACGCAGCCGCCAGCCCTGCCGAAGGTTTGGGACTTGGACTTGCAATTGTTGAACGCGCATGCCGTCTTCTAAAGCATCCCTTGGAACTTCACTCCACCCCCGGCCGCGGCACACGGTTTTGCGTCACACTGCCTCTGGCCGCCGTGCATGAAACCCCTCCTCCTACAGAGGTTCTGCCAACTCAGTCGAGCGAGCCACTGACCCACCGGATCGTCTTGCTTGTCGAAAATGACGAAGCTCTTAGGCAAGCGATCAGCATGACACTTGAAAACTGGGGCGCGGATGTTCTGTCTTGCGGCAGCGATGTAGAAGCCCTCGACCTCCTGCGGGAAATCGACATCGCCCCCGATGTCGTTCTGGCAGACTACCAACTCGACAATGGCGCGACAGGGACGGATCTCATCTCCATCCTGCGCGAGCTGTTCGGACCTTTACCAGCTTGCGTTATCTCTGCAAACCGCTCCCCCGATCTGTCAGCGCTTTGTGCGGCTCTGAATGCGCCGCTTTTGCACAAACCTCTGGACCTGGAAGCCCTGCAAGACGCCCTTCAGAACGCCCCACCCCCGTCGGCTTAGACACCGACAATGCACACCCGCGATACAGACGCGATATTGACGCAATACAGACGTGATACCGACGCCAAATTTACCCCTTTCCGCGCGCCCTGACACCGCCTAAATAAATGATATTGCAGTAGCTCGGAGCCAGCCATGACCCGCCTTCAAATCGCCTTGGACGCCATTGACGAAGCCAACGCAAAAGATCCCAGAATGGATGAAGGCCAACCCGAAGCTTTGCTCTATGGGACGCGGATGTCGGAGGAAGCCAACCGGCTTTTTCCCAATGCTTCCGAGAGCTTACAGATTGCAGCACGGGGTCAGCATATCGAGCGCTGGGTCTTGAAACGGGCCGATTACCCTGAAGGCCGCGCAGGTTATCTCAAATGGCGTCGCGACCTCGCGATGCACCACGCTGATCGTGTTTCGACCATCATGGGCGATGCGGGTTTCTCAGAAGATGAGATTTCTAAGACCGGAGCGATGCTGCGCAAAGAAGGCATCAAACGCAACGATCAAGTTCAAGCTCTTGAAGACATTATCTGTTTTGTCTTCTTGAAGTGGTACTTCGCGCCTTTCGCAGCCAAGCATCCTGAAGAAAAAGTGCTCGATATCGTGGTTAAAACGGCGCGTAAAATGTCCGCTGACGCCCGCACCCGCGTGCTCGCTGAATTCGATCTGCCCGCTGATCTTGCTGTAGCTTTCGAAGCCCCCAACACATGAGCACTCCGCAACGCGAAGCTCTCATCGTAGCTCATGGACAGCCGTCTGTGCCCGTCCCTCCCGAACTGTGGCTTCAAGGATTCGCTGCAGCGGTTGGCAAGCATCTGCCCGGCTGGCACATTCGCGCAGCCACCTTGGCGATGCCCGAAGCTCTGGAGCTGCAAGTGGCTGAAATGCCAACAGGTTCACCAATTTTTCCAATGTTCATGGCGGACGGTTGGTTTGTCTCGAAAGTCCTTCCCCGGCGGCTCAACGGCGCTGATCTCAGCATTCTGCCACCGCTCGGTTTTCACCCTGCTCTGCCGGACGTCGCAGCCGCAAGCATCCGAACGAAGCTCACCTCGCTAGGTTGGGAGGTCACCGAGAGTCACTTGCTTTTGGCCGCTCATGGCTCAGCCAAAGGCCGCAAAGCCGCAGCCTCTGCCAACGCCTTCGCTCAACTGCTCAGAGACCGCCTCAAGGACCTAATAATCACCACAGGCTTTGTCGAAGAAGCGCCTTTTATAGCCGACGCCGCGCGGGACCTGCCAAAGCAAAGCCTGTGCCTGCCATTCTTCGCGCTGGAAGGAGAGCACTGCCGGGAGGACATCCCTGAAGCGCTTGAAGAAGCAGAGTTTTCCGGGCACCTCATGGCACCTATTGGCACATGGGACGAAGCGGCAAAAATGGTTGCTGACACCTTCCGCAACTGTGCCTAAAGCGACCCGCCCCGCGTGACTTGTGGCTCCAATTTTATAGTTTGGGCCGGCGGATTCGGCCCCTGTGACGCCAAAATGATCTCCGCCGCCTTCTGGCCGATCTCAAATCGATGGGCGTCCGTCGTTGCCAAGGTCATCGGCAAACCACGCAACAGTTTCAAATTGTTGAACCCAGCCAGCGCCAACTCGTCGGGAACTGAAATTCCCTTAGCCAGGCAATGCATGTACGCACCAACGCTCAAAACGTCACTTGAGAAATAGATACATTCCAGCTCCGGCGTCCTCGCCAGCAACATCTCGGTCAACTCATGACCCGTCTCAATCGATGACACCCCAGAATAAAGCTCTTGATCCACAAGTGAAACACCTGCTTCTTCGAGCGCTTGTTCAAAACCTTTCAGGCGTTTTTCGGCCCGATAATCCTGCGGCATCTTGGTGCCGATAAAGCCGATCTTCTGATAGCCCGCCTCTAAAATGGTGCGCGCCATCACGCGACCAGCTTCAAGATGTGAGATCCCGACACAGTGTTTGACCGGATCCCCATCTACATCCATCACTTCGACAACTGGACAATCTGCATTTGCCAACATCTTGCGCGCAGCATCATTGTGCTCAAGCCCTGCAACGACCACGCCAGTTGGTCGCCAACTCAGCATCTCGCGAATGACTTCTTCTTCTTCCAGAAGATCATACCCAGTGACACCAATCACCGGCTTCAGTGGCGTGTCTTTCAGCGTTGAACTGATGCCTGAGAGAACCTCAGGAAAAACAGAAGAATTGAGGCTCGGGACCACCACGCCCACAAGATTCACTTTGCTCGAAGCCAACGCTCCGGCAATTCGATTCGGCACATATCCGACTTCACGCGCGATCTGCTCGACCTTTTGACGCGTGGCTTCAGAGACGTCCTGAGCACCACGTATGGCGCGCGACGCAGTCATCTCACTCACGCCTGCGAGCTTGGCGATGTCTTTGAGAAGTAGCTTTTTTCCCATGTCCAGATCGTCTGACACAACCACCTCCAACGCAACCCTGAAAGCGCACCTCGCAGAAGTTCGTGAGACCCCTTGATTCCAGAAAGATTAGAGTATACCGATAGCGCTAACGGTGGCGCTACCACAAGCGCTGTTTTAGGGTGTTGGGAGAAAGACATGACCACCAAGATAGCCATCAACGGATTTGGCCGCATCGGGCGCGGCGTACTGCGCGCCCTGATCGAAAGCGGCGCAGACGATATTGAAGTCGTAGCCATCAACGATCTGTCACCGAACGACCATCTCATTCACCTACTGAAGTACGACAGCGTACACGGCCGCCTGAACGCGGATGTGACGCTGGAAGGCGACGTGATGAAAGTCGCTGGCCAATCGATCCGCCTTACCGCGATCCGCGACCCGCAAGAACTGCCCTGGTCCGACGTGGACGTAGCCTATGAATGCACGGGCATCTTCACTGCACGCGACAAAGCGGCGCTGCTGCTGGAAAGCGGTGCCAAGCGCGTTTTGATCTCCGCTCCCGGTGCAAATGCTGACAAGACGGTTGTCTTTGGCGTCAACGACGATGCGCTGACTGCCGAGGATATGATTGTCTCAAACGCGTCCTGCACCACCAACTGTCTCGCACCAGTGGCCAAAGTGCTCGACGATGCTTTCGGCATCAAAACCGGCTACATGACAACGATCCACGCCTACACCGGCGATCAGCCAACCCATGACACAAACCACAAAGATCTCTACCGCGCCCGTGCCGCCGCGCTGTCCATGATCCCAACTTCGACTGGCGCCGCCCGGGCGATCTCTCTCGTATTGCCGCACCTGAAAGGCAAACTGGAAGGTTCCGCCGTGCGCGTGCCCACCGCCAATGTCTCTATGGTTGACTTGGTGTTTGTGCCTTCCAAAGAAGCTTCTGTGGAAAGCGTGAACGCCGCCGTCAAAGCTGCCGCCGAAGGCCCGCTCAAAGGCGTGCTCGGCTATGAGGAAGCACCACTTGTCTCCGCGGACTTCAACCATGACAGTCATTCTTCGGTCTTTGCACCGGCTCAGACCAGCGTCACCGAAGATGGTCTGGTGCGCGTCGTCAGCTGGTATGACAACGAATGGGGATTCTCCAACCGTATGCTCGACACAGGCCGCCGCATGGGCGCGCTTCTGAAGGGTTAAGTCAGATGGTCGCGCGCGTTATCCCAGTTGTTCCGTTTGATCTGGTGATCTTTGGAGCCACCGGTGATCTGGCCCGTCGCAAAATTTTGCCGGGGCTGTTTCACAGATTTCGCGCGGGCCAGATGCCTGCTGAGGCGCGCATCATTGGGGCGGCGCGGTCCGATATGGACAACGCCGCATTCCGCGCGTTGATCAAAGACGCAATTGTGGAATTTGTGGACGAAGGCCTCCGTCCGGGCGACACGGTTGAAACGTTTGTTGAGCGGCTCGCTTACTTTCACGTCGACGCAACCGGCGAAGACGGCTGGCAGGCGCTGAATGACTATCTGCGGGATGACACCATCCGCACCTTCTATCTCTCTGTCAGTCCATCACTCTTTGGCGCTATCGCCCAACGGCTGAGCCAGCATGGCATCGCCACGCCCGACAGCCGTATTGTGGTGGAAAAGCCCTTTGGGCACGATCTGGCAAGCGCCCAGGCGCTGAATAAGGATCTGCTGTCGCATTTTGACGAACAACAGATTTACCGCATCGACCATTACCTTGGCAAAGAGACCGTGCAGAACCTCATGGCGCTGCGCTTCGCCAACTCACTGTTTGAACCGCTGTGGAATTCAACCCACATCGACCACGTTCAGATCACGGTTGCAGAGAGCATCGGGGTGGCTGGTCGCGGCGGATACTATGACCAATCCGGCGCCATGCGCGACATGGTGCAGAACCACCTGATGCAGCTGCTGTGCCTGATCGCGATGGAGCCGCCTTCCAAGTTCACGCCCAATTCCGTGCGCGATGAGAAGGTCAAGGTAATCGAAGCGCTGGAACCAGTTGAGCTCAGCGACATCGTGCGCGGCCAATATCTCGCTGGCCGCGATGGCAGAAGCTACTTCGAAGACGTCGAAAACACCGACAGCCGCACCGAAAGCTTTATCGCGATGAAGCTCGCTGTAGGAAACTGGCGGTGGGCTGGGACGCCTTTCTATCTGCGCACCGGTAAGCGTCTGCGCGGCCGCAGCTCTGAAATCGCCGTTGTCTTCCGCGACCCGCCTCACAACATCTTCCCCAATAAGATGGAAGGACGCAAAGGCAATGCGCTGATCATTCGGTTGCAACCGGACGAAGGCATCACCCTGCGTACCACCATCAAAGAGCCGGGCCCCGGCGGTATGCGCCTGACCGAGGTGGCGATGGACATGTCCTTTGCAGAGGCTCTTGGTAAAAATCTTATCTCACAAGACGCCTATGAGCGGCTTATTATGGATGTCATCCGCGGCGACCAAACGCTATTCATGCGGGGTGATGAAGTGGAAGCCGCTTGGGCTTGGGCCGATCCTCTGATTTCCGCGTGGGAAGAGGCAGGACAGCGCCCGGTGCCATATGATCCGAGCAGTTCCGGCCCCGAAGAGGCACTCATGTTGATGCATCAGGGCGGGCGTCGCTGGCGCCCGATCGGTAACTAAGGCCAATTGGCCCAAGATAGGAAGGATGGCTCCTATGCCGCTCCACCCAACCGTTGAAAAAGTCACCGAGCGCATCATTGCGCGCAGCAAACCACACCGTGGCACCTATCTGGAACGCATGACACAAGCGGCCGGCCAAGGCCCGGCCCGCGCCCATCTCAGCTGCTCGGGCCAGGCCCATGCCTATGCAGGCGCGGGCGCAGATCAATCTGCACTGGCCACCGGCACCGCTGGCAATCTCGGCATCATCACCGCCTACAATGACATGCTCTCAGCGCACCAGCCCTTTGAGCGCTATCCCACGCTGATCCGCGATGCCGCACGTGCGGCCGGTGGCACAGCCCAGGTGGCTGGGGGTGTTCCCGCCATGTGTGATGGCGTCACGCAGGGCGAAGCTGGCATGGAGCTTTCCCTGTTCTCCCGAGATGTGATTGCCCTCGCCGCCGGGGTTGCCCTAAGCCACAACACCTTTGATGCCTCCGTCTACCTTGGTGTGTGCGACAAAATCGTGCCCGGTCTTGTGATCGCGGCACAAAGCTTTGGCCATCTCCCAGCGGTCTTCCTGCCAGCAGGTCCCATGACCTCTGGCATCTCAAACGACGAGAAAGCCAAAGTCCGTCAACGCTTCGCGGCAGGCGAGGCTGACCGTGCGGAGCTGATGGCCTCCGAAATGGCGGCGTATCACGGCCCCGGCACATGCACCTTCTATGGGACCGCCAACACCAACCAGATGCTGATGGAATTCATGGGGCTGCACCTGCCGGGTTCCAGTTTCGTCTCCCCCAACACCGATCTGCGTGATGCGCTCACAGAAGAAGGTACACGACGCGCGCTCTCTCTTTCGGCGCTCGGCAACAACTACACCCCAACCTGCGATATCCTGGACGAAAAAGCCTTTGTGAATGGCATGATCGGCCTCAATGCCACCGGCGGCTCGACCAATCTGCTGATCCACCTGATCGCCATGGCCCGCGCAGGCGGCATCGTTCTGACATGGGAAGATTTTGCAGAATTGTCTGACGTGACCCCTCTGCTGGCGCGTGTCTATCCCAACGGCCTTGCTGACGTGAACCATTTCCACGCGGCAGGTGGGCTTGGATACATGATTGGAGAACTTCTCTCCGCGGGTCTTCTGCACAGCGACACCAAAACCGTCGCCGGTGAAGGATTGGAAAACTACACGCAAGAACCGAAACTGATAGACGGTGCCTTGATCTGGCAACCGGGGACAAAGGTTTCGCTCAACGACAAAATCGTCCGCCCGGCGACTGATCCCTTCCAACCAACGGGCGGTCTTGCGCGCCTTACCGGCAATCTCGGGACCTCTGTGATGAAGATCTCCGCAGTAGCTCCAGCACATCGCTTGGTCGAGGCACCGGCCCGGGTTTTCCATGACCAGGACGAAGTGAAAGCCGCGTTCCAAGCGGGCGAATTGACCGAAGACGTGGTGATTGTCGTGCGGTTCCAGGGCCCCAAAGCCAACGGTATGCCTGAGCTGCACAGCCTGACACCGCTGATGTCGATCATGCAGGGCAAAGGCCTCAAAGTCGCCTTTGTCACTGATGGGCGTATGTCGGGTGCGTCAGGCAAGATCCCCGCAGCAATCCATGTGAGCCCGGAAGCGCTCGACGGCGGCACCATCGCCAAACTCAAAGACGGCGATATCGTGCGTGTGGACGCCGAGGCGGGTGTCCTCGAAGTGCTCACAGAGGGTGTCGAAGAACGCCCAGCAGTTGTTGCTGATCTGACCGCGTATCAATCCGGCACAGGCCGCGATCTCTTTGCCACTTTCCGCAATGCCGTCGGCTCTGCCACCACCGGAGCCTCTATCTTTGAAGGATCACATTGATGCCGATCACCCCAAAGGATGCCAGCGCACAGGCCCGCGATATCTGCAACGCGGCCCCAATCGTTCCTGTACTCGTTGTCGAAAATGCCTCTGACGCCAAACCTTTGGCCGAGGCACTGGTTGCAGGTGGCCTGCCCGCGCTAGAAGTTACCTTGCGCACGCCAGCCGCACTGGATGTCATCCGCGCAATGGCCGAGGTGCCAGGCGGCATGGTCGGCGCAGGCACGCTGCTTACTCCGGCAGATGTGAAAGCCGCGAAAGACGCAGGCGCCACATTTGGCGTCTCCCCCGGTGCCACCGACACACTGATTGCCGCATGTGAGGCCGAGGGTCTCCCCCTCCTGCCCGGTGCAGCCTCTGCAAGCGAGGCCATGGCGCTCTTGGAACGCGGCTATGACATGCTGAAGTTCTTCCCAGCTGAGGCGGCAGGCGGCGCGAAGTTCCTGGGCTCTCTCGCAAGCCCATTGCCCCAGATTTCCTTCTGCCCAACCGGTGGCGTGAACCCTCAAAACGCCGGTGATTACCTGTCATTGCCAAACGTGGTTTGCGCCGGTGGCAGTTGGGTTGCGCCATCTGCGCTCGTCAAAGCCGGTGCCTGGGACGAGATTGAAGCCTTGGCCAATGAAGCGTCTCAGTTGCCGCGCTAACAATCCCTACCAGTTCCGACGGCCGCTGACATGATGCAGCGTGCTGTCCTTGGCAAACGGATCAACCGGCGCAGGCACACTGAGCCGGTTGATTGTTTTAATGGCCGCAGCCACTGCCAAAGCCGCAAACAGGGCGCCACCAAAGGCCTGCCCCAGCAACACGCCCGATGCGCCCCAGACTGCGCCACCAAGCAGCACGAAAGGATATGTTCCCAATGTGTGACGCCCCCAATTGACATATGTTGAGTAGATCGGGTGACCGAGATTGTTGAAGCACGCGTTACACAAAAAAATCACCCCGTTGAAAAACTGTAGCAGCGCCAATGGGCCACAGAACAAGAAGATCAGCGTACGCATTTCCCCCTCTGCGTCGAATATGTCCGCAATGGGGGCTCGCAGTACAAAGAGAACACAAGCGGCAAGCAGAACATAGGCACTGAGGAACTGAAGCCCTGCCCGCAGCGTACCTCTCACGCGATCAAACTGACCCGCTCCGAAGTTCTGACCGACGATGGGGCCAATCGCACCAGACAATGCAAAAACAACCGCAAAGGCCACAGGCAACAAACGCCCAATCACCGCCATGGCTGCCACTGCATCCGTGCCATAACGCGCCATTTCACGTGTGACGATGGCCGTGCCCAAGGGAGACGCCACATTGGTCAAGACCGCAGGACCCGCAATACTGCCAATGGCCTTGGCGTCACGCTGCAAAAGCCCAACCGCAGGTTTCGCCATCCCATTGTGAAAACGCACCACACAAAAGAGCGCATAGCCGCACATCACCAGTCGCGCCACGACGGAGGCATAGGCCGCACCGTCCAGTCCCAGCCCAACGCCGAAAATCAAGATCGGATCCAACGTTGAATTTACAACGCCGCCAAACACCGTGCCCATCATGGACCGGCGCGCATCACCGTGGGCGCGCAGAACGGCCATACTGGCCATTGCAATCCCCATCACCGGCATCGTGGGCAGCACGATGCTCACATACCGCTTGGCGAGCGCCAGCGTGTCTCCTTCAGCGCCCAGCCAGGAAATGATCGGGTCCAACGAACTCAGAACCACAATCGGCACCACAACGCCAAACAGGGCGGCGACCACCGCAACCGAAGTCGCATATTCACGTGCCAGCTGAGGCTTGTCCGCCCCGATTGAGCGCGCCACCAGAGAGCCTGAAGAGATCGAGAGCCCGATATTGACCGCATTGGTGAAGAACAGCAATGTACCGGCATAACCTACGGCAGCCGCAAGTGCTTTGTTGCCAAGCATTGAGATGAAAATCATGTCGACAAAATCGACCGCGAAAATCGCCATCAAGCCGACGGACGAGGTGAGCGACATCACGGTGACATGCCGCATCAAAGCGCCCTGAAGGAAAACTGCTTTGGCCAAATTTATCGCCCCTCTTCCGGTTCATCTTTCTTCAGGTTCGCCGGTGGCGGCACCCACCCGTCCGAGGCTTGAACCCCAAAACCTGTGCTGGCATTGCGCAGCTCTTCTTCCATCTGCTCATTCAGCTCACGCGCCAAGGCTACAAACTCGGGATTGTCCCCTGCCCGCACCCCTGGCTTATGAACAGAAGCAGTGTCCACAAGCAGTTTCCGGTCCGATTTGGTGAACCTTCGCGCCAAGCGCTCAGCTTGGTAAGGATGAATCCCAAGAGCTTCATAGGCCGAGCGCCCGGCCCGTACCGCGCTGTCAAAGGTTTCTCGCACGATGTCATTTGCACCAGCCTGGTACAGGTCATAGACATGCTCCCGGTCGACCGCACGCGCTACGATATGCACATGCGGGTGATGGCGCGACACATACTCCACCAGATGCGTAATTTGCTCTTTACCGTCGATGGCCACAACCAGCATCTTCGCGTCATCAATGCCCGCAGCATGAAGCATGTCCGGCCGGGTGGCGTCACCAAAAAACACTTTGGTGCCAAACCGGCGAACCATTTCAAGTTGTGTTGCGGAGTAATCCACCAGCACGGGCTGCTCCCCGATCTGCCGCAGCATACGCGCTACCACGCCACCGAAGCGGCCGTAGCCCACAACAATAATGGGGCTGCTGTGATCAATCTCGTCTGCCCCAGCCTCCTGGTCATGAGCAAATTTAGACGCAACCACCCGATCGTAGAAAATGAACAACGCCGGCGTCAGCAGCATGGAGAGTGTCACCACAAGCAATGCAATCTGCGCGACCTCCTGAGGCAGCACATTGTTGGCAACAGTGAAACTCAACAGCACAAAGCCAAATTCACCCGCCTGAGCGAGCCCCAAGGTGAAAAGCCAGCGATCAGCTCCTTGCAGCTTAAAGATCAGGGTCAAAATGTAGAGGACCAAGGCTTTGATCAGCATCACACCAAGCGTGATGCCCACCACCATCCACAGATTCTCAGCAAGCAAACTGAAGTTGATCGCCGCCCCGACGGTCATAAAAAACAGGCCTAGCAGAAGTCCGCGAAATGGGTCGATGTCGCTCTCCAATTCGTGTCTGTATTCGCTGTTCGCCAGAACCACGCCAGCCAAGAACGTGCCCAAAGCAGGTGATAGCCCGACGAGGCTCATCAACAGAGCAATACCAATCACCAGAGCGAGCGCGGTTGCAACAAACACCTCGCGCAGGTTCGCAAGCGCCACAAAGCTGAACAGAGGGCGTGTCAGAAAGCTGCCGATCATACCAATGGAGCCTATTGCAGCCAAAGTTATCAGTCCTACCTGCCAGCCCGGGCGTCCATCAACCAGACTGATCGCTGCATGGCCATCGCCATGCCCCTCCCCATGTCCATCATTATGACCTCCGCCATGGATCACATCGGCACCGTGCTCTGCCAATTCCGGCAAGGCCAAGAGTGGCAACAAAGCCAGCATTGGTATCACGGCAATGTCTTGAAACAACAGAACTTGGAATGACGATTTCCCGCCCTGTGCCTGCATCAAGCCCTTTTCATTGAGGGTCTGCAACACGATGGCCGTAGAGGACAGGGCAAAAACCATTCCAAGCGCCAAAGCAACGGTGGGCTGCAGCCCAAAAAGCATCGCGATTGCTGCAATCAATGCAATGCTCAACCCCACTTGCAAACCACCCAGCCCCAACAAGCGTCGCCGCATGGCCCAAAGCATCTTCGGATCAAGCTCCAAGCCCACCAGAAACAACATCATCACCACGCCAAACTCGGCGAAATGCTGGATCTCAATGATGTCCACATCAAGCCAATGGAGAATGGGTGAAATCGCGATACCTGCCAACAGGTAGCCCAAGACAGATCCCAACCCGAGCTTGGACGCCAAAGGTACAGCAATGACACCCGCAATCAAAATGACGGTGGCAAGCAACAAGAAGCTGGTCATTGGATCACCTCATTCAGGTTTTCGGCTTGCACGACGTCGAGCGCATTGGCTGATTCAAACGACACTTGGTCGTCGCGCAACGCGACCAACCAGCGTCGCCACCCTTCTGCATGGGGGCTTAATCCGTGCCCCTCGCGCTTGGCCAAAGCGCCATAGAGAACATAGGGCGAAAGAAATTGCATATGGCACAACCGCGCCGTTTGCTCCATCGGCGTCAGCAAAGTGCGCAGTGCAAAACCGTTGTAACCATCTGCCCCGTAGGCGTCCTCTGGCGCGCCACAGGTGATACCCATCGACCAGATTTTATCCGCCAGCTTGTCTCCCCCAGTCCCATAGGCGAACCCATGTTCCAGCACCAAATCCTGCCATTCCTTGATGATCGAGGGCGTAGAATACCAGAATAGTGGATATTGAAAGAGGATCACATCGCTGCGCAGCAGCCGCTCCTGCTCGGCCGCTACATCGATATCAAACCGAGGATACTTGGCGTAAAGATCGACAAATTCGATGCCTTCCACTGACTGTGTTGCCGCATTCATAGCTTTGTTTGCCATCGAATGCTGCGCACCCGGATGCGCCTGATAGATCAATACGCGCATATTCGGCGCCTCCCCACGTCAATGCTGCTGCGACACCTTGCCACCGCTTCTGATCAAGACCAACCCAACACAGTCGGCCAAATGGCGAATTCTGTTTTCATGACACAAAGAAAAACGCCGCCCCAAGGGACGGCGTTTTTTGATGTCTCATTGCGTTTGGCTTAGCCACCGAAGTCATCAAGCATGATGTCTTCGCGATCCACACCGAGATCTAACAGCATGTTGATCACCGATTGGTTCATGATGGGCGGACCACACATGTAGAACTCGCAATCCTCAGGTGCTGGGTGATTCTTGAGGTATTCTTCAAACAGAACGTTGTGAATAAAGCCGGTGTAGCCCTTCCAATCGTCCTCAGGCAGCGCATCAGAGAGCGCCACGTGCCATTCGAAGTTATCAAACTCCTCGGCCAAACCGTCGAAATCCTCAACAAAGAACATCTCGCGCTTGGAACGTGCACCGTACCAGAATGTGATCTTGCGATCGCGGTTTTCCAAACGCTTGAGCTGGTCGAAGATGTGGCTCCGCATTGGGGCCATACCCGCACCACCACCGATAAAGACCATCTCTTTTTTGGTGTCACGTGCGAAGAATTCACCAAACGGACCGGAGATCGTCACCTTGTCACCTGGTTTCAGGTTGAAGATGTAAGATGACATCTGACCCGGAGGGATGCCTTGGCTGCCCGGAGGTGGCGAGGCCACACGCACGTTCAGCATGATGAGGCCTTTTTCATCCGGGTAGTTCGCCATGGAGTAAGCACGTTCGATTGGCTCGCTCACCGTGGATTCATACTGCCACAGGTTAAACTTGTCCCAATCTTCGTGGTACTCTTCTTCAATCGCGAAGTCTTTGTAAGACAGCTTATGCGCCGGCGCTTCGATCTGAATATAACCACCTGCGCGGAAGTTCACATCTTCGCCTTCTGGCAGTTCTAGGACGAGGTTCTTGATGAAGGTCGCAACGTTTTCGTTGGAGCGCACAGTACACTCCCACTTTTTCACGCCGAACACCTCTTCAGGCACTTCGATGTTCATGTCCTGCTTCACAGCCACCTGACACGACAGGCGATCACCGCAAGCCGCTTCACGTTTGGTGATGTGGCTTTCCTCGGTTGGCAAGATCGAACCGCCGCCGGAGTGAATGCGCACACGGCACTGAGCACAGGTACCACCACCACCACAGGCAGAAGGAACGAACAGTTTCTGTTCCGCCAGCGTTTGCAGCAGCTTGCCACCCGCAGGCACAGAGATCGTTTTCTCGCCGTTGATTGTGATGTTCACATCACCGGTAGACACGAGCTTGGAGCGCGCGGCCAAAATGATGGTCACAAGCGCCAGAACGATCAGCGTGAAAAGAATGACGCCTAGTGTAAATGTTTCCATGTCCTTTGCCCCTTCAGAGTTTCACGCCGGAGAAGGACATGAAGGCCAAAGCCATCAGACCTGCGGTGATGAAGGTAATCCCAAGGCCTTGCAGACCGTCAGGAATATCGGAGTACTTCAGCTTCTCGCGCACACCCGCCATCGCAGTGATCGCCAGTGCCCAACCAAAGCCAGAAGACAGACCGTATGTGGTGGCTTCGGCAAAGTTGTAGTCACGTTCCACCATGAAGAGCGACCCACCGAGGATGGCGCAGTTCACGGTGATCAGCGGCAAGAACACACCCAGCGCGTTGTAGAGCGGTGGGAAGAACTTATCGAGCACCATTTCCAAGATCTGAACCATCGCCGCAATCACGCCGATGTAGCAGATCAGACCCAGGAAGGTCAGGTCCACACTCGGGAAGCCCGCCCATGCCAGCGCCCCAGGCGCCAGCAGGTATGTCAGAAGCAGGTTGTTGGTTGGAACCGTGATTGCTTGAACCAGCATCACAGAAATACCCAGACCAAGCGCGGTCGAAATCTTCTTTGACACAGCGATAAAAGTACACATGCCAAGGAAGAAAGAGAGCGCAAGGTTCTCAACAAAGACGGCCTTTACGGCCAGAGAGAGAAGCCCTTCCATTAGTGGCCCTCCACAACTTGAATTTTGTATTCACGCTCTTCCACTTGTTCCGGCTTCCAGCTGCGCACAGCCCAGATCAGCAAGCCGATGATGAAGAACGCCGAAGGTGGCAGCAGCAGCATACCGTTGGGCACATACCAGCCACCGTTGTTCACAGTCGGCAGGATGGTGACACCAAACAGGCTACCCGCGCCAAACAGTTCCCGAATGAACCCAACAACCAGCAGCAAAGCGCCATAGCCAAGGCCGTTGCCCGCGCCGTCGATGAAACTATCGATGGGCGTGTTTTTCATGGCAAAGGCTTCCGCGCGGCCCATCACGATACAGTTGGTGATGATCAGGCCCACGAACACAGACAGTGTCTTGGAGACATCATAAGCATAAGCTTTGAGCACCTGATCCACGATAATCACCAGCGACGCGATGATCACCATTTGCACGATGATACGGATCGAGCCCGGGATTTGGTTGCGCAACACCGAGATGAACATGGAGCTGAACGCGGTCACGGAGGTAACCGCCAGCGCCATCACAAAGGCCACCTGCAGCGAGGAGGTCACGGCGAGGGCAGAACAAATGCCCAGAACCTGAAGCGTGATCGGGTTGTTGTCGACCAACGGGTCGATCAGAAGGTCTCTCTTGGTTTGCGCCATCAGATCTCTCCCGCTTTGAGGTTTTCAAGGAACGGTGCGAAGCCAGCTTCCCCCATCCAGAAGCGCACGAGGTTGTCCACACCAACCGACGTCAGTGTCGCACCAGCGAGGGCATCTACATGGTGATCGGCACCCGCAGCCGAGGCAGATTTTGCAACTGTGATCTGCAGCTCACCGGCGCCATCAGCCAGCTTCTTGCCATTCCACAGCGATTTCCAGCGTGGGTTGTCCACCTCGGCACCAAGACCAGGGGTTTCCGCGTGGCTGTAGAACTGCAGACCAAAGATGTCGTTGCCGTTCTCTTCCAGCGCGATGAAACCATAGAGCGTCGACCACAGGCCATAACCATGGATCGGCAGGATCACCTTGTCGAGCGAGCCATCGTCGTTGCGCAGCAGATAAACTGTCACGAACTTGGATTGGCGGCCAATGCCCGCGGGGTCATCGCTCAGCGCCACAGAAAGTTCCGGGTCCGAAGCTGCTGCGCGGTCATCAAAAGTCGCAGCATCAAACGCATCGGTGAAAGTGCCGGTTTCCAGCTCAAGGACATGGGGCTCAAATACGCTGAAACCTTCCAGCACATCCATACCCGGCTCATAGAGACCCGCCACCTGAAGAACGTTGGCTTGTTTGTCCTTGAGCTTGTTTTGCTCCTGCAGCGGACGCAGCGCAACAGAGACCGCAGATACGATCATCGAAGCCACCAGACACAGGGTCACAGCGATAAAGACTGTTTTACCCACGCTGTCAGGCGGTGCCGCGAGAAAGCGTGCAATCGCGCCTTTGTTTTCGTTGGAAGCGTCAGACATGTTGACGGGCCCTCCGTTTGATATTGGCCTGCACAACGAAGTAGTCGATCAGAGGCGCAAAAACGTTACCGAATAGGATTGCGAGCATCATGCCTTCTGGGAAGGCCGGGTTGATCACACGGATCATGACCACCATGAAGCCGATGAGCGCACCGTAGATATAGCGGCCAACATTGGTGTGGCTGGCAGAAACCGGCTCGGTCACCATGAACACCATGCCAAAGGCAAAACCGCCCACCACAAAGTGCCAGTACCAAGGCATCGCAAACATCGGGTTGGTATCAGAGCCGATCAGGTTCAGAAGCAGCGAGAAGCCGATCATTCCGCCCATGCAGCCCACAACCAGACGCCAGTTGGCAATCTTTGTGATCAGCAGGAACGCCAGACCAATCAGACACGCCAGCGCAGATGTTTCACCGATGGAGCCCTGAACGGTGCCCACAAAGGAGTTCATCCAGTTCATGCCCTGCGCGGCCAGTTGGTCGTAACCCTGAGAAGCAGAAACAGAAAGCGCTGTCGCGCCGGAGAAACCATCAACCGGGGTCCAGATCGTGTCACCGGACATATTGGCCGGATAGGCGAAGTAAAGGAACGCACGCCCTGTCAGTGCAGGGTTCAGGAAGTTCTTACCTGTACCGCCGAACACTTCTTTGCCGATCACCACACCAAAGGAAATCCCGAGGGCCACCTGCCAAAGCGGAGCAGACGGCGGCATGATCAGCGCAAACAGCATGGAGCTGACGAGGAAGCCTTCGTTCACTTCGTGGCCGCGAACAGTCGCGAAAATCACTTCCCAGATACCTCCCACGACCAATGTCGTGATGTAGATCGGCAGGAAGTACAGCAAACCATGCGCAAAGTTGGCCAGCGGATTGCTCGCATCAAAACCAATGCCCAGTGCAGAGATGATGCTCGCGCGCCAACCGGAAGGCTCGAAGGTCCCGTAAGCAGAGTTGACCTGCAGACCGACGTTATAAAGCCCCATGATGATGCATGGGATGGTCGCGATCACCACATAGGTCATGATCCGCTTCATATCCACGTAAGAGCGGGCATGCGGCGCAGCAGTGGTGACAGTCTTAGGCGTGTAGATGAAGCTTTCCACCATCTCATAGAGAGGGAAATACTTCTCGTACTTACCGCCTTTCACAAAATTCGGTTCGATCCGATCAAAGAAGTTACGCAACCCCATTATCAGCCCTCCCGTTCGATTTTGGTCAGGCTGTCACGCAGCGCTTCACCGTATTCGTATTTCGCGGGGCAAGCGAAGCCGACCAAACCAAGGTCTTCTTCGTCCAGCTCCAGCGCGCCCAATTTCTGCGCTTCATCGGTGTCCATCACCAGCAGAGCACGCAGAAGCTGCGTTGGCAGGTAGTCCTGCGGCATCAGCTCTTCGAAAGTGCCCAGAGGCACCATCGCACGACGACCACCGTTCAGGTTGGACGTCAGCGGGTAGAGTTTCTTGGAGAAAGCAGATCCCAGAACAGGCAAGAAAGAGAACTTGCTTGGCATTGGGCGAATCCAGCCCATCGGAATTTGCTTGTGATCTTCCTCGATGATCGTGACCTGGCGTGCGTAGCGACCAAGGAAAGCCTCGACGCTTTCGCCTGCATAACCGCTCAGGATCGAGCCGGAGACCAAACGCACAGGCGTGTCACCGGCGATCTCGCCTTCGGTCAGCTCTGTCAGAGAGGCACCCTCAATCGTACGAACAAGACGCGGAGTTTTGCTCAGCGGACCGGTCAGCGCGATCACGCGCGACGAATCGATCTTACCAGTCTCCAGCAGCCGACCAATTGCGATCACATCGTGATAACCGATGGTCCAGACAGTTTTGGATGCGCTGGGAGGCTCAAGGAAGTGCATGTGCGTCCCCGCTAGACCAGCAGGGTGCGGACCGGAGAAGGTCGCAACGGTCACACCAGCAACATCGGCACCAGGAATCTGCGCACCATTGGCGTGACACAGATAGGTATTGCCATCGGTCAGCGCTGTGATTGCAGCCAGACCTTTGGCAAACGCTTCACCAGCATCTGCAATCACAACAGCAGGATCGCCAGCCAAAGGCTCCGTATCCATCGCATTGACATAGATCGCTGCAGGCTGTGCGTCGCTCGCGGGAACCTTGGAGTAAGGCCGTGTGCGGAAAGAGGTCCAGAGGCCTGCGGCACACAGGCGTTCAACCAGACCTTCGCGTGTGGCGACGTCGCCAACAGCCGAGAAGTCCATCGGTTCTGCCGCGGATGCATCCACCTCGATCTCAACGCTGAGCAACACTCGGCGCGGACCGCGGTTGATCGCCTTCACACGACCAGAAACCGGTGAAACCACTTTGGCTTCCGGCGAATCTTTATGCGCCATGATCGGCGCTCCTGCAGCCACAACGTCGCCTTCTGCGACGGCAATGCGTGGCTTCAATCCTATATAATCGGCCCCGAGGACAGCCACGGTCTTGACCGCCGCTCCCTCATGTATTCCTTCGCCGGGAGCCCCGGTGACTGGAAGATTCAGGCCTTTTCGTAGCGCAAAATGCTGCACGCCAATGTCATCCTGTCGTTGCTGGTTAGTGTTGCGAATGTCGCGACTGATTGCGGCTGCGTATACGCGGAGTCTCGCCAGACAGCCAGTGCAATTCGACCATTTTTCTATTGTTTCTTGTCCCTCAGAGCAATAATGTGCCGCCGACAAAAAAAAGCGCTCGTTTTTGCCGCAATGCGCTATCGACGACACGTCTCATACCTCCAAGCTCACAACGAAGTGTTAGCAATGCCCTCTCTTTCTCGTCGCAGTTTCATTTTTATGGCGCTGGCCGTTGCGGCATGTAAGCGCGGGGCGGCGGATATTCTGCTCAGCGGGCAGACAATGGGGACAAGCTATTCAATTGTCGGCGTGAATTCTCCCGGCATCGCCGAAGCAGAACTCAAAGACGCAATCAACGAGACTTTATTGGATGTCGACATCAAGATGTCCAATTGGAACAGCGCATCAGAGGTCTCCACAATCAACGCGCACTCCCTGAAAACGCCGCTGCCACTCTCTCGCGATATGACATCGCTTCTCGAAGCAGCCCATCACGTGCACGCAGCGAGCGAAGGTCAGTTCGATATTACGCTCGGCCCACTGATTGACCTCTGGGGATTCGGCGCGGCGCGCCCACCCGGCATCATCCCTGCCGATGCGGAGATCACCGCCGCTATGCGCAGCGTAGGTCAAAAGGAGATGCTGCAAGTCAAAGACGGCCAACTTTACAAAGGCCACCCTGACGCAGCCATGTATCTCTCGGCCATTGGCAAAGGATTTGGCGTAGACCGCCTTGGAGATACACTCGCGCAGTTTGGGCTCACCAACTACATGGTCGAAATTGGCGGCGACATCGTCACATCAGGTACCAACGCGCAAGGGCAGCCTTGGCAGATCGCCATCGAGACACCTGACGCACTTGCCCGCAGCATTCATCAAGTGGTTGGTGTGGCAGATTTGGGCATGGCCACATCAGGCGATTACCGCAATTATTTTGAAAAGGACGGCGTTCGCTATTCCCACATCATCGATCGGAACACGGGACGTCCTGTCACCCACGCAACTGCATCAGTGACGGTGCTCGCGGAAAACGCGATGCTGGCAGATGCTTGGGCGACCGCTTTGCTTGCGCTTGGGCAAGAGCGTGGCCTTGATGTCGCAGAAAAACACAAGATCGCGTCTTTGTTTATTGAACGTTCAGCAAAGACAGACCATGTAACCTTCAACGCGACGCCGAGCACAGAGTTCGACGCCATCATCGCTGGCTAAAAGGCACTACTCTTATGGAAACTTTCCTCTTCGCATTTGTACTTTTGATGCTCGTCACGCTGGGCATGTCCCTTGGCGTGATCATGATGGGCCGCACGATCAAAGGCTCCTGCGGCGGGTTGAACGCCATCAGCGGTGCGGACAAATGCGTGGTATGCAGCAAGGATATCGATCCAGACAGCCCTTTGCGTGAGCGCCTTCAGTGCCCACGCGCGCGCAAAATGCTTGAGCAGATGGAAACTGAGAAAACTGCTGACAGCTAAGCACTTGGCAAAGATCGCCCCCCCAAAGCCGCACATCATGTGCGGCTTTTTTTGTGGCCAGCTTAGCCTGTGGAGACTGGCAGCAAAGCCACCAGTAGCAGGCAGGACGCAGCAACAAGGCCGAATAGCCAAAGCTGCCACCTTGGCCCCTCTTCTTTCCAAACACGCCGATAGCGGTGCCCCGCCAAACAGGCGAGCACAAACAGAACCGTTGCAACAGCGGGCGAAAGAATCAAATCAGGCAAAGAAAAGTCCCCAAAACGCGGATCTTGCGTATAGGCTGGTGGCATATCGTTAGAATATTGAACACGCAAGGAGCCCAAACATGCCAAGTTCCTATCAGGCCCCAAACCGCCAATCCGAAGAAAAACAGCGGACGCTCAGCCAGACCGCAAGCACGAATACCTCGGCCACGACGGCCACCGTGCAGATGGTGCTCAACCAAAAAGGCAAAGACGTCTTCTCGATCCGTCCGCAAGACACTTTGGGAGCAACGGTAAAGGTCCTGAAAGAGCGCCGCATTGGTGCTCTGCTGGTGACGGATGCGAATGGAGCGTTGATCGGCATTTTATCTGAGCGCGATATCGTCCGCAAACTCGCGGAAACACCCGGCCAAACGCTTCCACAAAAGGTCGAAGACGTGATGACGACAAACGTCCAAACCTGCACAATTGACGACTCGCTGGTCGACGTGCTGCGGCGCATGACAGAGGGCCGTTTCCGCCACATGCCGGTGATGGACCAGACCGGTTTGGCCGGAATGGTCACCATCGGAGATGTGGTCAATTACCGTCTTGTAGAGCTGGAACACGAAGCACTCCAACTCAAACAGCTCATCGTCGGCTGATACGCCTACAGAGTTTGCGTATCAGCGGGTTTCAGGTGGTTCCCCTGCACGTTGGGGAACTGCCGACCGTGTAGAACATACGCGATACACCAATACCCAACAGCCAACGCCAATTGCAGACGGATGGTTGGCAGTACGTCCTGAACAGACGCCCCCATCTGATCCACACGCAAGAACGCATCAATCGCTGAGGTCGATGGAACAATATGGGCGGCCCAGGCGATCCACCAAGGAATGCTCTCCATCGGCCAGGCAACGCCGGCAATGAAGAAAAGTGGCATCCCCTGCACAACAAGGAAGAAGACCACACTTTCCCGACTTCGGATCAAATGGGTCAACGCGAACCCCATCGCATTCACCGCAATCAAAAAGGGGACCGCAACGGCAAACAGCGTCCAGAGGTTGCCAATCCAGGGAATGCCATAGATCGCAGGCAATGCGAGCTGCGTCACAACGATCCAAACAAGATACAAAAGTACATAAGCGGCGGGGGTCGCAACTCGCTGGATACCAGGGCGGGCCTGCTGGCCCGCGTGCATGATGGCGATACCCATCAGCAGGGTCTGCTGCAAAATCAGAACGAATGCTGCTGGCACAACATAGCTACCAAAGCCGCCTTGCGGATTGAAGAGCGCCACAGATGTGTGATTAATCGGCGATATAAGCGTCTGTGCCGCATCCGTATCCAATCCTGCGGATGCAAGCCTCTGCTGTCGAATTTCAGCGCCTAAGCTTTGCGCTGCGTTGTTCGCCGCAGCCACAAATGCTCCATAGATTAGAAAGTAGCCACCATCGCCATAAACGGCCACCGGCGCATTTTGCCCTTTCAGAAGGTCATGCTCAAAGGACGGAGGCACAATCACAACACCATAAGCCTTGCGATCAAAGAACATTGCCTCTGCCACAGGCAGCCCGTCAACGGTGGCAATGATCTCGACGCTATCGCTGTTGTGTATCCGGCGCAAAAACTCACGGCTCGCGGTGGATCCGTCCTGATCAACCGCCACAATCGGCACATCGCGTACCACTTCGCCCCGATAGGGCTGCGGGTACAAGCAAGCATAAATCAGGATCGACACCACCATGGTCATCCGGGCGCCCTTGTTTGCGAAGAGGCGCTTAAGGGCATCCATCATCGCCAACACAAACATCTTCATGCGGCAGCCTCCTTGGACGGCTCAGGACGTGAAGCTTTGCGTTTAAGCAGTAACAGCGCTAACCCGCCGTACACCAGCATTTGCAGCGCCAACCATCCCAAGGTTGGAAGCGACGTCTCAATTGGGGTTCCGCGCAAAACCTGATCCACCCGCAATTGCAGATACGGAATCAAGGGCAGCAAACCGCCCCAGGCCCAGGCAAAGTTGTTCATCATAATGCGTGGAAAGCTGATCCCGGCGAAACCAAAGGCAGGGCCAGTCATAACGCCGGTCATGCCAAGTGCAGCAACCGTATCGCCAGCCACCGTCGCAATGAATGCCCCCAAGCAAAGGGAACTTGCGATGAACAGCAACGAGTACGCCACATGCAGCAGCATACTCCCCTGAAACGGGGCATCAAAGTAGCCAAATAGAATGGCGTCGCCAAAGATAAGCGTCAGTAAAAACGCCAATAGGTAAGGTGTCAATTTGCCCGCCAAAGCAGGCAGCGCCGAGCCTCCCAAACGCACCAGATTCCGCGCGCCATTGTGCTGTTGCAAATCCCGCGCGACATTCAGCGCGGCTCCCGCGCTGATAAAAATCAAAAGAACAGTCGGCATAAGCGCTGCGAGCAGGAACTGAGTGTAATCCAGCGCCGGATTAAACAGCGGGCTTTGCTGCAAGGGGATTGGGCGAATGGCTTCAAGCGCCGCCTCATGGGTTAAACCATTGCTTGTTAACACACGCACCGAGACACCGGCAGAAAAGGTCGAAAGCGCTTGCCGCGTTGCGCGGGAGACTATGCCGCCAATCGTCAAAAGCTGATTGTTGTAAAAGGTAACGACTTCTGGCTGGCGCGCGCTCAGTAAGTCTCTCTCCATGTTTTCAGGAAAGAGGATGACCGCGTAGACATCACCGCGAATGATCGCCTGTTTGCCTTCTGCCAGGTTTGCCATCTGCAGCGTCACCGTGACATCCGGTGTTGCATCCACCATACGGATCGCCTGTCGCGACAACGACGTGCCGTCGTTGTCGACAACCGCAACCGACAGATCACGCGGCAACCCCACAGAAAAAACCGCGGATAGCAGCAACATCAAAAACAGAGGAAACGGCCCAAGCATAAATGCAAGATTGGGGCGCGCCTGTATCCGTCTGAGTTCTCTGCGGAAAACACGCCAAAAGCCGGCAGGGAGTGGGCGCGCCATGGCTCAGCGTCTCTTCCAGGCAATCAGCGCACTCATGCCAGGGCGCAGCTCCACATCACGCTCAATCGGCTCCAGACGAATAGAGAACGTGCGCAGATCAAAATCACCCGTGGCTTTGGTAGCGCGCCAGTTTGCATAGTTGCCCTCGGCATTGACGGCGGTGACCTTCGCGGGGATCACCCGATTGTTGAGTGCAGGAATTTGAACGTCGAGTTCTTGCCCAACGTTAAGCCCGTTCAACAGATCTTCGCGCAGGTTAAAGGTGAACCAAGCATTATCAATATCCACAATCGACATCAAAATCGCGCCGGAAGAAAACAGCTCGCCAGGTTCCGCAAGACGCGCGGTGACTTGCCCGTTGATCGGTGCCGAAATGGTTAGTTCGGCAATATCCGTCTTTGTGCGCGACACACTCGCATCCGCCTGCAGAACTTGCGCCTCTGCCGCCGCCTTCTGCTCCACGCTGTTACCGTTTTGCGCAAGGCGCAGATTGGCCTCTGTGGCCAGAACATTCTGCTTTGCGGCACTAAGGGTGTTGGATGCCTCATCAAGACGCTGAATAGACGCTGTTGAATGCTCTGTAAGCTGGCGGATACGTTCATAGACTTTCTCGGCGAGCACCAGATCCGCTTTCGCACGCTCAAACTCGGCTGCTCGCGCATCAATCGTCTCTGGCCGGGTGGCAAAGATAAGATCACGATTCGCGACCGCCACACGCTGTGCAGCCTTTGCACTGGCAAGCGAAGCTTCGAGCTGAGGGCTGTTCAAAACAACCACGACATCTCCGGCAGCAACGCGATCACCAAAGTCAGCGTTCACTTCTGCGACACGGCCGGAAACCTTCCCCGCCAAATCGATGCGCGTGGCTTCAACTTCGCCCTGCACCACCAAGGCGGCAGGCCCCTGGGTCTCATAATAGAAATAACCGCCAATGGCGGCTGCAAGGATTAGAAAAACGGCAAGAAGTTTTTTTACCGACATGTGATCGTTCCGTCTGTTTTTGCTGCCCCCTGAGCAGCAAGCCACTCAACGAGCCAATGAGAGAGGCTGCCGCATGCTCCAGAAGCCTGAAATTGGAGCCCCGATCATCCACGTGGAAGAACGAGATAGGGTACGCGGATAGTCGGGGCGCGGAAGTAAAATGCTACTGCCGCAAAAGTCGAATTTGGAAATCTGGTTCAAACCCCATACTTTTTAAGGCGAGGACAAAGAGACACGACAGGCCATTTTAGCTCCGCTACATCGCTCGCTCAGATCAATAGCATTCTGTGTTGGTACACTCCTTCAGTCGGATGCCGTTCGATCCGGCTCAAATCCCCACTTCAAGTTACAGCAAATATGGGCAATTCCATTCACACCGCACATGATTAGGACGGACAAGAGTTTAGCACTTTCGGACAGAGCAACTGTGAGTTTCGGACCGAACAGAGGTTACCAAATTAAAACACCAGCCATGCACCGCAGCCTTATGAAGTGGCTTTTGCGAACGCGCGCCAAAGTTCAAATATCGCGGCACGGTGACTGGCGCGACATACGACACCCAAGTTGCCTTCAGGCGTTTCAAGGAGAACAAGCACGCGATCGTCCGCAACAGATAGCATGTTGAGGGTCGCATTCGCAGGTTTCCAGAGCTTTTGTTTGCTAGTGTTATCTGAAGCGCGCGCGAGACATCGGTCAATCAGTCCAAGATCCTCGGGGTTACCATCTGAGAGTGGTTGCCCTCCCGCAGGAGCGACATCACGCCAAGACAGAGCCATAGCCTTTAGCTTGTCTCTGAGTGTCTCCAAGACTTGCCTCTGCCCGTCTGGCTCTCTTCCCTCATGCATGGCTTTCAAAAGTGACCCATGCGACCAAGAGCGGCCTGTTTCGGGCAGCTCCGGGCTGCGCTCAACGATCTCAAACTTCAGCGCTGCGCATCCTGCGAAAGCTGTACTCAACAGCTCGATTACCGCCGCGCCATTCGCATCTTCCAATTGCGGGCCAACGCCCTCGATATCAACGAGGTGGCGGTTGCTGATGGCCAGAAGCACCCGCACATTTTCTTCTTTCCCAAACACGGCGATGCGACGCGCGAGAACCGTTTCACCTATCTCAGCGACAATTGCCGCCAAAAGATCTTGAGTGCCTTCAAAGACATGCCACGTGCCATAGTACCCGTTCCGATCTTGTGCAAACAATCGGATCGCATCGGCAAAGCCATCGTCGACTTGCCTCACCTCGGTCTTATGCCCCTTCCGCGCGGCCATCATGACGGGACCGTCAATGAAGTAAGCACCTTACGCCCCATAGCCACGACCTGATCAGGGTCGCTCTCTAGGCCACAAACAAAACACAACAAATCGGACGTGCCCGCCGCATCACGCATAAAAATACGCATGTCCTCGGGCGACAATGCAAACGCGTCTTCCGGAATAGAAACGCCCTCACCCGACAACAGATCAAAGCTCTGCGCTGCCTGGATACAGAGTTGATCAAGCGTTTCACGCCGCACATCAGGTTGGTGAGACGCCTTGAGCACAAGGCGTGTTTTTAGGTCCGCAAAGGCCACCACACGGCAGCCGGGAATTTCTGCACGTAACACATCAATTTGTGCTGCAATATTCACGCTCGTCGCCCACCTTTCCTCTTACACGACGCACCCGAGACAGTTGATCTACCCCCGCCAAACAAATCAGTGATCCTCCAATGGCGTGACCACACTCAAGGGTGGCAGCTCCTTTGGCGGCGCTGGCGGTCGCTCTGGGTTACTGATTTTCGGGCGCACGCGGCGTGGCACAACACGGTTTTGCGACGCAGCTTCTGCGGTTGCCTGCTCTTCGTCTGGAGCATCCTCAATCGCACTGTCAGCATCGAGCGGATGTTCTTCATCCTGCAGCTTACCGCCTGAGTGGACTTCACTCCCTAAAGCGCTCTCAGGTTGTGTCAGCGCCACCAACGCTTGTACGATCTGCGCCACCAAATCGGCGCCACCGCTTGCTTTCCAAGCCTCTTCATCCTGCCCTGCATTCACTGCGTCTAATGTCGCAATCGGAAGTATGGCTGCAAAAAGCTCTTCTGTTTCCGCATTGAGCCGTGCAAGAACCCGCGCTCGATCACGCTCGGCACGCAATTTGTCATACTGTGTGACCACCAGATAGTTCGGCCCCTTTACGGCAGCGGAAACCTGCTCCCACAACGCCGCTTCCGACTGTCGCCAAGCCTGCGTTGCGTGCGTGCACCAAAGGACACAGTCTACCTCATCCAGCAACCCCATCCAGTCTTCGTGCTTCATGTTCGGATCGGAAATTCCGGGAATATCGATGAGATCACAGAGCTGAAGAATGTCCGCATCCATTGCTAGTTGGATCAACCGCGTCCCTTCAACCGGTGCTTCCGCAAACCCTTCCACTTCAAGAGCCTCCGAGGACCCATCTTCAAGAATACGGGTCGCGGCCTCAGTACCAAAAGTCACCCAAACAGGCGGAACACGTGTCGCAGTGATACGCACAGGCATTGGCTCTCCGCCAAGAAGGAGATTCATCAGCGTGCTCTTACCGGCACTGAATTCGCCCATCAAAGCAATCCGCGGCTTACGGTCAGCCACGGCGTCAGTCTGGGTCAGATGGTCGGAATTCGGCTGTGTCATGCGCAGTGTCCTTCAAGCCCAGTCCTGCTTTTATCTCGCAATTCCTCGAATTCCGTTATCAGCCGCTCAAGTTTTTCGCGTTTCTGGCCCTCTTCTCCGCTGTGGAACAGTTTCTGCAGGTCACCCCCGCGTGGGTCCACGCTAATTTCCTTCATGATGTCCCGGTGTTGCGCAAAGAAATCTTGCAAGGTGACCGCTGCCATCTCGCGCACTTGAGCAGTTTGAATTTCCTTGGACTGACGCATGAAATCCTCAGTCTCGCGCGCGATGAGGTTCTGGAACCGCTTGGCAAAAGCCTTGTGTCCGCGGATCCGGTTCCACCAGGAGATCCACCACCCATCATTGAAATCAAGCGCGATGGTTTGACCGAACGCAACCGGCGCAGGCATGTTTGGTAGGGCTGGTGGCGCCATCTGTATGCCCTGCACCGCGCTGCCAAACGCATCGGTATAGAGCATGGCAATATCCGTCATGGCCGCCTCAAACCGCCCCTCAGAGGCAGATCGTACGTTCGCACCAAACACGGTGTACGCGGATCTCAACAACATCCGCAGCCCAACCGGGTCGTAGTCCCAGACGATATGATTGCCATAGTTTTCCAAGTGACTCAGGAGGGATCGCAAGGCCCGGTCTATAAATTTGGCATGTGCTCGGTCCGCTCTCATATGAAACTCAGCAATCGCCGCGCCCAACTCCTTCTGAAACGCATCGGCATGGAAAGCCGTGAGTTTTTCAAAGGCCTGAATGGCATCATATGTCGTCAGCGTTTGCGCACGACTCCCGTCGCTTGAGATATTGACCATCCCAGCCGCCATTTGGCTGGTGGCAATCGTCAGCGCGGCACCTGTTGTTTTCTCAAGAAACGGCATGCCCTGCTCTTCTAATATCCTTTCGGAAACGGCGCGAAACAGCGCGCTCACACCTGAAAGCTCCCACACCATTTCGTTGGGATCAGTCTGGCTGTATTGCGGGTCAAGCGCGACTTCGGCCCACTCAAACAGCGCCCGGCTCGACACCTCAGGCATTCCCTCAATGCTGCCGGTCAGCACCTTGTTGGCCCAATAGGCGCTGCCAAAGAGAATTTGCGCGTTTTCAGGCCCCTGCTTGTCGCGCAGCGTTTGCCGAATGCTCGCTTCGATCTCGGGGATCTGCTGTGCAGGATTGGAGAGTTCGTCAATGCGGTTCACAAAGATCAGAACATTGCGCGATTTAAGGTTCGAAATCAGGCGGATGAGGCCCATGTCCACGGATGTCAGAGCCTGCCCCGCAGACAATACAACCACGCACATCTTGCTGTCGCGAATAGCCTGAATGGTGACCTGCTCACGCATCATAAAGGTGTCATTCACACCTGGCGTATCCCGCAGGCACAAGGACACCGGCACGGTTTCACAATTCAGGAACAGATCAGCAGAGGAGACAATATCAGCAAAGCGCCCTTGATCGGCCTGCGCGTCATCTTCTACGCCAAAGTCATCTCCCATTACGATATAACGCTCGAGCAGATTTTTGTCGAAATAGCCGTAGTCATGGGTTTCCCCGAGCAGCAAATCAAACTTCTTACCAAGACGGTTTTGCGCTTTGCTCCGCACCTTCTCGATTTGCTCGCCGATCTTTTTGAGCTCACTCTCAGCACCCGCACGGCTGGCCATCTCGCCAATCCGTCCACCCTGATTGAGGAGTCGGTCCCAATCCGTTTCCTTCATGAAACGAAAGGACGCACCGGTTTCAGATGGTTTGGAAGCTGGTTTCAAATGCAACGACGTTACAACAGAGGTCCAGGGGTTCACATCAGACGGTAGGAGATCGGACCAGCCTGCCAAAGCGTTGACCAGCGTTGTTTTGCCGGATTTGACCTGCCCCAGCACAGTGATCGTAGGTTCGAACCCGGCAATATCTTTACGCAAACGCTCCACCGCACGTGTTGCGTTGTCTCCGGTCATTTGCGACAGGTCTCTCAGCAGCTCATCCAAAGCGCAAAGATTTGCACCGAAATTTTCCAGCGTTTCCAGCCCAGATCGCAGGTTTACAAGCCGTTTTGGAGCGCGCACCTCGGTTTCAGGGGCCTGTCTCAGTTGAAAGTTCATGCCTGTGCCCTCGCTCCGATTTCTTTTTTCAGCTGCAACATCAGGAAGATCGCGTCCTCGGCAGCAGTGGGACCTTGCTCCACTTGCAACAGCATCAGCATGTCTTCCCCATCTCTCGCGTCATCAAGCAGAGACGCAAAATCAGCGCTTTGCCCAACCTGAGGTTCCAATGTCCCCACAATCTCACGCACCGCATTTGTGCATTGCTGCAGCACGATCTTGGCATCTGGCGTCTTGCCTTCATCCAGCTCTGCCATGAGACCCTTAGCAAAAGAGACCAGTTGCCCCTGCAACTGCTCCAGCATCTCTGCCTGCTGTTCAGCCGCCGGATCCAAAATCTCGGTTGAGCGGGTCGGCGCGTCAAACGAGACCTTAGCAGCGCTCGCACTTTCAGACGCCAATTGCGCGAGCAACAAAGCCGCACGATCCAGCTCGGCCGCTCTGCCGGAATTCACCTGTGCCTGAACCGCTTCAAACAAATCTTTTCCGCCTGACGCTTCCCAAAGCTCCGGCTGTTCGCTTTCAGGCATTCGTGCCTTCAGCCCGTGCAGCGCGGCTACAGGATAGAGGCCAAGGAATTCATCCTCAGTGACGGCTTCGAGATCCGCGATTTTCTGGGCCAGATCACCTTTCATGATCTGGCGGTCCGCTTTCGTCAGAGCGAGCACACTATGATCTTTGACCGCATCCGGCGCCTTTGCCCAAATGCCTTGCTCTGCCTCATCAAACGCCTCGCTACACCAGATAAACACCTGCCCTTTTTGCAACGCATAATCGAACAACTCCGCCTGTTGACTTACGTCTTCCGGCAGGCTCACTTCGCAAAAGCTGTGTGTTTTTAGCAACAAGTGCGGCAGTGTGACGATCAGACGGCGCGCATCTCCCGTAAATACTTGATTGCTCTCGAAGGACTGCACCGTGCCATCATTCCACTCCACAGATACTTGCCTGGTCTCTTCGTAGGAAACTTCGGTCACAGATGCCTGCGGCAAGCTACCCAATAGGTCCTCACCCAGCATCATATTCACAACAGAAGATTTCCCACTACCAGGTCTTCCGAGCAGCACAACGCGCACCGCATCGGATAGATGATTGATCAGTTGAGCGCCGATGGCTTGATGCCGTCCACCAATGCGGCCCTGATCAAGCGCTTCTCGCAACTCCTGCACAACGCGTTGCTGTTGACCCCTCATGCGTTTCTCACCTTCCGCGAAAGACTTAAGACAGTGTGTACACGGCCGGCGCGCGCCGTCCGGTCGATATGCATGACTTCGCTGGCCACTTGGCTCTCATCTTTTGAGCGGTCCTCAACATCACATACCTCCGCATCTTCACCAAGTTTGCGCGCAAGCATGGCCTCGCGGCTTCGCACCTTGATCAAACAAATCGAAAGGTTGTCCTGTTCAGGATCTCCAGCTGCATGGACGGCCTGCATAAGAGCCGCGCCGATTTGCTGGCTGGAGGCACCGCTTTGATCGCTCAATACCTTACTGATTTGCTTCTCTGTCAGGGAGAGAAGCCCATCGCTGGCAGCCAGCAATATGTCCCCTTCCTGCAACCGCATCGGCTCCGTGCGGTAGTCGACCTTGGCAATTTGCCCGCCAGACATCACCGAAATCAGGCAGCTGCGGTCTGGGTGGTTCAGAGCTTCTTCCAATGGGATGACCCCGCGCGCATGAAGCTCATCTATTTGCGCCGCGTAAGAGTGATCTTCGTTCAGCCGGAAAAGCCGCCCACCTCTAAACAAAAACAGAGGTGAATCCCCAATCGACACCCAATACAGACGATTGCCAAAGAGGATCGGCGCCACAAGGGTTGCCCCCATCCCGCGCGCGTTCGGATTCTCTTTTTCATAGAGCCGAATGCAGTCATTGGCGCCCACCACTGCGGCCTGCAAAGCATCACCGATGTTGGCTTCTAGTGCCTCTGGATTTTCAGCGAGCATTTTCAGCTCGCTAAACAGTTCTGTCACCACGATGCCGCTGGCCACATCGCCTGAGGCGTGGCCTCCCATCCCGTCAGACAGAACGGCAAAGCCAAGAGGCGCCCCAAGAGGAAAATCGGCAATCACCGCATCCTCCTGACGCTCGCGCTTACCGATATTCAGACCGGTTACGACATCAAAGCAAACATCATCCAAATTGGGCATGTCCAGGAACTTCCATATCTTGGCCCACCCAAGAGAATTCTTCGCCACACAGCGCCACAAAGCGGAGAGTGGTTTCGCCGATGCGGATCACGCTGTTGGTCGCCAAATCTTCTGTGCTCAGAACGGGGCGGCCGTTCAGACGCACCAGATTGGCCTTGCCGCCATGCCCAAAGAAGAACCGGCGTTGCTCGCCATCAAAAGCAATGGCCGCATGATTTTCGCGAGAGATTGTATTGTCGCCAAAATCCAATCGGACTGTCTGGCCTTCGCCACGGCCGATTTGGGTCAGCCCGTCAAACAAAGCAAAAGACGCGCCTCTTCCGGGGCCATCGACCACAACAAGCCATCCAACCGGGAATTGCGCCTGCACCGCCGGGGCCGCTTCACGCGATTGGGTCATGGGATCATGAACTGTGCTTTGTGGACCGCTAAACCCGAGCAAGCGCGTTTTGACACGCCCTTTGGAACCACGACCGCCACCGGTGCGATGCGCAGTCACCGAAGCCTGCAAGGGAGCCATTTCCGCAGAAGTTTTTTGTTCGGACACAGTTGGAGCCTGATGCGCTCCTACAGCATTCCGAGAGCTATCCAGGGAAGAGCGCTCCATAGATGGCATCTCTGCCACTGATTCCGCCGCAGGAACAACGACATCTTCTGCGGTTTTCTGCTGTACGCGCACTGGCTCTTCTTCCGCAGGCTGGGCAAACGACGGTGTCGGCGCAGTCGACGGTTTCTGCGCCGCCCAATTGAACGCATCGGCCTCAACCAATTTAGGCATCTCGCTTGGCTGCGAAACGCTATCTTCAACATCGGGAAAAACGTCAGGCTCAACGGTTTCAGGGCTCAAACCTGCTGAAACCCCTTCCATAACGGGCGCGGCCTCCTGAGGCTCCTGTGCCGGGGTCTGGACACTTCCTTGAACCATAGAAGATTGCGGGCCCAGCGCATCAGCAATGGATGAGAAATCAATAGAAGGCTCCTCCGAGGGAGCCTCGAACTCATCTGCCGCTGGAGTCGCCTCAGGGGCATCAAAAAAGGCGCCATGTTCCAGCTCGGCCTCCGTTGAGGACAACTCTTCTTCCACCAACTCCTGCTCTGGTGAGAGGTCTGTGCGATCCTCTTCTCTCAAGCGCAGCGGATAGCGCAGTGCTGAGGCATCACCACTGCCGGCGGCCTGCGTCTTTTCATTGATGATATCTCGAATGAACCTCATGTGCTGTTCCTTCAGGTTTGGAAAATACGGGTTTCGGGGACGTCATGACGTGCTCTAAAGCGGTCGCAAAAACGATGAAACAAAGAGGCTTTGCCTGACTTATTCCTTGGAGCTTTCCGTCCACCAACGGCGGCAGTCAGCATATCGCCATGTTTCAACAGCGCTTCGGACTGTCGCGCGCGCGCGCTGCATAGTTTGTCTTGCTCAGCCAGATAGGCCTCAACGTCCTCAATCGGATCGCCAAAGACATCGACATACTGCTTTTGCTTCTGAGGTTTCGGCGCTATCGGCTGGTCAATTTTCCGCTGCGCTTTGAGCGAGTGCGGCAAGCCAGGTTGCAGCACTCGATTTGTATCACTCACAAGATCTTTGATGACCCCAACCACTGCAGGATCAAACGCGGCCAAAGGTTTGGGAACCGGCCCATCCATCACACTGATCCAGTCATCCGCGCTCCGCAGACGCTCTGTAGCGTCCAACGTCAACGCACGATCTGTCGCGATCAACAGCCGAATATCCAGATCAGAGTTTGTCGTTTCCAACGCCGCGTAAGGATCACCCTGATCGGCCTCGATCATCTCAGCCCGGGTCTGCGCATCCGGCGGGGGATCCCCCACAAACATCAGATGACAGAGCGCTCCTAGCGAGTAGATGTCACTATATGATCCCTGACTGCCCTCTGCCGAATAGAACTCAGGCGGGGAATAGCCGTCCTTCACCGCCAACATCCGACGCTTTTGACCGTCGTCGTGTTCACTAGAAGCATAAGCCGCACCAAAATCGATCAAAGTGACTTGGCCTGTCTCGCTGAGAATGAGATTGTCTGGCGCAATGTCACGATGCAAAATGCCTCGATCATGCAAATACCGAAGCGCGTCTAAAACCTGCCGCAAAACGCTGTCTATGGTGCTCCGGGTCAACCGCCCAGGTGCCCGTTCGACCAGATCCAGCAGGTCAACGCCCTCGACAAAATCCATTGCTGTGTAAGCCGTGCCATTTTCCGCAAAGGTCTGGTGGACACCGACGATCCCCGGATGATCGAGTTCCGCGAGACGCAGGGCCTCTTCTTGAAATTGCTCCAAAACGGCGCTGAAATACTGGGTATCTTGCGCCTCAAACGGCTGCACAAAGATCCCATTTCGCCCACAAATCTGAGACGGGAAACATTCTTTTATGACCACCGTGCGGTTCAGGCTGTCATGCGCCAAATAAGTAAGCCCAAAGCCGCCCTGACCAAGCGGGCGAATGATCTTGTACTGACCACGCAGTAACTCGGTGCCTGACGCCAACGCAGCATATATTTCTTCAGCGTCGTGCATGCACGCTCATCCCCTTGGTTCCTGTGGCTGTTGGCTCAGAAATGCGAGTGCAGATCCCCAGCGACAGGGCCAAGTTGTGAACGAAATGTGTTTTGATCGTGTCATCACCGCGCAATGGGTGTGACACTCCATTCAGGTTTGATGCGAATATTTAGAGGCTAGCTCAAAAGCCGCCCAAAGGGAGAGTATACCCCTGTCGCCGCCCTCAAAGGTGGAACTCACAAAAGGGAGCGTTAGCAAACACCTAACAGGACTATTAAAATCGCGTCAAACGCTAGTCACAGCTTCTTTAGAAGCGCGTCCTGAACCCGAACAGAATGGCCGTTTCACGCTCTCCGGCGATGTTGCCCCGATTCTGAGCATGCGCGAGTGACACCCCAAAATTCGTATGATCGGTGAGCGGCCGCACATAATTCAGCGCGATCCGCATTTCACGCTCTTCTGGCGCCAGATTAATCGCAACACTTCGGGTCGTGGCAACACCATTGGCGGATAGCACCGGCAAAGCAACGGAGGTGGAGCCAGATGAGATCGCCGCAGGCAACGACACCGCCACACTCAGCCGGTCATTGTGTGCCCACACCCCATGATGGGACAATCTGAGCGCTCCGGCATTCATCAGAACGTCCGCAGCTTGACCAAGGCCAGAGTTCTCCTCGCCCAAGGCATAGCCGAACTCAAAACTAAGCTGCGCCGCCTCAGTGATATCCGCGGACAAGGCCATATCCACTGCAAAGATCGAAGAGTTGGTGCCGCCATTCCAATCCGACAGGAGAGTTGCTGTGTCATCGCCGTAGGTCGCACTGACGTGCAAGCTGGCAAGGCCCAGATCAAACCCGCGCGTGACGCCAAACCCCATATTGTCTTGGCCGTCGCCGGTCGATTGGAAAAGCCGAATATCCAGGTCTGTGTTGTTTGTAAAAAGCAGGATGCTTCGCCGATCCCCGAAGAACGCAGCGCCACCAGACTGGCGCATCTCGATCCGGTCAAAAGCTGCGATATCAGCGAGCGAAAACAGCGGTGCCGACTGGCGCTCCGCCACGAATTGCGCGGCGTTTACCACAAAGTTGGCAGACAACGCATCGCGGCTGACAAGGTCGACATTGCGCAGCGCCCGCGAAACAGCATCCCCGCTCGCGCCACCAGCCACAACGAGGGGCTTATCCATCTTGAGGACAGTGCCATTCCCTGTCGTGACGGTGGATTGTCCAATCGGCAAAAGCGCCGCGCCGACATTGAGAAACCCATGTCCCCATTCGCTGCTATAGGCGTGCTCAAAACCGGGGACCAGCTCCACGGTGCCATCTTGGGAAAAGCCGTCAAACTCGTTGTCGGCGGTGGCGAGCAGCCGAACACGCAGCTCTTTGTTTGTCATCGTTGGAAAGGCTTCTGCCAACAGCGCCAGTGCCCCTGCCACGGTGGGTGCCGCAAAAGAAGTGCCGGTGCCAAACCCATAGCTGCTCGTTGAACTCGCGTTGGCACCTGTCCAACTGCCATTGGCGGAAATACACCAGGCTGCCGCTTCAAGGCAGGCTCCGGACACGCGCTCTGCTGCCACGATGTCGTCTCCGTTCAAGACTGGCACACCGTTGACCACTGCAATCCAGCTGCCCTGCAAAGAAGGCTCAAAAATAGGAAGCCCTGGAAGCAAACCTACATTTGAAATTGTGGAGTCATTGGAGATCGAAAACAACACAATCCCGTCTTGGGCATACCGCGACAACGCATCCACGTAATCAGACCCCGCTGAGGTACTCACAAGACTATTGTAGTTCGATAGGCTCGCGCGACGGCTGGCAAATCCCCAGGAATTGTTCAGGGCGACCGCACCCGCGCTACGGGCGGCATTCGCTGTCTCGGTCAGTTGCTCAAATGTATCGAAGCTCCCGAAGATCACATCAGCCTCAGGTGCAACACCAATCATATCTGAGGAATTCCCTGTGGCGACCGACGCCACAAACGTCCCATGATCATCCACAGACAGGCTGGATCCTGTCGTTATCGATTTGCCGGAGAAGGCCTCATGTGAGGTCAGGAACCCATTGTCCGAGAAGGCGATGATCTGGCCTGCCCCAGTGAGCCCGGCGGCATGAGCATAGTGAATGCCTGCCGTTTCGATAGGATTGCCCTTCAGCTCAACATCGATACCCGCATCCAGGCGGTTATTGCCATTCCGATCCACATAAACACCCGCAGGAGCATTTTGCAGGCGGTAGCGCGCATCGCGGGTCAAAAGCCGATTGGCAGTGCCGCGCACCGCGTCCAGATTGTCAATGAAGGACGCAAGCAATGTCGGGTTGTTTGTGAAGGGGAGCGAAGCGCCAGATCCCGCACTTCCCCCGCCACTGGTGCTGGAGGAGTCGTCCTCTCCGCCACCACATCCGGCCACGAGTGCCGGTAGCAAAGCAAATGCGATCAGTTTGGACGTGGATATTTTCACTTTGCTCGACCTTCAGTTCAGTAAAATCTGCCGCGCAACAATGCGCCAAAAAAACTAGCCAATGCTTAAACAGAAATACAATCTTAAGATGATCAAAAATCACCATGTGTGGACTTCATGCACATGCTGGCCAACGTCCTAAAATCGCACATTTCCGACCAAAGCGCGATTGACAGGCTACAGGTTGTGGTCCGACCCTGACGATATGCTCCGCTTCGCTCTTTCCTTCTGTCTGATCACCTCAGCCGCCGCAGCTCAAAATCAATGCCCCGAAGACGCCATGATCGTATTTGACGGCTCTGGCTCTATGGCTGAGATGGGCTTTAACAACATCTCAGAGCCGCGCATCTTCGAAGCCCGCCGCGCAATCAAACGGGCAGTCCCCGACATCGCCCTAACGCGCCGCCTAGGCTTGATTGTCTATGGCCCCGGCGGAGAAAACGCCTGCACCGGCCTTGATCTCCGCTTTCCTCCGACGAAGGATGCGGCAGGACCTGTCATCACAGCCATCGAACGCTTGCAGCCCGCTGGCGAAACGGCGATTGCTGACGCAGTGAGCCTTGCGGCCAAGACACTCAATGGCAAGGGCACAATTGTTCTTGTGACCGACGGGAAAGAAACCTGCGGAGGCGCGCCATGCCAAGTGGCTGCCGAATTGGCCGCAACCACTGATCTCACTGTGCATGTCATCGGTTTTAAAGTGCGGGGGGATCGGTTTAGCTGGGCCGAAGACAGTGACTACGACCAAAAAATCAGCGTGGCACAGTGCTTGTCAGAGCGCACAGGCGGATACTATGTCGGGACCGAAACCGTCGATGAATTGGTGAGCGCGCTGCAACGCACACTTGGGTGTCCGCTGCTGTTCTGAATGCGCACGAAATGCCAGAACACTACTTCACCTCTGCGCCCCGCCACCGGCGCGCGCGGGTCTCCCCCGTCTGAACCAGCAAATACTCGATCAGCAACATCACCGCCACGAAGCTCAAGGAATAGGCCATCACATGCGCTGTCTCAAAGAGCTGGAAATAGAGATGGATCTGAAATCCAACACCGTTCCCTCGCCCCAAAAATTCGACCACCAACACGATCTTCCAGATCATCGCCAAACCGTTGCGCACGGATGTCGAGACATAGGGTGCCAACTGCGGCCAAATCACATGGCGTAACCTCTTCCACAATGACATGCGAAACACCTGCGCCATCTCCGCAATCGCACGGTCTCGCGCCAGCACGCCTTCGCGTATGGTCACAATCACCATCGCCGTCTTGTTCACGGATACCGCCAAAATGGCTGCAAACTCGTTCAAACCCAACCAGAGGTAGGCCAGAACGATCACCACCAAAGCAGGCAGGTTCAAGAACACGACCACCCATGGGTCAGCCCATTGGTTCAACCGCGGCATCAGCCCCAGTGCTATCCCGATCACGGTGCCAAAGAACATGGCGCATGTGAAAGCTGCTGCCACACGCAGGAGCGTTGCGCTCATGTGGTGCCACAAATCGCCGGCACTGGCCTCCGCCACCGTCACCTTCATCACCTCCACGGGGGATGGCAGGACCGTTGGATCCGCCATCCCCAAGGCGCAAGCCCACCAAAGTGTCATCAACGCGCAAAGCGAAATCGCCACCACGACGGGACGTCGCGCGGTGCCTGATGCGCCTGCGTTTTGAAAAGCCTTCGCCATAGGTGCCATCCAGTCCAGAAAGGGCGCCGCTTTGGAATTTAGACAAAGGTCGCATTTAGAGTTGTCCCACCAGAGTTTAGCGTCTCCGACATGCGGGTTCTCGTCACAATTTTCATGCTACTGGTTACCGCCGCTCAGGCCGAAGTTCTAACCAAGGAAGAGCTCTCGGAACTTGTTATTCCCCCTTACAGTCTGGGCGATCAGGTGAATGACAAAGGACTGTGGGAGCTCGATAATTCAGGTGGTCAGCACGCGGGCTACATCTTTGAAACAGAGCCACTCGCCCCTCTGCCCGGTTTCGCCGGCGCGCCAATCAACGTGTTGGTGACGCTCGACCTTGAGGGCAACTATCTAGATATGCGGCTCTTGCAGCACAACGAGCCTATATTTGTGTCTGGTCTCGGCAATGCGGCTTTTCACAAGTTCTTTGAGCAATACCGCGGCCACAACATCGCATCCTCTCTTGTGGTTGGCACACCCTATGGCGATGCAGGAAGCGCAAGTGGTTCACTGGTCTACCTTGATGGGGTGACCAAGGCGACGGCAAGCGTGCGGATCGCCCATGAATCCATTCTGGCGGCAACCACACAAATTGCGCGCGAGAAAATGCAGGGTGTCGCCGCCGGTCCGCCCGCCCATCCAACACCGGATTATGTCGAAGATCTGTCTTGGAACGATCTGGTTGAACAGCGCCTCGCTCAGCGCTTTCTGGTCACCAACGCCGAAATCGAAGCTGTGTTTGAAGGCACCCTCTGGGCCGATGACGATCCTGAAGCGCAAGATGATCCTGATGGTGCCTATCTTGACCTCTGGATCGTCGATGTTGGCCCTCCTTCAATCGCGCGCGCAGTTCTGGACGAAGACACTTTTACAGAGCTTCAGGGGTTTCTTGAAATCTCCGACTTTGACGAACCCCTGCTACTGCTGGAAGCGGGCCGCCATGGGTTGGTTTCAGAAGACTTCATCCGCAATACCTCGCCAGACTGGCTGTCAGCGGAGCAATTTGGCCTACCGGTCGCCCTGCGCGATAGTGACCTGTTCGTCGATCTCCACCGTGATGTGCCCGATCACCTGCACGATGCCACCGCGATGATCCTGCGCACGGACAGACGGCTTGGCTTCGACCCCACTTCAGAATGGCAACTTAATGTGCTGGCGTTGCGCGAACACGGCTCTTTCATGCCGCAAATCGGCAGCGAAACACTCTCTGTCACACATTCCACCGACGTACGCTTCTTCACGCGCCCCGAAGTCCCCAAGCCGTTGCCGCCATGGCGCGAAGCACTTCGCAATCGGCAGACCGACCTTATTGTTCTTGGCCTCAGCCTCATCGCCCTGTTCGCCGCTCTGTTTTCCAAAATGCACGCGCTCGCCAGCTGGCGCTGGTTCACCCCGGCGCGACTGACCTTTCTCGCCGTAATGACTGGCTTCGTGGGGTTCTGGGGACAAGGACAGCTGTCAATTGTCACTGTCATCGGAGTGCTGCGCACCGCTTGGGAAGGAGGCGCTTACGCCTTTCTGCTCTACGACCCCTTCTCGCTTCTGGTTTGGGGCGCGGCAATTGTCGGGTTTATCCTCTGGGGGCGTGCTCTTTTCTGCGGCTGGCTTTGCCCCTTTGGCGCGTTACAGGAATTCGCGCACCACATTGGCCGCGCATTACGCCTACCGGAAATTGAACCCTCAACCCTCTGGGACAAACGCCTAAAAGCTCTAAAATATGTCATTCTTGCCAGCTTGGTGGGGTTGATAGTCTTATCCCCTCAACACATCGACAAAGCCGCAGAAGTCGAGCCGTTCAAAACTGCAATCACCACCTTCTTCATTCGCGAATGGTACTACGTCGCCTACGCAGTCGGGCTGCTGTTGCTCTCAACCGTGCTCTTCAAAGGCTTCTGCCGCTATGTCTGCCCATTGGGGGCCTTCATGGCGATTGGCGGCCTTCTGCGCGGACGCGACTGGATTGCGCGCCGCGAAGAATGCGGCTCCCCCTGCCAACTCTGCAAAGTACGCTGCAACTACAAATCCATCGCCCCCAAAGGACAGATCCAATATTCAGAGTGCTTCGGCTGTTTGGATTGCGTAACCATCCACGACGACGCTCAGACGTGTGTGCCACTGGTCCTCGCCGCACGGTCACGCGAACGCATGTCCGCATGACGCGGCGCTCGAATGCACTGAACCCCTAGCGTTCAGGCGGCAAATGGGTCAGCCCATAGCCCGCAAAGATCTCTGCGATCCGCCCATCCTGCAAGGCCGCATAAATCGCATCATCAACCGAATAGCTAAGCGGTCGATAGCGGAAGTTCACGCCCAGCCCGATGGTCCATTTGCCAACAGCAAATCCCGGCAACGGCGGCTGATGCACACCGACCCCGTCGCCTGCTCCGTATTCCAGCTGCGCCAGCGGCCCCATCGCCGCCATCACCTCACCGGCCTGTAGTGCCGCCATAGCCTCGGTCATAGAGGGAAAGCGGTGGATTTTATCGCCACCGCCCCGACCGCCAATCAGGCTCGTCAGGTAGAAGTCTGCAATCGAGTCATTTTCGACCGCCACAGTGTCAAATCGGAAATATGCCGGAACCGGCTTGTCCTCGGGATATTTAGCCTCATCATAAGCAATCGCAATCGTTTCCGAGGCATACTGCCCTGTGAACACCACCTGCTCGACGCGGCAGGTGAATTCGCTGTCATAAGGCACACGCAACATCACATTGGAAACTGCGCCCCCGACAATTGGCCCCTTCCACAACGTGTTGCGCAGATCAGCCTCAAGGTTTTCATCAGGCGACACAAATTTGAACCTGGCTTTGACGCCGAGGTCCTCAGCGATCAGCTCGCCTATCTTGATATCAATCCCGGCTGGTGCACCATTTTCCTCAAAGGAATAGGGCGGGAAATCCTCGTAAACCGCGAACTCGATCCATCCCCGCTCCTGAATGGTGTCCAGATCTACGCCCACAATATCCCGGCTCGCGTTTTGCGGCTTGGGTTGGGGGACATGGTTCTCACAACGTGCCTGCGCTAGCCCAGGAAAGGCCAGCGCTGCGCATATCAAAACATGGGAGTATTTCTTCACTTACTGTGCCGCCGATAGTCCGATGGTGAGTGCTTCATGAGCACTCTTGACGTCAACGGCCTCTGCCGCAAGATATTTTGCCGCCCGAAACGGCGCACTGTCGGCCACCGGCGCCCCTGAGCCCGTTTCAACACCAGAAGCAATCTGCGCCAGTTCCACCTGCAACGCACTGACATCTCCCGCACCACCAGTCTCAATCGATACCAGCGCGTCTCGAATTTCCTTAAGCCTTGGCGTCACATCATCAAGCGCGCCATCGTCAGGGCGGGCTTCAATATAGGTCCGGATTGCCCAGGCCGCTTTCTGCCCCAGCAACTCGTCAAAAGCAGGCATCTTGGTGATCCCGTTCTGCGTATAGCCATACCGGAACCGCTCCACGTACCATTCATCCCCGTATTCTTCGGCTTCCAGATAGCGCAAATCCGGAGCCAAACCGCCAGAAATCACCTCCAGGCCATGACAGCGCGCACAATTCTGATTGTAGCCTGACGCCCCAATCCGCACGGCCTCAGACCACACCTCTTCGCCCATGGCCCGATACGGATTTTCGATCAGCCATTCGGCACCCACATCCGGCAATGCCTCCGTGTTCACCGGCTGCGGGGCCACATCTCCATGCCCAAAAACAGACGTTGCGCTCAGCGCCACCACTGAAATTGCCATCACAACCCGATTTGCCATGAGACCCTCCATAGACAGTTTACACAAGTTGCTCATGTTCTAGAGCGGGGTTTGGGCACGCGGCTATTAGACCAAAGTTTCGTTTAGGCACCTCTTTCGACTAAAGTCCTATGGTGCAGCAAATGCGTCTAGATAGCCTGCAGCCATGAGTATTTTGAAACCCATTGCTTTTGGAGCGCTGCTAGCCTTTGGAATGAGCGCTGCCGCCTCGGCCGAGATCAATGTGAATATGCACTATCTCAAGGTCGAACGAGAGTTGCCCCCGACCTTATCAAACCTTGATCCTGTGCCAGAAGACCTTGGTGTTTCCGGAGCAGAGGTGGCGCTCAAAGACAATGCCACCACCGGTCGCTTTCTCGGTCATGACTACGCCTTGGAAACCACCGAGGTCTATCTGGGAGAAGACCCGCTCGCCAGCGCGAAGCAGGCTCTTGAAACAACCCCTCTCCTCCTCATCGACGCCCCAGCAGAGATCGTGATGGCAATTGCTGATCTGCCCGAAGCACAATCCGCGCTGCTTTTTAACGTCGCGGCCCCTGACAATCCGCTTCGTCGCGAAAACTGTCGCCGCAATGTGCTGCACACCGCACCCAGCCTCGCCATGCGCACCGATGCATTGGCACAGTTCTTCGTCAAACGCCGCTGGGACCGGCTCGCATTGATCGAAGGTACCTATGCGCAGGATCAGGCCTATGCAAACGCGCTGCGTGAAAGCCTTACCAAATTTGGCCTCGAACTGCGATCAACAAAGACCTGGGCCTTCGACGCTGACATGCGCCGCAATGCAGCTCAAGAGGTGCCCCTCTTCACACAAGAACTGAAAGACCATGATGTTCTGCTCGTGGCTGATGAGATTCATGATTTTAGCCGTTACATCGCTTTCAACACTTGGGAACCACGCCCAATTGCCGGCTCAGAAGGCATGACCGCCACCGCTTGGGCACCCGTGGTAGAGCAATGGGGGGCTGCCCAGCTCCAGTCGCGGTTTGAAAAAACGGCCGAGCGTGAAATGCTCCCCCGAGATTACGCAGCCTGGGCAGCTGTGCGCGCGATTGGGGAGGCTGTTACTCGCACCAGCTCCGCAGACTTACAAACCCTACGCACGTTTATTCTCAGCCCCGAGTTTGAATTGGCGGGTTTCAAGGGGCGCCCCCTGTCCTTCCGCCCGTGGAACGGCCAGCTGCGCCAACCGATCCCGCTGACACATCCCCGCGCCTTGGTGGCCATGGCGCCACTTGAAGGCTTCCTGCACCCTGTCTCCGAGCTCGACACTTTGGGGCAGGACCAGCCCGAAACCACTTGCACGGCTTTTGAATAGGAGGCCCGCCATGCCTTTGCTGTCCAACATCACCAAAACAACCGCCTTGGCCCTTTGCCTTGCGCTGCCTTTCAGCCATGCACAGGCCGAAGAGATTTGGATCTCCAACGAAAAGGACGACACGATATCGGTCATAGATGTCGCCACTCTAGAGGTCGTCCGCACCATCGAAACCGGAGAGCGCCCCCGCGGTATCACCTTCAGCCATGACCACAAGGTCCTCTACATCTGCGCCTCAGACAGCGATGCTGTTCAGGTGATGGACCCTGAAACCGGAAAGATCCTGCACGACCTGCCTTCTGGTGAGGACCCGGAACAGTTCGTGCTGCACCCAGACAACCGCCACCTCTATATCGCGAACGAAGACGACGCGATCACAACAGTGGTGGACGTAGAGACCCGTAAGGTTGTAGCCCAAATTGATGTGGGGATCGAACCCGAAGGCATGGCTGTCTCACCCGACGGCAAATACGCCATCACCACGTCAGAAACGACAAATATGGCGCATTGGATAGATACTGAAACTCAGGAACTCGTGGCCAATACCCTTGTCGATTCACGCCCCCGTCATGCCGAATTTGCGGCTGGCGGCTCCGAACTTTGGGTAAGTGCTGAGATTGGGGGCACCCTCTCTGTCTTTGACGTGGAGAGTAAAGCCGAGAAGGCCAAAATCGAGTTCGAAGTACAAGGCGTTCATCCGGACCGCGTGCAGCCTGTTGGCTTTGAATTTACCGGCGACGAAAAAACAGCCTTCGTCGCGCTTGGCCCTTCCAATCACGTCGCCGTCGTGAATGCCGAAACCTTCGAGGTTGAAGAGTACATTCTGGTTGGACGTCGTGTCTGGCACTTGGCTTTCAACACGGACAAATCTCTCTTGTTCACGACAAACGGTGTCTCCGGCGATGTGACCGTGATTGACGTAGCCGAGCGCGCCGCAGTTAAGACCATCAAGGTCGGTCGCTTCCCTTGGGGCGCGGCACTGCGTCCCTAAGCAAAAAACCGACAATGCACCGACATGATAACACCGCGATAACGACGCAATACATACGCAATACCGACCACAAAATGAGGGCAAAATGACTTTCTTACGCACAATGATTTCCGTGACCGCTATGAGCTGCGTGGCTGCAACCGGTGCCTTTGCTGATGACGATGATGATGACGGTTTTGGGCTTGCTGGCATCCTCTCTGCCAAAAACAAAGAGGACTTATCCCCCATCACTCTCAGCGCGGGAGTGCCTCTCTCTGAAGAGAATTGGGAATTGAAATCAGGTACTTATTATGAATTTGAGATCGAGGCCGACGGCAGTCAGGAGCTTGCACTTGTCGGGGCAGAGTTCTTTCGCGCCATTTGGATCGATGAAATCGTGATCGAGGGTTTGGAAATCCGCCCGCTTGGTCTGGACTCGGTAGAGTTTGACGAAGCAGGCACAATGGAGATAGGCTTTTTGGCAATAAAGCCAGGCAGTTACCACATGAGAATCCCCGGATCGACTGGCGAAACCCAACGCATTGAAATCGAAATCAAGTGAGCCTGAGTGTCAAAGGACTGTCTTACGCCTACGGCGCAAAAAAAGCGCTGGATGACGTGTCCTTTGACGTCGATTCTGGCACATTCTGCGCTTTACTCGGCCCGAACGGCGCCGGAAAAACCACGCTTTTTTCAATACTTACCAGACTGCTCACAGCACAGTCAGGCATGATTGAAATCGCTGGCCAAGACCTCTCCAATAAGCCTCTTTCAGCGCTGAAACAGATCGGTGTGGTTTTTCAACAGCCAACGCTGGATCTTGATCTGACCGTCTACCGCAACCTCAAGTACTTTGCTGCGCTGCAAGGGATTTCAGGCTCGCGAGCTGAGAGCAAGATCATGGAATCCCTTGATAAAATGTCGATGGTGGACCGTGCGGGAGAAACTGTTCGTAAGCTCAATGGAGGCCACCGAAGGCGCGCTGAGATCGCCAGATCTCTGATACACGACCCAAAGGTCCTGCTCTTTGACGAACCCACCGTGGGTCTTGATGCCGCCAGCCGCTCAGCAATCACCAAATATGCACATGCGCTGGCGGAAGACGGCTACACAGTACTTTGGGCAACACATCTAGCGGATGAAATATCTCCAAAAGATCAATTGGTTATCCTCCAAGAAGGTGCCATCTTAGCCAACGACAAGGCCAGGAACATAACGGGCGACAGCTCACTCACCGAAACTTTTCTTGAACTCACCGGAGCTGAAGCGTGAAGCCATATTTCATCGCGCTTCAAGCCATCGTCACACGCGAAGTACTGCGGTTCATCCAACAACGCGGGCGTTTTGTTGCAGCGCTCGTACGCCCCCTCGTTTGGCTCTTAGTTTTTGCCGCTGGCTTTCGCGCTGCACTCGGTCTCTCCATCACGCCTCCGTACCAAACCTATATCCAATATGAGACCTACATTGTTCCCGGATTGTGCGGAATGATTATGCTTTTCAATGGGATGCAATCTTCCCTCAGCTTGGTATACGACCGCGAAATGGGGTCAATGCGATTGCTTTTAACCGCACCTTTGCCGCGCTGGTGGCTGCTCTCCTGCAGGCTCTTAGGCTCCACTATCATCTCGATTGCGCAGGTTTACACTTTCCTATTTATCGCCGATCTTTATGGGCTACGCTGGCCTACTGTGGGATACCTTACTATCTTACCAGCGCTAATCTTGACCGGCCTCATGCTTGGCGCACTGGGGTTGGCATTATCCAGCTTTATCAAGCAGCTAGAGAACTTCGCAGGCGTGATGAACTTCGTCATCTTCCCGATGTTCTTCTTATCGTCGGCACTGTATCCACTTTGGAAAATGGCCGAAAGCTCAGAGCTTTTGCATGATATCTGCGCCGTAAATCCGTTTACACATGGGGTCGAACTGATCCGCTTTGCCCTGCACCAACAGATCAACCTCCAATCGACGCTTTGGGTTTTACTCGCAACGCTCTGTTTTGGCGCTCTCGCGATATGGGGATATGACCCCGCGCGCGGGATGAAACGTCCGAGAGGCTAGCGGAAGGTCGCTGGGCGTCCCTCCAAGCGCAAGACGCGATCTGCCAAGCGCTCTGCCTCCTTTGGGACATGCGTCACGAGAACCGTCGCCACATCGGTGCCTGCCCGCAATTCCTCAAAGAGGCCCATCATCTCTTCCGCCAGCGCTTCATCAAGCGAGACAAATGGCTCATCCATAAGCAAAATTTGTGGATCAGCCACAAAAGCGCGGGCAAGCGAAAGTCGTCTTTGCTGTCCGAGGGACAATTGTCCGGGAAAGCGATCACCTAGGCCTTTCAGCCCGACATCAATCAGCTTTGCTTCAGCCTTTTGAGTACTCACACCGGTTGTGAGGCACAAATTCTCCCTCGCGGTACGCCATGGCAGCAACGTAGGCTCCTGAAAAACCATTGCGACACGCTCCGCCCCTTGGAGTGTTCCGGAAAACCCTGTTTCCAGCCCAGCCAATACTCGCAATATGCTGGTTTTCCCGATACCCGAAGGCCCTGTAATTGCAACAGTTTCGCCCGCTAAAAGGGTCAAGGGCAGATCTGCCAAAACGGGCTGCCCTGATAAGGACAGCTCACGCAGATCTAGGTTAAGAACATTCTTAGACACTAGTTGGTGAGCTGCGCGAATAAACCGGGCGGGAGGCTTTTGGCCTCACCAACAAGATCGTCTCCGCCAAATTCAGCCATCAAGCGAAGCATTTTATCAGCAGCGATTTCATCCACAGCAGCGCCAGAGGGAATGCCCGCTCGGAAACCCGCTTTAAGTGCCGCAAATTGCGCGTCCGATTTGGCGTTCATACGAGGGCGCAAACGTTCCCATTCTGCCTCGTCGGTTGCCAAAAGCTCTTTTGCACCACGTGACGCGGCCGCTAGCCCATTCACCAAGTCCGGCTGCTCGCGCAGCATCTCACCGCGCACGACGTAACCGAGCAGAGGGGTTTTCGGATCAAGCCCCAGCGCCTGAGCAGCATCAGATACATCGATCAGCTTTCGCATCCCGCCAGCTTCCATCTTTGCCATGAAATGCCAAAAGTTTATCGCCCCACCAAGATCCCCAGACAATGCGGTCTTAAAGATCAGCGGTGGCGCCCCAAAGACCTGCTCGGTGCCCGCAGCGAGATCGATCCCATATTCTTGCTGCGCATAAGCTCTTAAGATCAGCCAACTTTTATCGAGCGGGCCACCAGCAATACCAATTTTTTGTCCACTGAGATCCGCAAGGGACTGTGCAGAACTGCCTTCTGGGACCATCAATCCGCCAACTGCGGTTGAGTAAGGAATGAAGACGTAGTCTTTGCCTGCCGCACGCTGCCTCGCGACCCAGATCCAGTCAGACACGATCACATCTGTCTCACCACCTTGGAATGCCACCTTGGCGGCAGAGCCACCGGCCACGCCACTGACTTGCAACTCAAATCCGTTCGCGGTGTCCAATCCGTGATGCTGGATCGTATCCAACTCCCAGTTCACCGTCCCAAACTTAAGAACTGCCGCGCGTAGAACCTCCGTCTCCGCGATCACCGAATTTGCTGTCAGCCCAACGCTCAAACAAGCGCCAGCGACCAAGCCAACCATTCTGTCAAAGTATGACATCACATCCTCCCGTTTGCGGCATACTAGCATCCGGGCCTTTCTCCGGAATACGACCAAAGCATGGGCTTTGCATGTAGAAGACCGAGCGCCCTCAACCCTCCAAACTGCATTCATTGCTGCCTTTTCAGATCATTCCACAATGTCTCCAAGTTACCTCCTGAGCTTTACGACCATTGTGCAATTTCACGAACGGGTGATCTCAAAGATAGTGACACCAGAATTTGCGCGCGCATGGACCGTTTCAGCGCATTCTACAGGGAGGACAATATGAGAAGTTTATTGCTGGCCACGACGGCTGCGGTATTTTCGTTCGGCTACGCCTCAGCAGAGGTGACCGATGACGACATCGCCAATGATTCAACGATCACCAACCAAATTGTCACCAATGGTATGGGCCGCGCGCTGCAGCGGTATTCTCCATTGGATATTCTGAACAAAGACAACGTCAAAAACCTTGTCCCCGCTTGGGCATTTTCGCTCGGCGGCGAGAAACAACGAGGTCAGGAAACCCAGCCGCTTGTCTATGATGGTGTGATGTATATCACTGGCTCCTACAGCCGAATGTACGCAATTAACATCGAAACCGGCGAAGAGCTTTGGCAATATGATGCGCGTCTGCCTGAGGGTATTCTCCCTTGCTGTGACGTCGTCAACCGCGGCGCTGCGCTCTATAAGGATCTCGTGATCTTCGGCACGCTCGACGCACGCATTGTGGCGCTCAACAAAGACACTGGTGATGTGGTCTGGCGCGACAAAATCGAAGACTACAAGGCAGGGTATTCCTACACTGCGGCACCAATGATTGTGAACGGATTGGTGGTAACCGGTAATTCGGGCGGCGAATTTGGCATTGTAGGCGCCGTGCAAGCCCGGGATGCAGAGACCGGTGAGATGGTTTGGGAGCGTCCTGTTATCGAAGGTCACATGGGAACCCTCAACGGCGAAGAAAGCACCATGACCGGTACACTTAATGCCACGTGGCCCGGCGACATGTGGAAGACAGGCGGTGGCGCCACCTGGCTTGGTGGGTCGTATGATGCCCGCACCGACACCATCATCATGGGTGCGGGGAACCCGGCGCCGTGGAATTCCTGGCTGCGTGATGCCGGACAAAAAAACGATGGCTCTGGCGATAACCTCTATGCAGCTTCCCGCATCGGCATCGACCCGGCGACTGGCGACATCAAATGGCACTTCCAGACCACACCGCGTGAGGGATGGGACTATGACGGCGTAAATGAGGTTGTCGCTTATGACAATCGCGCCGGTGAGCAGCGATTGGCGACCGCAGATCGCAACGGTTACTTCTACGTACTGGATGCCGCAGACGGGGATTTTGTGCGCGGTGTACCGTTTGTGAAGGACATAAGTTGGTCATCTGGCCTTGATGAAAACGGCCGTCCGATCTGGGTTGAGGAAAATCGCCCGGGCGATCCTGCCGCGGCAGCTGATGGCCAAAAAGGTGAGGTGATTTTCGCGAGCCCCTCTTTCTTGGGCGGAAAAAATTGGATGCCAATGGCGTTTAGCCAAAATACCGGCAACTTCTATGTCCCTTCCAATGAATGGGGAATGGACATTTGGAATGAGCCGATCACCTACAAAAAAGGTGCTGCCTATCTTGGTGCCGGCTTCACAATCAAACCCAACTACGAAGATCACATCGGTAGCCTGAAAGCGATCGACCCGGACACCGGCGAACTGGTTTGGGAATTCAAGAACGATGCACCTTTGTGGGGCGGCGTGATGACCACTGCAGGCGGGTTGGTCTTCACCGGTACTCCCGAAGGCAAATTTATCGCCTTCGATGATGCCACAGGAGAAATTCTCTGGTCGTTCCAAACCGGTTCCGGCATTGTCGGTCAGCCCGTCACTTGGGAACAAAACGGTGAACAATATGTCTCAATCATTTCCGGTTGGGGCGGCGCTGTTCCACTTTGGGGCGGAGAAGTTGCCAAGAAGGTGAACTATCTGAACCAAGGCGGCATGCTTTGGACTTTCCGCCTGCCCAAGCAACTGGCCTCTGCCGACTAATCCAGCAGAATCTGTACGAAATCTAGACGGCGCGCGTTTGGTGCGCCGTTTGCTTTGAAGAAGTTCAAGCGGCGAATACGTCAGCAACATCTCTGGCTTTTATCTCGCTGTTGATCGCCATCGTGCCCTTGCTGGCATATTCCAGCCCCAACATCAGCCCATTGTGTGATTGAGCCGCATAAGCCTCAAACGGGCCGGCTTTGCCTTAGACATGAGCAATCCAAACTTCTGCAGAGGCCACAGACGTCATCAACGCATCGGCCGCCGTCAAGGCAGAAGAGTGCAACATAGGAACTTTTCCCAATTTCTCCTCTGCAAAATATGAAACATGAATCATAATTCATGCCAGCATTCCCCACGAGTAGTGCCGGTTACATGTTCAATCGAACAGACCGCGCAACGAAAAAAGGGGCTGCCCGACAAAGGAAGCCCCCCAAAAAGTCTGCACCAATCTAAACAGTGTGGAACGGAATTATGATTGGCTAGCGCGGATACATCAGCGACTGTCTCGTTTCTGAAAGGCTAATGACAAAAGGCCCAAGATTGCCGACGCAACAATAAGCAATAACGAGACCGCGTTGAGAACCGGCGTAGAGCCCTGTTTGAGCTTGTCAAACATGGTGATTGTCAGCGGGCTGTCAGAACCAACCAAGATCAGTGTCGTATTGAAGTTTTCAAAGCTCATCAGCACGGAGACCACAGCACTGGCCACAATAGCAGGCAGCAGAAACGGCAACGTTATCTGCCGAATGGCTCCCCATTTGCTCGCCCCAAGATTCAGCGCCGCTTCCTCCAAGCTGGGGTCAAACTTCTGCAGGCGAGCGGATATCACCAAAGTGGCAAAAGTTGTAATGAAGGAAAACTGCCCCAAAATCACCAGAGGCAAACCGGGACGCAGCCCGTCAAACCAAAGCCCTGTGGCGTCCTCAAGCGTGTTGGCGATTGAGCTTGAGAAAACAAGGATCGAAATGCCCAGGATCACGCCGGGAATAATCAGCGGCAGAAGCATCAGCATGTAAAGCAGCGATTTGCCGCGGAACTCATGGCGCACAAAGAGGAAAGCGTTGCAAGTGCCTACCACCACCGCGAGGCCTGAGACCCAAGCGGCCACAAAGGCAGAGGTGCCAATCGAACGCAGAATGGTGCGCTCGTGAAACACCCCTACGAAGGGAGCTTCAGTGCCAAAGAACCACGCCGTGGTGAAGCCTTCCCATGGTAGCGATGGAAAGACGCTGTTGTTGAAGGCAAAGGCACAGACCACTGCCAGCGGCAGGGCGAGGTAGACAAAGAACAGCGCCACATAGGCCCGGTAGGCCCAGAGGGTGAAGCTGGATTGGGAAATTGTTGGAATCATGACCGCCCCATCGTTTCAGAAAGCGACTGGCCGGAGAGCTTCAGGCCAACAAACACCACGAGTGAGGACAGGCCCAGCAGCAGGAAGCCAAAGGCCGCCCCCAGTTCCCAGTTAAAGCGGGTGATGAACTGAGTGTAGATCATGCCGGTGAACCACAGGCTGTCTTTGCCGCCCAATAGGATCGGCGTTAAGTAGTTGCCCAGCGACAGCATGAAGACCACGATGCAGCCCGAGACAATGCCGGGCATGGCATGGGGAATGACAATCTCGCGCATAATGGCAGTGCTGTTCGCGCCCAGATCATAGCCCGCCTCAATCAGGCTGTCGTCCAAGCTGTCCAGCGTGGTGACAAGCGGCACGACCATAAAGAGGATGGAGGTGTAAACCAGCCCCACCATGATGGCAGCGTCATTATAAAGCATCTCAACCCCGCCGCTCGCCAAGCCAAGCGATTGCAACAGGTTTGAGAACACGCCGGTTTCGCGCAGCAGGATCATCCAGCCAAATGTGCGTACCAGTTCTGACACCCAGAAGGGGATCATACACATCAAAAACAACGTGGTTTTGGTGCGTCCTTTTGTGAGTTTTGCGATGTAGTAGGCAATCGGAAAGCCCAAGATCAGCGTCAGAGCGGTGGCGAGGATCGACATGATCGCCGTGCGCGCAAAGGTGCGCCAATAAAGCGGCTCGCCAAAGAAGGCGGCATAGTTGCCAAGCCCATATTCATATTCGCGCGGGCCGACTTTCTCGCTGATCGACACAATGAAAAGCCCAACATGGGGCAGGATGATCAGCAGGACCAACCATAACATGATGGGGGCCAGCAAAAGGTAGAACCCAAGCCGGGAGGCGTCAGAATTCATGACTTAGGCCTCCCCGGCAGCGTAACAACGCGCCTGTTCCGCGCTCCAGCTTGTCATGAGCCGGTCGCCTTTTTTGAGGTTCGCCAGCGCGCCGGTTTGCGGCAGGGCGGCGCTGATCACGCCGCCTGCGGTATCACGCAGGGTGACGGTGCTGTTGGCGCCATTAAACAAAACGGTCTCTACCACCGCTTCGGTGGCATTGCTGCCAGCGGCCTGGTCGGAACCAAGCGGCAAAAGGTCAATGGCTTCAGGTCGCAAGAAAATCTGCGCCTTTTGGCCAACCGCCAACCCGGCGTTTGAGGCAGAAACCTGCACCTCACTGCCAGCCTCGGTCACCAGCGACAGCATCGCACCATTGGTGGCCGTCACTTTGGCGGAGAGCTTATTTGCTTCGCCCACAAACCCCGCAACAAAGGCGGTTTGCGGCGCGTGGTACACCTCATGTGGCGTGCCGATCTGTTCAAAACGGCCATGGTTCATCACGGCGATATTGTCGCTCATCACCAGCGCCTCTGATTGGTCGTGGGTGATGTAGACAAAGGTGGTGTCAAAAGCGGCCTGAAGCGCCTTTAGCTCTACTTTCATATGTTCGCGCAGCTTTAGATCCAGCGCGCCAAGCGGTTCATCCAGCAGCAAAACATCCGGCTCCAGCACCATACAGCGGGCAATCGCCACGCGCTGTTTCTGGCCGCCCGAGAGCTGATCAACACGGCGTTTGGACACACCGGGAAGCCCGACGCGCTCCAGCGCCTCCTCCACGCGCTTGCCGATTTCTTTTTTACCGACACCGCGCTGGCGCAGACCAAAGCCGACGTTGTCGCCGATGTTCATGGTCGGGAAGAGCGCAAGGTGCTGAAACACCATGGACACCGGGCGTTTGTTGGGCGGCACGCCAATCATGGAGGTGCCTTTGATCCGCAAATCGCCACTGGTGGGTGACTGGAACCCCGCGATCATGCGCAGCAGCGTGGTCTTGCCGCAGCCTGAGGGGCCGAGGATGGAAAAGAACGATCCTTTAGGCACATCAAAGCTGATGCCATCAACGGCGCGGAAATCGGTGAAGTCTTTCACCAGATTGCTGCAGGAAAGATCGGGAGTGCTGTTGCTCACTTGGGGGCCTCAAAATTGGTGAAAGGGCGCCCACCAGGGGCACCCTTCGCTTGGATTTAGACTGATTTATTTGGCTGCGTTCACGCGATCCAGAGTCGCGCCTTCCAGCGCTTCCAGACCGGCTGGCACAGGTGGGTACCATTTGATGTTGTCGATGGCGGCTTGGTCAAAGCTGCCCTGATAGCGCGCCTTAAGATCGGCATTCACCCCCGCGTCGCCATCCACAGCCGCTGTAAAGTTGCCCGCGGTATTGGTGATCATTGCGGCGATGTCAGGACGCATCACAAAGTTAATCCAATCGTATGCTGCGTCATCCGCACGGCCACGCGCGGGCAGCACAAAGGTGTCGATCCAGCCAAGCGCACCAGCTTCTGGGGCGACAAAGGTGATGTCCGCGTCATCCGCGTTCAACTGCCATCCGCCCGTGTCCCAGGCCATCGAAGCGATCACTTCGCCAGAGCGCAGCAGCTGTTTGATCTCATCGCCGCCGCCCCAGTAAGTTTTGACGTTTGGCTTACAGTCGATCAGCTTGGCTTCAACCTTGTCGAGGATTTCCTGGTAGGCGTCTGCATCATCGTAAGCCGCAAATGGATCAAGGCCCATGGAGTAGGCAAAGCCGATCAGGGTTGGGCGCTTAAGGCGATAGGAAACTTTGCCAGACACTGAAGCTTCGCACAGATCGGTATAGTCGGTCACTTCACCCGCCTTAGCGGTATTTACCACAAGGCCGCTGGTGCCCCAAACGTGTGGCAGACCGTAAACTTCACCGTCAAAAGTGGTGTTGTCAGCGGTCGCAGACAGCATGGATGGGATAAACAGATCAGACTGAATGCGCGACATGTCGATAGGCTTATAGATGCCGAATTCTTCTTGGGCGCTGGTGATGCGGTCCTGGCTTGGTTGGGCCAGATCAAAGCCGCCGCCGTTGGTGGCGCGCAGTTTTGCGATCATTTCTTCGTTGTTGGAGGTGGTTACCTCAACGGTGTGGCCGGTCTCGGCTTCAAATTTTGCGATCACCTCTTCCGGTGCGTAACCGCCCCAGGTCAGCAGGCGCAGCGTGTCAGCGCCGGCTGACATTGGCATTGTATAGATGGCGGTCGCGGTAAGGGCGACGGCTCCAAATTTTTCAAAGTTATCAAACATCATGTCATTTCCCTGTGTTGCTAGCGAGGTACCAAAGTGTTGAGGTCTTTCACCACCTTCTCTGAGGGCATTAGCATTGTGTCATGCCGACCCAAACCAACAGCCCGTGTGAACGCGTTGCACTCCCTTCATACGCCTCAGGTGTGAATCACGCCGACACCTGACTGGACGGGCAAAACGTGCCGCAGCTAAATCTATAATTCAACATTATTATTTCTGCTACATATAGCATAAGGTTATAGTAGCAATTCCGCGTCAAAGCCAGAATAGAAAGCCAACCTCATGAGCGCCATCGAGCCACTGCGCATTCGACAATTGCAGGCCTTGGGCTTACTGGGTGAAAGTGGCACCATCAGTCTCACAGCCAAGGCCATGAACATCTCTCAACCTGCCGTCAGCAGATTGCTCTCAGATCTCTCCAAAGAGCTGGGGTATCCGCTGTTTAAGCGATCAGGGCGCAGGATGGTGCTCACGCGAGAGGCCCAATATCTACTGCCGGAAATTGAACGCATTTTCAGTTCGATGGAGCAAATCCGCAGTCTGGGCCACAACGTTCAGGGCGGCACCAGTGGTCATCTTAAAGTGGCTTGCCTACCGGGGTTTTCCACGAGTCATCTGCCTTCGGTAATTGCTGACTTCCTCAAAGCCCGACCAGATGTCACCGTGACAATCGAGCCAGACAGACCAGAACGCATCTTGGATTGGGTGATCGGGGAGCAATACGACTGCGGGATCACCGATACTTTTCGCTCTCACCATGCACTCAACAGCAAAACCATTCCAATTCGCTGCGTCTGTGTTTTTCCGGAAGGTCACCGACTTGAACAACTAGACGTGGTGACCCCCAGCGACCTTGCCGGGGAGCGTATCGCCCATGACCGCATAGGTAGTGAGTTCTATTTACGTCTACGAGAAACTCTAGAACGCGAAGACGTCCCCATGGACAGTTTTATCGAGACCCGACAGTTTACCTGCGCCTGCGAGCTCGCAGCTAAGGGGGTTTGTGTTTCCGTATTGAGCGAACTTGATGCGCGGGAATACGTCGGCCGTGGCGTCTCTTATCGGCCCTACTCTGCCAATCTCACGCATAAACTCTCGCTGATCTGGCCAAATCACAAAGCCACATCCGTGCTTACGCTGGAATTCTTGTCCAACTTTGAGAAGAGTCTGCAACCCTTCTCGGAGCGCTAGAGAATAGGGTCGATCAGCGCCTCCAGCGCTCGCATCCAACTCGCGGCAATGTCGACCATATTACCCTCCTCGCACGGGGCCTCTACCTACGAAACAAGCCCGGCATGTCCGAAAGGACTGCGCGCGACAATCATGCATTTTCTTCGAATCTTACCTTGTCTGATTGGGAGCTTCAGACAAATTTAAGCCCCACGCTGCTATCAACCAATAAGTGTGATTATTAGAGAATAGGCTCCTCTTATGAAACTGCGCGTTGTTATGCTGCTTGTGATCGGCCCAATTTTCGCCCTCGCAGGTTTTTTGATGTTTGATGACATCAATCGACAGAAGGCTTTTGTGGATAGCGCTCACGATACCACCTTGCGGGCGAATGAGGGCGCTGTTGTTGGAGAGGTGATCCATGAGCTTCAAAAAGAGCGCGGGTATTCCGCTGGCTTTATAGCCTCGAAAGGTGCCAACTTCCCTGGCGAGCTCACTGAGCAGCGCATTCTGACTCTGCAAGCCCTTGATCAGTTCCAGCAAGGGATCTCCCTTCTCGCGACGCAACGACCAGAGCGTCTTGAAGATATCGAAAACCAGCTCTCGCAGCTGAACGGCATGAGAGAGCGGGTCGACGCCCTAGAACTTTCTGTCCCCGAAATGGCGAAGTTCTATACAGCGACGATCAATAACTTGATTGAATTCTCTCGGCCATCAGGCATTCAAGACAAAGACAGCAGGGTCCAAGCCTTACTGAGCGCACGTGCCTTGATTGGCTCGGCTAAAGAGAACGCCGGATTGGAGCGCGCCATGGGCGCCACGGGACTGGGCGGCGGCTTCTCAACGGTAGTGCATGACCGTTTTATCTATCTGGGCGGAGCTCAGATGGCGTTGATTGGCGAAACTGCCGGCGCGCTGGACGAGCCCGCGTGGCTCGAAGGGCTCAAAGCCACCAGTGAATACAAAGCTGTGCAGTCTGCGCGAGAGATAATCCGCTCTGGATATGAAGCACAGAACTACGGAAACCTCACCGCACCCGAATGGTTCAAGATCTCCACAGCTTGGATCAACCAACTCCGATCCCAAGAACTCGCCTTTGTTGCGGATGTTGCCGAATTGACTCAGCAAATTGAAGCAGAAGCTGATGCAAGCTTTTACAGGCTGATGTGGCTCGGATCCGCTGTGACCGTGCTGGTTCTATCGTTCGCGATCTTCTCCTTTGAGCGCATGGTTGCTCGGATTAAGTACCTGATTTCAGTCATCAACGAATTCACGAGCGGCAATTTCGAAGTGTTCGTCGAAGGCATCGAAGGCAAAGACGAACTCAGCAAAATGGCCAAAGCGGTCTATCACTTCAAGCAAGATACATTGCAAATGCGGCGCGACGCAGAGGCGTTGAAGGCGGAACAAGAACGTCTTAAATCGGAACAGGATTATGTGGTCGGCGAAATTCGCCAGGGCCTCGGAGAGATGGCAGATGGCAATCTGGCACATTTCTTCGAAAAGCCTTTCCCGGAAGAATACGAAGGCCTGCGCACAGACTTCAACAAGACTGTCGGTAAGTTGAATGAAACACTCGTCAATGTTGTTGAAGTGACATCCAGCATTCGCTCGGGCACCATCAAGTTCAGCCAATCCTCCGAAGATCTGTCGCGCCGCACTGAAAATCAGGCCAGCACAATTGAACAAACTGCCTTGGCACTAGAAGGCATCACCACAAGCGTGCAATCTGCGGCTTCTGGCGCGAAAGATGTTCAAGATACCACGAACTCTGCAAAAACAGACGCGACTGAAAGCGGAAAAGTGGTCAAAGAGGCGGTAAACGCCATGGCCAAGATATCGGAATCCTCAAGCCAAATTGCTCAAATCATCAGTGTGATTGACGACATCGCCTTTCAAACGAACCTGCTGGCGCTGAACGCCGGGGTTGAAGCGGCAAGAGCGGGTGATGCCGGAAGCGGATTTGCGGTTGTGGCCTCAGAAGTGCGTGCTTTGGCGCAAAAATCCTCTGACGCCGCGCGTGAAATCCAAGAGTTGATCGGTGAAAGCACCACGAGCGTAAGCAATGGCGTAGGTTTGGTGAATGAAACCGGCGAAGCTCTCGAGGTTATCGTCAACCGGGTCAGTCATGTGTCTTCTTTGGTCTCCAACATGGCTGAAGGTACGGCACAGCAGGCCGAAACCCTCGGAGAAATCAATACGGGCGTCTCACAGCTAGAAGAGGCGACGCAGCGAAATGCAGTGATGGCCCAAGATGTCAGCGACACCTGTGCAACCTTGAAAGAAGAAGCCAATGAACTCGAGCGTTTGGTCGCTCAATTCAAGCTGAAGTACGGCAACGAAATCGGCTCAATTCAAGAAGAAGCCGCATAGTCTTCCGAAATCACGCTTGTCCCAACCTGCGCAGCCTTTCTTAGGGCTGCGCAGTAACTGCATGACTTCGTTGCAAGCGGGCCGTCAAACGGGCAGTGCTTTGATTTTTAGTTCGAAAGTGCCCCTTCGAAATAGGGCGTGCAGCCCATGTCACTTAAAGCTTTCTATTGCCAAAATTCCTTGAAGGACTGTCGTCACCCTCCCCTGAAATCGCTAACCAGATTTTGAATAGCATTACTTTACATGATGTCGCAGTATACCGCGCAGACCCAAGCCATCCCGTAAATGGCATTGCGAAATAGGTAGCCGCGTGACGTCACTTAGATCATCAGTTTTCCGAATCTGGCTGTTCGTCCTATTTGCCATTAGTGCCCTGCAAGCCACCGCCCAACCCGACATATTGGTCTTAGGTGACAGCCAGATCTCTTTTGGAGCAGGCAAAGAATATCTCCGGTTCTTCGAACAACTCCCCGAAAGATGCGAGATGACGCCCAAGCGTAAAAGGGCTTTGGCCGCGCTGGGGGACCGAAAAACCGCAGCTATCGGTGTGCGTTCAACCTCTCTGCAATCCTGGACAACCCCCAAGGGAGCTGCCAAAGGCGCAATTTGCGATGTCGACAAAAAATTTGGTGTGAACGCCGGCGCCTACGGCATTGATGGAAACAACAAGCGGGTTTTCATTCAGATCGGCAAAGGAAGGGCCTACCAGTTTTGCAAGCCAAAGCAGACAGCCTTCGAAGCGATGTTCGCCGACAGTTACTACGCCCCGGAACTGCTTGTGCTGACCTTTCTCGGAAACTCCGCAGACCGTTGGGCAAATTCTCCCGAACTCGCTTTAGAAGACGCTCGACGTACGCTGCAACAAATACCGGATAATGTGCCCTGCGTGTTCATCTCAAGCGTGCCAGTTTACCTCAAGAAAACAAACGACAAGCGCATGAAGGGCCAAACCGAAATCGCGCGCGCCTTTCAGAAAGCAGGCAAACAATGCGCAGTGGTGGAAGGCTTCAACGCACGCACCCGCAACGCTATCGAGGGCAAACCGGTCTATTTTCGGCGAAATGATGCTGGAAAGGTCAAGGATCCGCACCATCCGAAGCCTGCTGCGATCCGAGCATTTTTGGACATTAACACAGTAGATATCTGCGATGCCGTATTTCGGGTCTTGAAGTAAGATCACTCGCCAGAGGAAGGTGAAACCAATGTTCAAGAAGATTGTCGCAACCATTGGCGCTCTCACGATTGGTATTTCTGCTGCAATGGCTGACAGTTTTACATCCCCCGAAATTCTTATCATTGGTGATAGCCAGATCTCATTTGGATCGGGGCCTGCGTTTCTGGAATTTTTCAGCGACATCAAAGAACATTGTCACCCCGATAGCGAACAGAAGAAACACCTCAAACGTCTTGGTGAAATGCGTGTTGGTGTGATCGGCGTCAGATCCAGCTCAATTGACTCTTGGACCGCACGGTCGGGTCGCGCAAAAGACACGATCTGCAAGGTGGATCCGAAATGGAAGGTAAACGCCGGAACATATGGGTTTGTGAACAAGTCCGGCAACAAGTACGTGCAAATCGGCCAGGGTAAAGAATATCAATTCTGCGCCCCAGGCACTTCACCGCTCGAAGAGATGCTGAGAGAAGGGTACTACGACCCGAAACTGATCTTGATGACGTTTCTTGGCAATTCGGCAAAGCGTTGGGCGAACAGCCCAGAAGCTGCAGTCAGAGATGTGGAGCGTTTGCAGGCGCAGTTGCCAGCAGATTTGCCCTGCATCTTCATGACCACTGCGCCCGCTTATAAGAAAAAGATCGTAGATTTGCGCCTGCGTGCGCAAAAGAACCTTATGGACGCTTTTAAGACCACTGGGCTGCGATGCTCATTTGTACCCGGCGCCACACCAGAGACAGTTGCTGCCAACCAGGGAAACAAAGACTATTTCCGCCTCAATAAGAACGGCATGGTGAAGGACCCCTATCATCCGAATGCTGCCGCTGCGAAAAACTTCTTCGCACTGGAAATGGATCAAATTTGCAACGCGATTTTCGACCAGATCGAACCGTCAAAAGAACAGAGCTAAAGAGAGACGCTCCGCTTCCGGTAACAATCGATAAACTAGAGCCTGCTTTGTACAGCTCCTGAGTAGTCGGGAGTTCTAGGCATAGGATAGATGTCAGCTTCGCATAGTTTGAACATTCAAGTATAGAAAACTCAGCTCGTTGCTATCTGAGGTTTGCAGCTCGTCCTCGGCTACCCTTCTTCGAGGAGCTCCAAACCAAGAAAACGCTCAAGTCGTCCGTTCAAAGACGGCGAGGAGCGTCAGTTTTGCACAAATCGCCTCCACGGTTTCTTTCAGCGCCGCTACCACCGCAGCGACTTCATTGGGCCGATCTGCCCCTTGGATCATCGGCACACTCAACGCACCGACAACACCGGTGCTTCCCTTAGAAGTAATCGGCGCCGATACCTCTACGATTCCGGCATTTTCTGCATTTGAAAGCACACAAACGCCATTGGCGGCACAACGCGCGACTTCCAGATCAAAAGCTGCAAACGCATCCTCGCTGACGAACTCTTCCATCTGCACGAGCATTTCCATGCGTGCCGCGCTACTTGGCAGTCCCGCTAAGAAACATGCTCCGGCAGAGGCACCAAACATCGGTGCCTGAACACCTTCGCCTAGGGCGAGGCTATAAGATCCGGCAGCCCGCGCAGCTGCGCCCACACGCATTTTGTTCTCATCAACGATCCAAAGATGATTGGATTGCTCCGTTTTCTGGGACAGTTGCGCCATGAAGGGGCGGGCAATCTCGATCATCTGACCCGTCGGGTTGCGCACGCCGCCAAGCTCGCCGAGCTTCGGTGTCAGAAAGAAAACATCCCCCTCACCACGCCGTATGTATCCGCGCTCCTCCAAGACCACCATCATCCGGAAGATCTCGTTTTTGGACCGGCCAATTCCTTTGGCGATGTCCGCATGCGTCAGCGCCACCCCTGGCCGCAGTGACAACAGCTCCAAAATATCCAACCCTTTCTCAAGGGCAGGTGCAGAGTATTTCTGAAGTCTTGTGATCGGTTCGGTCAAGAGGATCGCTAAGCTCTGGAATTTAAAGCAAGTTGCGCAGGAGGCTTAAGCTCCTGCGCAGCTGTTGTCGACCCTTGGGGGAGGGCAAGGGTCGCACTGGGATCACTTCAAGCCATTACGCTTGAGAATATCATCCGCATTGTCCGAAGTTACAGCTTCTGTCCCCATAACCACGGACTTCTCAACGCTCGCACCACCCAGATATGCTAGGGCCTGACGTAGCCCTTCTGCGCCCGGGGTCGGATAGAGGAAGGTTGCCGCAAGCTCGCCATTGGCCACCCATGTCACACCTTCTCCAGGAAGCGCATCCACACCGATGAACAAGATGTCATCTGCGCGGCCCGCATCTTTGGCGGCCAGATAAGCACCATAGGCCATTGGGTCGTTGTGACCATAGACCATGGAGATGTCTTCATAGTTGCGCAGGGCTGTGGACATGATGTCATACGCCGTGTCCTGCTTCCAATCGCCGGATTGCTGATCCAGCAGGAAAGTCACACCGTTCTCGCCCTCAAAGGCTTCATGGAAACCGTTGGCGCGGTCATGCGCCGCCTGAGTGCCCAAACCACCCCAGATTTCAACGATGGTGCCAGATGCGCTCCCCGCACCGCCGAGCTTCTCAAGCGCGAACTGGCCTGCAGCGCGGCCGATCAGTTCGTTGTCGCCGCCAACCCATTGCACAAACTTGTCTGTGTCCACGTTGCGGTCCAGCACAAACACCGGAATACCTGCGTCCGTGGCCTGCTCCACAACACCGGTCAGACCCGCAGATTCCTTTGGAGAAATCAGGATGGCGTCCACCTCCTGACGGATGAAGTTCTCCACGTCCGCTACCTGCTTCTCGGTGCGGTCATTGGCATCCGCAATCAACAACTCCACATTATCATGCAGCGCCGCTTCGGCCCGCAGGTCTTTGTTAAACTGCACACGCCATGGCTCAACAGTTGTTACCTGCGAAAACCCGATAACGTAGTTGTCCGCCGCCAGTAGGGCCGTTGCGCTGGTTGTGAGTGCGAGTGCAGCCACACAAAGGCTCTTGCCGAAAGTTCTTCTTTGCATAATCTTCTCCCTTGTCATGTTTCAGCCATTTGGCTGTTTGGCAAATGCCCTGATCTCCGGTCCTCCAAACTGCGAGGTCAGGGCTATTTCTCTCCGCGGATCTTGCGTTTCACCGCAGAGAGGAATTCTTCAATCCGGCCTTCCTGCAAAAGGACGGCGGCAATAATGATCACACCTTTCAGGATCAACTGCGTGTTGCTGTCGATGTTGTTGAGCTGCAAAATATTGCTCAGAAAACCAAAGATGAGCACACCTACGAAGGTGCCCAAAATCGCGCCCCTGCCCCCCATCAGGCTGGTTCCACCAATCACCACCGCGGCAATCGCATCGAGTTCCAATCCAAGCCCGGCATCCGGTTTCCCCTGGCGGAACTGCGCCACGTAAAGGATACCGGCCAGAGCTGACAGTCCGCCCGCAATCGCATAGGTGACAATGGTATTGCGCTTCACATTGATCCCGGCCAGACGCGCGGCTTCCGCATTGCCCCCGATTGCCAACAAGTAGCTGCCAAAGGTTGTGAAACGCGTCAGCACAAAGAATATTGCAAGGATTGCGAGGAAGAACAGCCCCGGCACCGGCACTACGCCCCACAGCAAGCTACGCAGCACGTCAAATTCCTGCACTGCATTGCTGCCGGTATAGACCGGATAAACCGCTGTATCCTGTCCAGCGATCACCCGCGCCAGTCCCAGCGCACCCACCATCATTGCAAGCGTCACAATGAACGGCTGCAGACGACCATACACAATGAGCGCGCCATTGAGTGTTCCCATGATGATGCCCACACAAGGCACTGCAATGAGCACACCCATCACGCCAAACTTGTCATCTACCTGCAACCCCAGCCACAACATAGCTGCAAGTGCCACCACCAGTCCAATCGCCATCGATGGCAACTTGGAAGGTGCACTTGGCTGGTCCTTGGTGCCTGCGGCACGCATCTGAGATTGCACAAAGAATATCAGTGCGGCCACAGCGACAAACAGGATCACGCCTGCGGCGGGTACCGAAAACATGCTCGCTGCGGTCCAACCCGATTGGGTCAACAACATCGCGCAGATCACCGTCCCCAACGCCATGATCGAGCCGACCGACAGGTCAATCCCGGCAATGAAAATCACCAGCGTCATACCCACAGCCACAATGCCTGTCACGGAGACCTGCCGCAGAATGTCTGTCAGATTCCCTATCGACAGAAAGATATTGTTACCCTTTGACGAAAGTGGCGAGGTCAACGCACCAAACACAATCAGTGCGACAAGCCCCCAATAGAGCTTGGTTTTGTCCAAAATCTGCAACAACCAGTTGCGGTCAGCCTTGTGGCCAGAGCCGGATTTGGAGGCAGCGGGTGGTCGGGCGTCTGTCATACTCATGTCTCGGCTCACGCTTGGTCAAATTGCATCGAAAGGTCTTTGATCGCTTCAACGGTCATTTCGTCCCGCGTCAGTTCTCCTGCGACATGCCCGTCACAGAGCACGATCATGCGATCGCAGACCGCCATAAATTCCGGTATTTCTGAGCTCGCAAACAGCACGGAAATCCCTTGATCCGCCAGTTGTCCGATCAGATCGTAGATTTCGTCTTTGGCACCAATATCGATCCCGCGGGTGGGCTCATCCAGAAGCAGGATACTCGGCCCTGTCGCCAGCCATTTTCCAATCGCAACCTTCTGCTGGTTGCCCCCGCTCAAGCGTCCAACCACATGCTCGACACCAGTGGCAGCGACGCGCAGTCGGGAAATCGCACTCTGCGCTTCTACGTCTCGCTGCGTCTTTGAAAGCATGCCAAATCGCGACTTCAAGGGTAAGAGCGGCAAGATCACATTGTCTGCGATAGACCGGTCCAGCAGCAGCCCGTTGCCTTTGCGATCTTCGGTGATCAGGGCCAAACCATGACGCACAGCGTCAGAAGGGGTGGAAAGCCGCACACTCTCACCATGCACCACAATTTCACCAGAGAAGGTATCACCCCGCGCGCCGAAAATCGTTTCCAAAAGCTCCGTCCGGCCCGCGCCCAACAACCCACCGACTCCCAGGACCTCTCCGCGACGCAGATCAAAGGAAACATCCTGCAGCACTTTGCGACCACTAGCTTCAGCTGTCAGGTCACGCACCGACAATACAGTCTCAGCAGACGCTGGCGTTTCGCGGGTAACCGGTTTGATCTCAACCGAACGCCCCACCATCATCTGCACCAGTTCCTCAGGCGTCGTATCTGCCGCCAATGTGGTGCCAATCATGTCCCCGTCCCGCAGTACTGTCACACGGTCTGAGATCTCAAAGACCTCATCCATCCGGTGGGAAATATACACAATCGCCACGCCTTGCTGTGCCAGATCGCGAACCACTTCCATCAGGATATCCGCCTCCGCTTGCGACAGCGCGCTTGTGGGCTCATCCATGATCAGCAGACGGGCATCCATCAAAAGTGCACGCGCAATCTCAACCAGCTGCTGTTCTCCCACACGCAAGTCTTTCACCAAGGTGTCAACTTCCAGAGAAAAGCCAAATTTCTTCAGCGCATTTTGAGCTGTCGCGCGCAACGCGCGCTGATCCACCATCACGCCGCCAATCATGGGCTCCTGCCCAAGCATCACATTCTGTGCGACCGTCATCTCCGGGATCAGGCTCAACTCCTGATGCATGATCACGATACCATTGTCGTTGGCCTCTGCGGGAGAGTTGAACTGCACCTCCTGCCCATCGATCTCAAGTGTACCGAGGCTCTGCCCCTGCACACCGCTGATGATCTTCACAAGCGTGCTTTTGCCGGCGCCATTCTCACCCATCAGCGTATGGATTTCACCACCGGAAATCTGGAGCGTTACATCACGCAGTACACTCACTCCGGAAAACGATTTTCCGATCCCGTGAAGCTGCATTGTGATCTTGCTGTTCTGCGCAAGAAAATCCTCTTGCGCCAGCGTGGATGCTGGAATCATCCTCCTCCTCCCAAAGGCTGACGTTTCATATATAAAGCCGCTTCAAATATGAAGTGTCAACAAAATTTTGGGAGTTCGGAACACAAATAGGCGGCTTGGATCACGCCTTCTCCAGCTCGCATCAATGGGAAGACGTATCCTTCAAACTGCCAATCAGGGTGAAATCAAGCCGCTAAACAACGGCGCGGCCAGCACAAAGGCGCGGCAAGAGCACACGCCACCCAAGCGCCCCAGAGGCGCATCATCACAACGCTGATTAAGACCTATGTCACGCCAAGCTTACTAACAGCCGATCGCAGCGCAAATCCTGGCACGGTAAGCTGAATTGGCTGCACTTTCTGGTGCAGCAGGCGCCCTTTGTGATGGGCATTCCATCACATAGTTCGCAGCCACGCCTCGATTGACACAATTGGACACATCCCAACCGGGAGGAATGTCGTTGAGATCCACTTGTTGCCATTTAGAATGGCCATTTTGGCGCAGCTCTGAAAACCGAGTCAAAACCGTATGCGCCACATCAGAAACAGCTCTACAACTGGCACGGTGGTAGCCGTTGCGACGCGGCTCGTACTCAAAAGTCATCAAGACCGCTTTGACCGCCACCGCGGGAATTGCGCCCTCTTGAAAAGGATAGGTCTGTGCAGGAATCACCGTTGGCACATAGACGGACTGCAAAACGGGGTCTTCAATGGGCACGAGGTGAAAGCGCTCAGGATCGATCTGACCGTTCAGAAAGATCTTGGTTGGCACCCCAGCAACATAGAAAAATGCATCAAGCTCCCCCGCCAGCAATTGCGCCATCGATTCATCGGGGCCGATTTTTCGCAGCTCTCCGGCATCTATGCCCAACAAGTCCAGAAACAAGGATGCGGTAAGAAAGGTCCCGCTATCCTCAACGCCGATCGCAATACGCTTGCCATTTAGATCGGATGCAGACGCGATCTCACGCGTCGCAATCAGATGCACCTCCTCGTTATAAAGTGGAAATGCTATACGAACGCCGGCGATGGCTCTCGCAATACCACTGTCGCTGGCCGAATAGGTTTTTAGATATTCAAGCACATCACTTTGGACGATCCCGAACTGCGTAGCGCGTCGCGTTCGAACGCCCAGAAAATTCTCCAACGAACCGGCACTCTCTCGCACATTCAAGGTCTGTCCGCATTCCGACAGCAAATTTGCAATATCTTGGCCAAACTGAATGTATGTGCCTGTCGGCCCGCCGGTAAGAATGTTCTTCTCAAACTCTTGTGCGGAAAGCGGCGACACTTTGCCCACCAAAAGAAGCGAAGCACATAGAACCTGAAACGCAAATACCTCTAAAAACTTCATTTTAACCCCTAAAAAACGTACCAATTAACTCAACACCGCCCAAGACTGCGCACCAGCGACAGCAAAGTTTGTCGATTGATGACGTCCATCACCGTTTCAAGGGCCTCATGGACACACATCCCCTCCTGCAAAACCGCCTGAAGTTTCGCAAGATCTTCCGAACGAAGCACTTCCAAGCCAGGGGCTTGGCGCAAAGCTGAGGTAACCAGGCTGGCGGGTTTGGAAATGCCGTACGCGGCAGGTCCGGATGATGGCACCGGAGGGATCTCGGGAGCGGGCGCAGGCACAGTCTGCATCGAAGCCTTCAACTCCTCCAATTCGGCTTTGGCACCTTCAATCCGGCTATAAACTGCTGCAAGCGTATCTTCCGCCTTAACTTGCTCTAGCTCCAGATCGAGAAGGACTTCCCTCTTCAATCGCTCTTCTGCGGCCAGCTGCGCCCTCGCTTCCCCAACGGAGCTGACAGCAGCACTGGCTTCAAAGGCCATCTCACTCGCCATTTTTTCAGCGGCAAGCAAATCCAGATTGGCCGCGACGAGCTGTTGACTTGCGCGCTCCAAACGATCCTGAACATCAACATATTCAGCCCTCGCGACCTTTAAATCCGTTTGGAGAGCCTCGATCTCGATGATCAGACTATCTTTGCTTGCACCTACACTTTCGAGGTCAAGGTGGGCCGCGGACTGTAATGCGGCAAGTTCTGAGACCTGCTGCTGCAAATCTTGCTTTTGGCTTTCCAACCTTTGCATTTCAGCCTCAGCATGCTTTTGAAATTGACCGAGCTTGTTTTGACGATCCAGAAATTCAGAATTTAGCAAGGCAAGCCCTTCTGACTTCTCGCGCTTACGCACCTCTAAAGCCTCGTGCTCTCTTCGCAGTTGCTCGATCAAACCCTGTCGCTCAAATATCTCCGCGCGCGCCTGTTCAAGCTCTGCTCTCAGCGTCGCCGCCTCACTCCTAAGCTTGTCTGAGGTTTCTTTAATAGCGGGTTCAACAAGCGTGTCCGCCTCTGCTGAAACAGCGCTCTGAGCATTCTCTTCTTGCGCACTGACCGGTTCGAACAAAAACACAAACGAAAGGGCCGCAAGCATCAATTTAACCGAGTGACCCACAACCATCACCTGACGCTAACTAGCTAAATAAGCGTTAGTATCATTTAGACACGGTTCAAAATCAAGGCGCTGCTGATTTTGGGACCAAAAGATCAAAACAAATCTCTCGTGTTTGCAGCGCGTTTTTTGGTTTCTCGTCGCATGCGAATAACTGGATACCCGCAAAGCCCGTCCAAGCGGTCAAAAAGCCTACCCACTATTTCGTGCCAATGGGTGATCACCAAATATACGTGCATTTTGCAGAAAATCGGACTGGACGCGTAGATGTGCTTCGCCGCCAATCTGCAGTTCAGATGCGGTCTCTCTAGCGGCTAACACCGACAGTCACCCCTCTCGTCCGAGCGGGAGAAAAGCGATCACATGAATGGGAGGCAAACTTCAGCGCTAGAGCGGGAAAACCACCCAAGTGGCGGAGGAGGTGTCCGAAAAACAAATACACCATACCCCTGATAACAATCAATTAAATTGAATTTCAAGTATTTCATACCACATAAGGTACCACTCAGAGTACTCCTGCGGTAGAGCTTTCGGACTTAGTGACAGACCAAACCGAGATAGAGGATCAGTTCATTTGTTTGGCTTGATTATGCGGCATGCGGCCAGTCAAGCACACGATGCACTTCGAATTTCATGCGCCCAATCTGTCATCGCTAGCTTAGAATTGCTTGTGATCGCCTGAAATAGACAATCCCTAGTGTGGGGATGTTGTGGCTCTGAAGACTACACTTTCTAGAAGATGGATCAGTAAATGCCATCTAGGTCCAGATCGTGTCACCTACAACCGAATGACATTGGGCGAAATAACATACGCTATCTACTTGGCAATGTCGACCTATATGTCTGCTCCGGCGGAGCGATCGCCTTATCCCTGCGCGTGCGGGGAACGCTGCCATAGCCAGTTAGCGCCTACGGCTGGTATCGGTTTATCCCCGCGTGTGCGGGGAACACGCATCCGCATCCGTGGCCGGACCCCTCATCCCCGGTTCATCCCCGCGTGTGCGGGGAACACGGCGGCGCGTCCGGCGGCAACGACGGTTTCCCCGGTTCATCCCCGCGTGTGCGGGGAACACTTACCAAAAATTGACTACAAGGTTTCTATCACCGGTTCATCCCCGCGTGTGCGGGGAACACTCCCTCCTAAGTGCCGCGATCTGCTGGTGCGTCGGTTCATCCCCGCGTGTGCGGGGAACACGTTGCCGGTCACATCGACGGCCACGCTTTGATCGGTTCATCCCCGCGTGTGCGGGGAACACTAAGCGCGCGGAATGGTGTAGGACACACGGTCCGGTTCATCCCCGCGTGTGCGGGGAACACGTTTACACGCCTGCTGCCAACGCGCATGGCTCCGGTTCATCCCCGCGTGTGCGGGGAACACGGAACTCATTGTAATTGCTCCCAAAACGGCCACGGTTCATCCCCGCGTGTGCGGGGAACACTAATAGCGCAGATTGCGGGGGAGTTCGTCGCGCGGTTCATCCCCGCGTGTGCGGGGAACACTGGCTGAAAGTCATTGATATTGTTAAACTTCACCCTCGGTCAAAAATCTACCAACTTTTTTGTGCTGTAAACACCCGAGAAACCCTCGGCCCTAAACACCTTTAAACAGGCGCCTGCGGGATTAACCGTTTTCGGGATTTTCACCTTTCGGGGCGGCGAATTGCACCAAGGTCATGCCGTCGAACTCAACAGGCATGCGGCGGTTCTGGCCAACGGTGCGGAAGCTGTAGCCCTGATCATTGGGCGCAGCCCAGGCCATAACGGCGTCCCCTTCGTCGATGCCTGCCTCCAGCTGTTCCCAGATCCGTTCGCGGGTGCGCGCCGAGTAGCGCCCCACATAGACACCGGCTCGAATCTCAAGCAGCCAGACCCCCAGCCGACCGCGCAGGCGCGGTGGGGCATTGCTAACCACGATGACCAGCATCACCACCTGCCTTGGGTTCTGGAAGTGCCGGGGCCTGCCCTTCCGGGGCGGGATCGGGTTTGGGCAGATCGCCTGCGGTCAGGATTTCTTCGATTGTTGGGATGATTTCAGCCAGCAGGCCGGATTTTCGGAACTCATCCCGGCAGGCCTGACGCACAGCACGTTCCGGTGCCATGTCCAGCTGGCCTTTCTGCGCTTTGGCGGCGATGCGAAAGGCGATGGGCACCACCACCTCCAGCTTCCACAGATCTGCCACGTCATAGACAAAACTAAGCGGTTTGCCGCGGTGCAAAAACCCGATGGCGGGCGCGTAACCAGCGGCCAGAACTGCGGCTTCTGACAGCCCATGCAGACAGGCGGTGGCCGACGACAGGCAGCGGTTGGGCAAGTCTGCCGCGTCCCAGTTGCCGGGATCATAGCGGCGGTGTTTCCACGATAGACCAAATTTCCGCGCCAGCAGCTCATAGCCGTGCTTCACCCGCTGCCCCTCAATGCCGCGCAGCTGATCAACGGAGCGTTTGGCGGGCGGCTCTTCACCGAAACGACGAGTAAACATCGCGCGCACGACCCGCAAGCGGGCCTGCTCATCCAAAGCCAGAGCTGCTTGCCACAGCAGCTTGTCCGCCCGCGCGCCCCCCGGTTGCCCAGCAGAGTAGAGCCGCACCCCGCCCTCGCCCACCCAGGTGATCAGCGTGCCCGCCTGCGCCGCAAGCCCAACAGCAGCATGGCTGATGCGCACGCCCGGTTCCAGCATCAGACAGGCAAGCCCACCCACCGGGATCACTGTGCGGGTGCCTTCAGCATCTATGGCGACAAAGGCGCTGTCTTTTACGTCAATGCGAGCACGTTCCACAAATAGCATCGCCGCCCGTTCCTTGAGCGGGATCGGGCGGGCGAGGGGCAGCGGATCAACCATCGACCTCAGCCATCTGCACTGTAGCGCGGGACACGGCGGATCAGCATCAGACCGCAGCCAAAGGCCTTGGCGCGGCCAAAGCCACTGGCGAGCGCTGGCACAAAGGCGGCCGGATCGGTCACTTCCATCACGCCTGACAGATCGAGGATACCGTGGGTCATCTCGTGCCCTCTGCCTGTGCGGCCATTGCCACGCGGCACCCGCAGGACACGATAGTCCTCAACCACGGTCTGACAGGGCGCAAAGCCTTTTAACGCGCCCTGCCGTGCCAGCCAGCTTTCACCAGCCGCTTGCGCCTTTTGCATACGCTGCGCGGCACGGTCTTCCTTGGGCGTCTCCTTGAGCAGATCCATAACCAAATCCACCCGGCGGCTTTTGCCGCGCCGCGCTTCAGGGCTCATGCGGCTGACCGCCGCCTGAGCCTTGGTCGCATTGGCTCTGAGTGCAAATGCCAGTCGATCGCCCACCCGCAGATCCGGCTCAAACGCTTTGACCTCTGGCGGGGTGAACAGATCATTGCCCAAAGGCGGCCGCGCCGATAGCGTAAAAAACTGCCCCCGCCCGTCAGCGCGCCACAGGAAATCCCGTGGCCGATCAGCCGCATCACCAAACAAGGTCCAGATCAGCCGATGATGGGCATCGGTTCGGGCATTTTCATCGCGTGGATCCAAGAGCCCCGCGAGCGCCCGCGTTGGGGCATAGCGGTTCAGTGTCAGGCGAGAGAGGTAGAGGCTCATGCGTTGCTCTCCCCCTCGCTATGGCTGTGATTCACCTGCGACACATAGGCCGTGCGTGGGCCGAAATGCCATGCCTCACGGTCAAGCGGCTGATCCCAAAGCGTTTCGGCGATAGCACCAGCTGTCGGTTGATCAGAAATAACGCGTCGCAGCGACATCGGAGGCAGCCAATCGGGCAGCTGCGCCGCTGACAGCGCCTCCACCACGTTTTCGGCTACAACCATAATCGGAGCCATCGGGGCTGCCAGCGGACAGGACTTGCGCCCCAGATAGGGGGTAAATAACGGTTGCCGCATAGCGGCAATCATCCTATCCGCATCCTCTCCGTCCCAGATCGCCACCACAAAGACACAGTCCATCCGATAATCACGCCGGGTGATCACCGCGTTATCACTTGGCTTTAGCGCACGCAGGGCGTCTGCACGGGTGGCCGGGGCTTTGATGTTGGCGGAAGGCACGGTCTGCACTGTGTGAAAATCCTGCAGGGGGGGGCCGTCATTCAGCACACCGACCGCGGTCTGCCAGCGATCAAGCGCCCGCTGACCCGCGTCATCATCGCGTCGGATGCCCAGCGCCGCGCCCAGAAGGCCCAGAAGCGCAGACCGGCCCGGCGCTGCATCAGAGCCGCGCCGCTCATGCCCCGCCAGCCCGCCAAAGCTGCCCATCGGCGCCACGAGGGAAAAGACGATATAGTCAATCATCCGTTCAATCCGCCGCCGCAGCGCTCACCTGCGCGCGCACAAAGGCCTTCACCTCTGAGAGCGATCCTTCCCCGCGGGTCACGTCCATAATACAGCCTGCATCCGCGCAAGCGCCATAGGCCCTATCCATCGCCTCCGCCGTCGTGGTCATCGCCGCCACAGAGGCCGCCATCAAATCGCCCTCATGCTCCGGCAAGGCCTGCACGGGTTTAAAGAACGCACCTGCGAGACTGCGCGGCTGCTGGGGACCGGCCTCGACACGGATGTGGCTTGCGCGGGTCTGATGGCCGAAGCTGTTGCGCTTGCCCGATGGGGTCGCGGTTGCCAGCGCCTCGGCCAAAGCCTCAGCCGCGCGGGCCGCCAATTCGCCGTCCCCTTCGAGGTTTTCCAAGAGGAGCGCGGTATCAATACAGGCATAAAGGTAAAACACCCCCGACCCGAAACCAGCATCGCCAACAAAGCCAGCCCCCGCATCTTCGTCTGCGGTTTTCAGGTCATCCACGGCGGTGTAAAAATCATCCTCCACTCGCGCCTGATGGGTGGTCATTGCATGGCTCACCTGCACCGCCGCCTCGCGGTTATACTCGGGACTATCGGCCAGCATCCGGCCAAACATGGCGATATCCGCGGCCCCGTCCGCCGCTTGCAGCAACATCTTTTTCAGCTCTTTATCCTTGGGCAAGGCTTCGCCCGCCAGCGCCTTCTGCGCAAGTTCAATCGCCATCGCGCGTTCCTTCGGCGACACAAAGGCCAACTGCTTGATCCGCACATGCCCCTTCTTCTCGGCTTCCGCGTCCAGCTTCCCAAAGACAGCAGCAATCTCCTTGGCGATGGAGCGAGCGGCCTTTTCCTCAGCACCCTCGGCTGTCAGCGTGGCCTCCACGACCTCCCCCAGACGCTGGGTACGCTCACCCAGATGGCCCGAAAGCGACTGTTGCATCACGTCGGAAATGCGCGCGGCCCGTTTCAACGCCTGACTGGAAATCCGCAACCGCGGAGCCCCACCGAAGAGCGCCGATTTCGGCCGCCCCTGATCGTCGCGGTTTGGGTTCGAGAGCGGGTAAATCGTCAGGTAATGCAGTTGGATAAAACGGCTCATACGCCCGTCTCCTCAATGGTCTTGTCATTTGTATCTTTAGAAAAGTGCGGCGCGGCCTCTGCGGCGCCGTAATAGTCAAAGCACCAATTCGCGCGTATGCGGTCATTCCACCAGTAAAGGTCGCGCGCCAGAGCGCTGACATCGGCGACATTGTTGACCTGCGCAAGTGCACGACGCAGCTGTTGCGCAAGATCCAACGCGCCTGCATCATCGGTGGTCGCAGCCCCGGTGCGGATCAAACGGTCAAACCGCAGATGGCTAAGGGCCGGTGAATCCCCCTGCCCCAAGGCCCGCGCCAAACCTCGGCCCTTACTGCGCACCTGCGCCAACACCATGACGATCAGCGCAAGCCGCTGCGGCTGAGTGCGCAGATCAAACCCTGCCTTTGCAAGGCGTTGATGCAAACGGTGCGTGGCTGGGTGGGTCAGAACCTCGACCAACGTAGAGGCCCGGCGCAACTGCGCTGCCTCTGCCCGCATCCGGCCAAGATCTGCAGCCGTCAACTCGGCCCACCAGCCGTAACAGATGCTGCCGATATCCTGTGGCGCACTCATAATGCCACCTCCTGCTTCTTACCCCGTTTCGGTCGTTCCAAATTCAACGCGTCGTAGATTTTCTTGCCCATGCCCGCATGGCCGCTGAACGCCGCCAGCAGGCTGCGCCGCGCCCCGACAGCCGCCTGCCTTCGCGTTTCCGACAGATCCGCCAGCCCCGGCATAACCTCTGCGTCAAACAAACCCAGCGCCATCCTGCGACAGATTGCCAGCCAATCCGACGCAACACTGCTGCCCTGCCCCTCACTGATCCGGTTTAACATCTCCTCAAACGGGGCCTGCGTATCGGCAAAGAACTGTTCGCGCACCCGCGCGCCTGCGCCGGTGGTGATCTCGCCTTCGCCAACACCGTCTTTGACGTTCAGTGCCAACACGTAGCCCGCATGCTCTGCCGCCTCCACCAAAGCGGCCGCCTGCGCTTCGCCTGCGCGGTCCAGCGGGAACACCGGTGCCTCTGACCACAAGAAATCGAGCGCCTTTGCCTGTCCCTTCTTCATCGCCCAGCCAGCAACGATCAGATCACATCTTTGCCCAGGGCGTTTAGTCAAATAGCGCTGTAGCGCGGGTACTCTAATGTGTTCACTCTCAAGGAATATCACACCCTTCCAGTTTCGATAACCGAATGTTCCGACCTCAGTTTTGAGAGAGCTTTTCCCGCCTTTAGTAAACCTGTAGGGTGTTAATGGATGAACCCATTCAACGTAATTAGTACCGTACGGCCGTTGAATGACGCCTGCGATCTTATATGAACCTAGCACGTCGACAGCAGTTAACCGTATCCGCCGTGGCATCCCAAAAAAAACCTCTGGGTGCAAACCGACCCCTTCCGGCTGTGTCCAAGTTTCTCCTTGCGCTGAGCTACGGGATGGTCCCATCCAAGGTAGTTCTTCAATGTAGTCCGGGGGAAGTGCGTCGCCTTCTGGAACATTTGCCCAAACTAACTCCCACAACGATAGGAATGCTGGCCTGACCAAGGTCACAAGAGGACCGCCGCCTCTTATCGACGTACGCAAGCCTTTTCCACCACCTGAAGCATAAATCTGCAATGCATATAGAGAAATTGCCGCGAGTGCGGGCGAAAGTTCCCGATACCGATCCCGCTTCACCATTAAGTCAGAATTCTTAAGTTGGGAATTGTTCCCCGGATCATCCAAAAAGAGAATTTCAACCGGTTTCTCTTCACCTTCTAGCACCTCCAAGTCCTGCAAGAACCGCGGCCCGTCTCCCAAGAGGTTAAACGCCGGTGCCAGTGGTGCCAGTGCTGCACGCAGCCGGTCCGGGTCGGGCTGACGTGTGGTCCAGTCGTCAGGATCGGACGGCGGGTCAGCCAGGAACACAAGTCCAATCAGCAACTCAAGACAGGCAAGGTTGAGGTCTGCGCGAGGCCAGTCGGATGAGAGGACATCAAGATCAGCAATCTGATCCGGCCTGATCACATCCCGACTACCATCGCGACGACGCACGGGAATCCACGGATCCGTAATAAGGTTAAGCAATACACACCTATAGAATTAATACGCGAACATTAGTGCTCGCATAAGGTGCAGGTCAACCGCCGAAAATCATCCCCAATTCACGATCATAGCGCAAGCCCTCGCAGATCTTCCCATCTGCGCTCAATGGGGCCAGATAGGTATGTTTTCCGCGCGCCTCGGACCAGTTCGATTTGACCGCTGCGATCGACGGCAGCGATTGATCCGGGAAGTCTGTCAGAGCGTCGAATTTGACCACTGAAATCGACACCTCACTCAGTGCCCAGCCATCTTGCACCGCTCCAGCCAGCGGCGACAGACCGTCGGGCCCTTGGACAGCCAGCGCCAGCGTCACCTGCGGCACGCCAAGGCGCGTGGGAAACACTTCTTCATCCCAGACCTTGGCCATGGCCTTCTGTTGAAACCCGTCGTGGGTGTCGATTACCGCATTGCGCGCAATGCCCCGTTCGGCGCGGCCCTGGCCCTCTTTCTCAATCTCAGCCTTAGCCAAAACCTCTGGCAGAGGCAGGGGATCCGCGCCCTCGGCAGCCTCTATCAATGGACGCAGACCTGCGGGTTCCGAAATTTCCCCCGCCTGAAACAGCGCCTTCGCTGCGCGCCAGCTATCAGGTAGCTGATAGGTATAAGCACCCCGGTCCAGGACACGATGTAGCCAACGCACATCCGGCACGTCGTCAGGGTCAGGAGAAAGAACCTGCAGGCATGGCCCGCCAATGGGCCGCGCCAGCGCAGGTCGCACCTCCATATGGCGCCAAAGTCGACCGGCGCGCTGGATCATTGCACCAATAGGAGCCAGATCGGAAATCATTAGGTCGAAATCTAGATCAAGGCTCTGCTCTACCACTTGTGTCGCCACCAGAACCTGCCCGGCGCGTCGCGCCTGCGTGGCTGCGGGGCCAAAACGATCGCGCAACATCGCTTCTTTCGCCAACCGGTCACACAGCGCAAAGCGGGCGTGAAGCAGGTCCGCCTCAACCCCTGCATCTTGCAGGGCATCCACAGCAGCGATCGCATCATCCACCGCGTTACGGATCCAGATGCAAGCGGCCCCTTGGGCCTGCGCAACCTTGATCCGCCCCACCGCTTCGCCCATTGTTGCGATCCTCTCCACTCCAACGTTGCGGCTGCGCGCGGGTTCGACAGCTGTCACCTGAACCGCATTGGCAATAGTGGTAAGAGCCGGGTAAGGTGCCACAGCTCCTGACGGTATCGCGCTTGATCGGCCTCCCCAAGGGCTGAGTTTAGGTTTCAATCCTCGCTGAAATGCCGCTTGAAACGCCTGCTTCTTTACCCCCGGCAGGGTGGCGGTCATCACAATTGCCGACCCGCCCAAACGTGCTTGCATTTGCAGCAGACGCTCAAGCTGTGCCTGCATGTAAGGATCGTAGTCGTGCGCCTCATCCACAATCAGTATGCGTTGAGACAATGCCCGCAGGCGCAACCCATTGAACCGTGTTGGCAACACGCCCAGCAGCGCCTGATCCACGGTCCCAACCCCCATATCAGCCATCAGCACCCGACGGCGATCATCCCCAAGCCAACGGCCACAGTGCGGACCATCCTCTGTATTACTGCCATCGCGGGCGCAAATTTCACGAAACGCCTCAGACAGATGCGCCCGCCCGTGAGAAAGCGCCAGCGTGGGCCTGTCGTCAAAAAGGTGCTCAGCCGCACTTTCCAGACGTGGCAGCATGGCATTGGCAGTAGCCATGGTCGGCAGCGCAAAGAACAACCCCGCCCCCTTGCTCGCCTGCATCATCCGATGAGCGAGGATCAACGCCCCTTCTGTCTTGCCCGCGCCGGTGCTGTCTTCGAGAATCATCAGCGTGGGACCATCAGGGAGTGAGTTAGAGAGTGCAGCCTGCTGCAAGGGTCGTGGCGCATAATCACCCAACAAGGGAGCGGAGCTCCGGCGCAACGGCTCTGCTCCAAATAGGCCCGCTGCGGAAATGGCTCGCCGCGCCTGATCCTGCGCCCGTTTCCAATATTGTTCCAATGTCAGCTCCGGAGAAGCAGGTGCGAACCAGTCGGGGTTCGACCCAATCCAATCCGCCTGCACGGTCAGCCCGTTCAAATGCCAGCTGAGCGCACGTGCCGCTGGCAGGTCCAGCCCGTCCAGCGTCGCTTGAGGAAACAACCCAAGGGTCAACGCCAAAATCTGATGCGCATCCATACAGGCCTTAGCACCAATTTCAGCCCGCTGCTGGCTCAGTTTGTCCGGCGCAAGCCCAGCGCGGGGCCCACCGTGATGGCCAACGATCGCTTCGACCAGGACCTTACGCGTTGCCTCAGTTCCCCCAAAATGATCAGCCAACAACGGATCCAGGCGCCATAGATGATCACCACTGTGTTCCCAATGCCGGTAGCGTTGCGGCCTCCCATCCTGCAACATGGCGCGGAACGAAGCGCTCACCTTGCCCAGATCATGCAGCGCGATCAACGCCGCCAAAGCCTGATCACCAGCAGGCCCTAGTAACGGCATTTTCTCCAGCAGAACTCGCGCTACTGCGCCAACATCTAGCATATGCCAGAGAGCCGGATGTATATCAGGGAGCGATTTTCCGGGCCACTCTCGGGTAAGTCTGGCCACGTCATTACGATTAAGATGCATTCACTACCCGTTCGTAATCCTAGTGTAAAAACCTTGCATCATTACACTAAATCAATCCTAGACTTAACCCAAATCGCAAAAAGCTATTCTCGCGAGAGAATTACCCAGATTCGGACGTGGTGAGCCCTCCACCGAAGAGATCCGCCTCTATAGCTGGGAGAGAGAGGGTCACTAGAAAGGGCTACCTACATAGTTACGCCCTTTTTTGAAAGCTCTTCAAAGACCCCGTCGACCAACGCGATCTTTTGTTCATCGGTCAGACACCTCAAGACACTCACCTTTGTCTCCGTGATCTCCTCGAACAATTCTGTGCGCTCGTCATCGCCAATGGTGCCATAATGCCTCTGCGTTGTCGTCTCGCTATCATGCCCCATGTTTTGAGACCACGCCCGCCGCTGACGCTCTGTGAGGGATCTAAGGTCCCGTTCGGCTGCCAAAGTATCTTTGACAGAATGCGGGTTGTATTTCACAGCTTTGTCGCGGCAAGCGACCGCAAAGGCATTTGATACGGCGGCCTTAGAGGCCATGGGCTCTATCGGCGCGCGATTGGGATCTTTGAGATCCGTGCGGTGTTGCAGATCGTTCAAACTGGGGAACAGCGCGTCCTGCCCTGACAAGCCTTTATTTTCCAGAATTTCGCACCAATCCTTTACCGTGTTTGCAAACAGCTCAGGAATTGGAAACCAGTCAATCTTAAGGCTCTTGCCGTTTTTGGTCCGAGATTCATTCGCATCCTGCAAGATTTTTTTGTTGTGCACGTCGAAGTGACATATCCGCAGAGAGGTAACTGTATCCGCTCGCAAAGCACCCAGATATGCAATCGCCACCATCGCGCGTGCGCGTTTGTCTGCGAGTGTCACTGAAGACATACCCTGCAAAAGCGCCTCAGCCTCCTGGATATTGGGGTAGGTTTTGTCCTTTGACGGCAGCGCCTTCGCGTAGACCGATTTTGGCATTCTCATATAGTTCGGTAGATCACGCGGTAAACGCTTAAAGCCCTCCTGGATGATCAACCATTTCAGAAAAGCAATGATCTGTGAGGAGTGATGTGACACCGTCGACCGAGATTTTCGCGCAGGCCCACGTGCCGCAATGGCGTCTTTGAGCGCATCGCGCACCATGTTTACATCTCGACTGGTCAGCTTCTCAAAAGGTTTACCATCAAGAACATCCTCAAAAAGGCGAATGGCAGCTAGATGCTGATCCATAGTCGACTCAACAAGGCAACCTCCGTGAACCTGCCAGTCGTAAAGTAGGCGATCATTAATACCATACCATGGACGTGCAAGTTTTTCCTCGGAACTACAAATACCACCGCGATCTACCCTCATTCCTTCGCGTAACGAGTCCACGGTGGTATTTGGATCGGCCAGCAGCGCAAAAACCTCCAAATCGGCCTCGGAAACGAATTTACGAATGTGCCCGCTGCACTCCGAACAGACACCCATACCCATCGGGGCGCCATTCTTAGCTGGCCTGACCTCCAGAGATTCAACTTCAGGAAACACTGCGGATTTGCAAACGCCGCACTTGAATTCACCAAAGAGAAGCTTTGTCTTTGTGCGATCCCGTCGAGCCTTTAGAAACTCCATTACGCGCCCGCCACGAAACAGATATGGGCGCTTGCCGTCAGAGTCTTTGAGGCCAGCTTTGACCCAATTGGAAATGGTGTTGGCGCTCACGTCAAAGATGCGCTGGAGATCTGCGCCAGAATAGACGCGATTTTTCTTGAGCTTTATACCCGTGTATGACCGGCTCATCGCATTCTACCAATCTCGCTGCGCCCAACGCCAATCATAGAACTTAAGATGTCCGGGGCCGTCATGCGCTTGCCCCATTCTTACATGGGTCGACGCGGTTGGCCTCAATCCATGTGTTTAGATCAGAACCCCGATAAATGATTTTTCGACCCAGCTTATAGTAGGCAGGCCCCTGCCCCTTGTGGCGCCACTGCGCAAGCTTCTCACGATCACCGAGCAGTTCTAGCTCAGAGTCTCCCAACACGTAGCAACGGTCGCTTTTGAAGAGGTTCGACAAGGTTGACTTTCCTTCCGTTGTCTTGAGTTACAACGAATGAAATGCCTCCGACGGAATGCGCGCAGCAGTCCCCGATTTCACAATCGGGGACCTCAACACTCTGATATATATAGAAAAGAAATCTGCTCGCTTGGTTCAATGTACGGTTTGCTCGTTCCTTTAGGGCAGTGTTTGGATAGCCCTTGTCGGATTCTCTCAGCCACATGAAGGACATTTAGGCCAGAGCGAGGGTGGTCTTCGCAAAAGTCCATGGCCATTCCCAGATGCACCACCCCACGGTAGCTTTTCCAGATTTTACGAACGGTGTCTTCGTCCTTGGCTCCAGTCACACCCAATTCACGCGCAACATTCCGAACTTGTTCCAATATACCACCTGGGACTTGGACGCCTTGGTACCTTTGCTCCTGAATGGTCTGCCAAACATGCTTGCCAATGTACTCAGCAACATTCAGCTTCCTTTCGTTCTTCTTTTGATAGCGTTGGGCAATGCCAGCATATTGGTGCGCCGCTTCCCTTCTGTCGGCAGAGGTCTCTGCAACCCAATGAACGAAGTCGGGGCTGTTTTGCTGCTGTCCATCCCCCTTCTTGAAGATCGGAAAGCTCTCTAGGCTCAAACCGCTCACCTCATGCCGCATTACATCGATGGCATGCAACCGAGCCTCCTCAGTCGGCTCACTTAGAGCAACGCGGAACAATTCTAGGGACAATAGTTCCGGTTCGTTCAAATGAATCTCAGTCATACGGTCCGCCCAGAAGTGCTCCGAGAAGTTACGTATTGCGACCACAGGCGCATCAGATCTCTACGCTTCTCCAACAAGTCAGAACGCGCATAAGCCCGCTCAACATCAGATCCCACAGTATGTGCCAAACTCTTTTCAGCGACTTCACGCGGTGCATTGGCTTCTTCCGCCGCCCAATCACGGAACGTCGATCTAAAACCATGGACCGTCACCCCTTCCACTTTCATCCGACGCAAAAGCATGAGCATCGACATATTCGATAGTGGCTGATGACGCTTTTGCCCCTCAAACACATATTCAGACTGCATATCTCGCAGCGGCCGAATAATGGCAAGCATCTCATCAGTGAGCGGAACACGGTGTTCTTCGCTGGTTTTCATCCGTGCAGCCGGGCAGATCCAAAGGCGCTCCTGAAAGTCCAGTTCTGCCCAGCGCAGGCCCAAAACTTCGCCGGTTCTTGACCCAGTGAGGCATGTGAACATCAGCGCCTTGGCGGACATAGCGTTTTTGCTTTGCAAATCCGCATAGAACGCCGGAACGTCTTGCCAATGCATCGCCATATGGTGCTTGGGTTTCGCCTTCACCTTCGGCAACACTTGAGCATCTTTGATAGCGGTGACTGGATTTTCGCCAGACCGAAATCCCTTTGATTTTGCTACATCCAGTACAATTTTAATCCGTTGTGACAAACGCCGCGCTGTTTCGTGCTTTTCTGTCCATATCGGTGACAAGCACATCATTACTTCGGGCTGATCAATGCAGTCGACAGGCATGCGCCCAATCTTGGGAAAGGCATAGTCTCGAAGAGTATTGATCCACTGAGCCCCATGTTTGGCGTTTTTCCAAGTCGGGATGCGGTCAATATGAACTTGCTGTGCCACCTCTTCAAAAGTCGGGACCTCTTGGCGGGCATTGAAACGCGGATTTAAGCCTTGTTTCGCCATCCGCCGATACTCGAGTGCACGCTCACGCGCCTGATTGAGCGTCACAATGTCCGCGCCACCCAATCCAAAGTCCGTCCTCAACGGCGCACCATTTTTGTTCTTCTGCCCTTTGACCACCACTCGCACAATCCAGCGCCGCGCGCCCGATGGATCAACGACCAGATACAAACCATTGCCATCGCCATGTCGCCCAGCGCCGAGATTCTCGACGAGTTTCTTTGTCAGCTTCCCAGAAAGTGCCATCGATAAAATACCACATTTCATACCACCTAAGGAAACGATACGAGCACTATCGAAAGAAATTCAACAAAAACTTCAAAGCCATCTAAAACCATGAATTAAATTGAAAAAGGCCACTCAAAGCGGCCCATTCAAATCAAACAAAAATGTAAGATGGCGGAGGAGGTGGGATTCGAACCCACGGAGGGCGTTAACCCTCGTCGGTTTTCAAGACCGGTGCATTCGACCACTCTGCCACTCCTCCGACGCCCTCTCCCTAATTGGCCCAGCGCATGGTTTCAAGCGAAAAACCTGCGCAAAAACTTGCAGAGCACTTTGGACAGACTTTCCATGCAAGGAACCGCAGGCTACACTCCCCCAAAGCGCTCCGGCATCTAACAAAGGGATGATCACATTCTACGATGCAACCGGAGCTACAGGCGTGAGCGGGCAGAGGACAAAAGATGTATACAAAAAAAAGCGTTTTGCGCGACAATTCAAAACGTTGGCTTATTGGCCTGGGCTTAACTGGAGCGGTATTTTTGTCCGCGTGCTCTAACATAGAAAACCCTTTCGCTAAGGGCGAAGAAGCGGCCCTAGCCTCAGACGTTACGGGGCAGACCACCAAGCTGGTTGAACGCGATGTTGAAGCCCCCGAGGTCTTTTCGGCCTCCGAAGCCGGGCTTTGGGATGGTCGCCCTTCACTTGGCGGTGTTTGGGCTGCACACCCCGCTGTGGGGGACCCTGAGCGCGTGATCATCCGCAATCAATCCAACGGCAAATTTGTGATCGGTGCTTTGTTCCGTCGGGAGCGAGAAATTCCAGGCCCGCGCATCCAAGTGTCATCAGATGCAGCAGAAGCGCTTGGGATGATTGCAGGACAACCCGTTGAATTGAACGTCACTGCCTTGCGCCGTGAAGAGGTAGCTGAAGAACTCCCGACTCCAACTCCTCAAGAGGCAAGCGCAGAGCCAAGTGAAATTGCTGAGGTGCCTCTGGAGCCCATCGCCGCAGCAACTGCGGCCATCGCCGCGGCGGAAGCCAGCGCGTCTCCCGCTGCTCCAGAAACAACAGCCCGTTCAGAGGTAGCGCCGACCCCATCCTCATCGACCCTTGCCAAACCATATGTGCAGATTGGTATCTTCTCTGTGCAAGACAACGCCAAGCGCGCCGCGTCTCAAATGGAAGCGGCCGGATTGCCTTCACTCGTGCGCAAGACCACATCTGGCGAAAAGACATTCTGGCGCGTCCTCGTTGGTCCCGCGAGCAGCAAATCAGGCCTGAAGACGATGACAGATACAGTGCATAGCATTGGCTTCACCGACGCCTATGCAGTGACGAACTAAGGGAGACCAAGCATTTGTTTCGATCGGCTCTAAAACTCCTATCCGCCAGCGCCTTGGCTCTTGGCATCGCCACCTCGGTTCATGCCTTCGAAACCAAAGCGAAAGCTGCCTTTGTGATTGACCACACAACAGGCACGGTCCTGATGGCAAAGAATGCGGATGACGCTTTACCTCCCGCGTCGATGTCCAAGCTCATGACGCTTTACATGGCGTTTGAAGCTGTGCGCGACGGTCGTTTGAGCATGACCGAAAAATTGCCGGTCTCTCAACACGCGATGAACTATGGCGGATCGACCATGTTTCTTGACACCACTGATCGGGTGTCTGTCGAAGACTTGCTCCGCGGCATCATCGTTCTATCCGGAAATGACGCCTGCGCCGTGATTGCGGAAACTCTGAGCCCGGATGGCACCGAGGCAGGTTTCGCACGCCTGATGACACGGCGAGCCCGCCAAATGGGCATGACCAATTCCACCTTTGCGAACTCAAACGGTTGGCCAGCGCCTGGTCACCGTATGAGCATGCGCGACCTTGCCTTGCTCGCGAACCATCTGATCACGGATTTCCCTGAATTTTATCCGATGTTTTCAGAGACGGAGTTTGCGTTTGATGGCCGTGCGCCAAAGAACACGCAAAACCGCAACCCTTTGCTTAAGCTGGATATCGGTGCCGACGGTTTGAAAACCGGCCATACCGTTGAGGCTGGCTATGGTTTGGTCGGCTCCGCCAAACAGGGATACCGTCGCGTGATTTTCGCCTTCTCAGGCCTGGACACTGTTCAGGAAAGAGCCGAGATTTCGGAACAAATTGTCAACTGGGCCTTTCGTCAGTTTTCAGAAACGACACTGATCCGTCAAGGTGAACGCTTGGCTGAGGCGGATGTCTGGATGGGTAAAACACCGCGCGTTGGCCTCATACCCGCAGAAGACGTGGAAGTTCTCCTGCCAGTCCTGTCTCGCGGCAAGGTCGAAGGCGAAGTGATTTACAATGGCCCGATAGAAGCCCCCATCGCACAAGGCCAGCGCCTTGCCGAATTGGTTCTCAGCCCCGAAGGACTTCCCAAAATGCGCATTCCGCTCGTCGCAGAAACCGATGTGCCTGAAGGCGGATTCGGCGTGCGCCTACGGGCAGCATCGAGCGTGTTGATGTCTCAATTTGGCCTTTTGGTTGAGGAAGCGTCGTGACCACTGGCTGCTTTATCACCTTCGAGGGCATTGATGGGTCGGGAAAATCAACGCAGGCCAAAAAGCTCGCCGAAACTCTGAGATCTCAGGGGTTTGAAGTTGTGCTGACCCGTGAACCAGGTGGCTCCGAAGGGGCCGAGCAAATCCGCTCATTGGTGCTGGAAGGAGACCCTGACCGGTGGTCTGCTGAAACAGAGATCCTGCTTTTCACCGCAGCCCGCCGCGACCATTTGGAACGGACAATTTTGCCCGCTATCGCTGCAGGCAAAGTGGTGATCTGTGATCGCTTTGCAGACAGCACCCGGATGTACCAAGGCCTGTCACGCGGCGACCTGCGTGCGTTGGTCGACAAGCTGCACAGCTTGATGATTGGCCGTGAGCCAGACATGACCATTCTTATCGACATGGACCCTTCGGAAGGGTTGAAACGGGCAAAATCGCGAAACACCTCAGAGGAGCGGTTTGAGGACTTCGGCGAAGGCCTGCAACGGCAAATGCGTCAGGGTTTTCTAGAGCTGTCAAAGGAATATGCTGAGCGTTTCATCGTGATTGACGGTGCACGCAGCCAAGATGAAGTGGCTGCTGATGTGCTGAACCACACCACCAACCAGCTTAAAGGTCTGGCCGCGTGAGCGACGAACAAGCGCCGGAACCTGATCGCGTTGAGGGCGCGCCGCATCCGCGCGAGACATTTGCGCTCTTTGGGCAGGAGAGCGCGGAGGTTGATTTTCTCACTGCTGTGAATTCGCAAAGGCTGCATCACGGATGGCTGATCAGCGGTCCTAAAGGTGTGGGCAAAGCTACCCTGGCCTGGCGGATCGCACGCTTCTTGCTGACGTTGCCCCCAGAGGCAGAGGGCGGCCTTTTTGGTGATGCCCCGCCAGAGCACACTTCTCTGAACGTAGACCCCGAACATCCGGTATCACATCGTATTCGTGCCCTGTCTGAACCTGGCGTGTTCCTTCTGCGCCGCGGTTGGGCTGGCAGCACCGACAGCGCGCGCGACAAATCCCGACATGAAGGCAAATTTGCCTCCGAAATCCGCGTAAACGAGGTCCGCGAGCTGACTGGTTTCCTGCACATGTCCATGGCGGATGGCGGTCGTCGGGTCGTGATCGTCGACAGCGCTGATGAGCTTAACGTAAACGCGGCCAATGCTCTTCTGAAAATGTTGGAAGAGCCGCCTGCGCGCACTGTGATGTTGTTGATATCGCATCAACCTTCACGCCTTCTGCCGACGATCCGTTCCCGCTGTCGAGAGCTGCGCCTAAATCCGCTCACGCCGGAGGATATGCACGCCGCCCTCACTCAAGCAGGGTTTGAAGCCGCAGAGTCTCCGGCACTCTCCGAACTTGCCGGCGGTTCGGTTGGTGAAGCATTGCGGCTGCTGCAGCAGGACGGGCTGACGCTTTATTCCGAACTGCTTGCGCTGTTTGCCGCACGCCAGGGCTTTGATCGCCCACGTGCTCTAAATCTTGCCAACTCGATGGTCGGGCGTGGGGCTGAGGCGCGCTTTGAGATGCTGTTGACGCTGCTGGACCTATTTTTGTTGCGCTTGGCGCGCACTGGCGCACTCGGCCAACCACCAATGGTCGAAGCAGTACCCAACGAGGCCCAAATTTTGAGCCAACTGGCTCATTCCCCTCACAAAGCGCGCCAATGGGCGCAGGTTGCGCAAGAAATATCAGACAGAACACAACACGGAAAATCTGTGAACCTTGACCCCGCCTCCTTGGTACTCGATACGGTCTTTAAGATTCACGAAACAGCGGTTGCTTGAGTTTTGACTGACCTACCTGAGATCACCGACAGCCATTGCCACCTCGATTTTCCCGATTTTGAGGGCCAGATCGACGACATCATCGCGCGCGCTGCCGACGCGGGTGTGACACGCATGGTGACAATTTGCACCAAGCTGCGCAATGAACCTACCGTCCGCGCCATTGCTGAAGCCCACGCGCCAATCTTCTATGCCGCAGGCACCCACCCCATGAGCGCAGCGGACGAACCCATGGCAACGGTTGATGAGCTGGTCGCTATCGCGCAACACCCCAAAATGGTGGGCATAGGTGAAACCGGTCTCGACTATCACTACACCGCCGAGAGCAAAAAGGTGCAGCAGGCCTCGTTGCGCATACATATCGAGGCCGCGCGCCAAACTGGTTTGCCTCTCATTATCCACAGCCGCGACGCAGACGAGGACATGGCGCAAATCCTCACGGAGGAGCACAAAACCGGCAGTTTTGGCTGCGTGATGCATTGCTACAGCTCTGGACCGGAACTCGCGCAGCAGATGCTTGATCTCGGCTTTTATCTTTCCATGTCGGGCATTGCCGCCTTCCCGCGATCCCAAGAAGTCCGGGATATTTTTGCGGCAGCACCCGTTGACCGCATTTTGGTGGAAACCGACGCACCTTACCTTGCGCCCCCACCCTATCGCGGCAAGCGCAATGAGCCCGCATATGTAGAGAAAACGGCCCGTGTTGGGGCCGAGGTTTTTGGCATGGACTATGCCGATTTCGCAGCCCAAACGCAGGCGAACTTTGAACGCCTTTTCGGCAAAGTCTTTCAGAAAGCCAACGCCGCATGAGCGCAACGCTGACCTTCACCATCCTCGGATGTGGCAGCTCGGGGGGCGTGCCGCGCATTGGTGGCCATTGGGGTGATTGCGACCCCAAAAATCCAAAAAACCGCCGCCGCCGCTGCTCTATGCTGGTTGAGAAGCAAACATCCGAGGGCAAGACGACCGTATTGATCGACACATCCCCTGACATGCGTGATCAGCTATTGTCGGAGAATGTCGGCGCTTTGGACGGGGTCGTTTATACCCATTCTCACGCAGACCATGTGCATGGCATAGATGATCTGCGCATGGTGGTCTTTAACATGCGCAAACGGATTTCGGTCTGGGCGGATGGAGCTACACAAAACGATCTGCTTTCGCGCTTTGGCTACGCCTTTGTTCAGCCAAAAGATTCGCCCTACCCCCCAATCCTTGAGATGCACACTATTGGTGATGAGCCCTTTAGCGTCAGCGGCGCTGGCGGCGATATCACATTTGAACCCATACGCGTTGACCACGGCAGCATCGATGCATTGGCATTTCGCATACACGACGTTGCCTATATGCCAGACGTCTCTCAAATCTATGAGACATCATGGGGCCAGCTCAAAGATCTCGACTGCCTGATCGTGGATGCCTTACGTAGAGCGCCGCACCCCACACACGCACATTTGGATCAAGCTCTCGCCTGGATTGAACAGCTTGCACCCAAGCGTGCGGTCCTCACAAACATGCACATCGATCTGGACTACGAAACGATCGCCGCCGAAACCGCAGACCACATCACACCGGCATATGACGGAATGAAAATTACCGTCGATCTTTAGCGACCTCACCGCCCAAAGGCTCTCACGATGCAAACTTTGATATCGGTGATCATGCCGGTCTTCATTCTGATTGGCTTTGGGTACTTGGCTGCATGGCGCGGCTATTTCAGCGAATCCAACGTCGATGGTCTCATGCGCTTTGCCACGAACTTTGCTGTCCCTGTGCTTCTGTTTCGCGCCATCTCAACTCTTGATCTTGCGGCAGAGTACAACGCCAACTTGCTCGGCAGCTTCTATGGTGCAGCGTTTATCTGTTTCACCACCGGCATGCTGGGGGCAAAGTTCCTTTTTGGTCGTGATTGGGAGGACGCCACAGCGATTGGGTTTGTGTGCCTTTTCTCAAACTCCCTGCTCCTCGGGCTTGCCATTATGGAGCGTGCCTATGGTGCTGACAGCCTGACGGGGAATTACGCAATCATCTCTATCCATGCGCCCTTCTGCTACGGGCTTGGCATCGCCACAATGGAGATCATGCGCGCACGGCGCACAAGCAAAGCGCGGATCGTGCCAACTGTGTTGAAAGCGATGTTCTCCAATGCGCTGATATTGGGCATCGCATTGGGATTTATCGTCAACATTGGCAATGTCCCCGTACCTGCACCTGCCATGCACGCCGTGAACCTGTTGGCATCCTCCGCGTTGCCTGCAGCACTCTTTGGGATGGGTGGTGTGCTTTATCGCTATCGCCCGGAGGGAGACATGCGCACAATCCTGTTTTGCTGCGCTGTCTCATTAGGCCTGCACCCAGCGCTCACGTTCCTATTTGGCTCTTTGTCCTCTATCTCCGTCGAAAATATGCGATCGGCTATTGTCACCGCCTCTATGGCACCAGGCATCAATGCCTATCTCTTTGCCAATATGTATGGCCGCGCAATGAGGGTCGCTGCCTCAACAGTGCTGATCGGCACCGCCTTCTCTGTGTTCACTGTGTGGCTGTGGCTCGGCGTTTTACCCTAAGTCCATCCCCATCTCTTGCATACCAGCACAGGAGCCACCAATTCCTAAGATGTTAAGGAATAGGAAGCGCTCATGACCCAAACTCCCATCCGTATAGACATCGTCTCTGATGTCGTTTGCCCTTGGTGCATCGTTGGCTATCGCCAGCTTTTGAAAGCGGCCGAAACCACGGGAGTTGAGGTTGAGACATACTGGCATCCGTTTGAGCTCAACCCAGACATGGTGCCAGAAGGCGAAAACCTTCGAGACCATATCATGCGAAAATATGGATCATCGGCCGAGCAATCCGAGGACTCTCGCAAGCGCTTGTCCGATATTGGCTCTGAGTTGGACATTGCGTTTGCTTGGTCTGAAACCAGCCGCATCTACAACACCTTCGATGCGCACCAGCTCATTCACTGGGCCAGTGAACAAGGAAAAGCACAATCCCTAAAGCTCGCACTCTTTGACGCCTATTTTGTAGATGGGCGGGACGTAAGCGATAGAAATTTGCTTATCGAGGTCGCTCAAAGCCTTGGCTTAGACGGCGAAGAAGCGAAAGCCGTGTTGGAGGATCAAAGATATTCCGATGTGGTGCGCGAGAAAGAACGTTTTTGGACCTCGCGGGGCGTGTCAGGCGTCCCCACGATGATCTTTGACGCCAAACACGCGACATCCGGAGCCCAGGGAGTGGCCGCTTTCGCGAACATCCTCACCCAACTTGCGGCACGTTGAACGGCCTATTTACAGACAGCAAAACCTCTTCAGCCTCAGCCCCAAATGCATCCGGCAGAACAATCCGAGCCGGCCCACTTCCATGCAAAATTTGACACGCCGGAATCAGCGATTCCGGCGTTTTTATTTGGCAGCTCATGCTGCCCCATTCCCCAAAAATTCGATTTTTTTCCTTGAGATTTGTTTCATGCAATAAGGTGCAGAAGGCCAAACGAACCAGCGCAGATCAGGTCGAAAATCCGTCCTTTTTCAAGCTGTTGCCCAGCTCCCTGCCGAACTCTCGCCACCCTGACCGCAGATGTTTCGCATTGTTCAGAAACGCCTCATCCGGACTGTTTCGGGGTAACGCGGTGTTAAGGCCTCCCAGCATAGGTTGCCTTCAATCAGCCAGTCCGAAAACGGTATCGAACCAAACCCATGAACACAGCAAACTCTTCCCCCCAACCAGACTGCATAGCGCTTCCGCAGCAGCTGGATTTCGCCCATTGCTCAGAACTACGCCAGGCTATTGAGGCTTCCCGTGGTCAACCCTTGGCCTTGGATGCGCTCCACGTGGAGTTTCTTGGAGGCGCCGGTGCCGAGCTTTTGCTGGCCACACGTGCCGAATGGGCCGCACGCGGCCTGGCATTCGAAGTCAAACAACCATCCGATGATTTTCTAAAAGGTATGGAGCGGCTCGGCCTGCCCCATTCCAGTCTTCTTGAAAGGGGCAACGCATGACAACCAAGATTCTTGCAGTTGATGATTCCCGCACGATGCGAGCGATGATTCAAACCGCTCTTACCGACGCTGGATTTGACGTGGACTTGGCCGAAGACGGTATCGACGGACTGGACAAACTGTCTGGTTCCGATCCTGATCTGGTGATCACCGACATCAACATGCCACGCCTCGACGGTTTCGGCATGATCGAAGGTGTCCGTGAGCGCCCTGAGTGTGCTTCGCTGCCAATTCTCGTTCTGACCACCGAGAGCGGTGAAGAGCTGAAACAACGTGCCCGCACCGCCGGTGCAACTGGCTGGATCGTCAAACCATTTGATGCCGAAAAGCTGGTTGCCATCATCAATCGTCTGGTTGTCTGAAAGGAACTGAGTGATGTCCGATCTTCGTGACATGTTCTTTGAGGAATGCGACGACCTTCTTGAGGTTCTGTCGACCGGTCTGGATGATCTCCAGAACGGCAATTCAGACGCGGAAACCATCAACGCGATGTTCCGCTCTGTGCATTCCATCAAAGGCGGCGCCGGCGCATTTGGCCTGGATCGCCTAATCAAATTTGCCCACGCATTCGAAAACGTGTTGGACGATTTGCGTTCAAACAAAATCGATGTGGACCCTAACATCACCGCACTGATGTTTTCGGGTTTCGACCACCTGAGTGATCTTGTGGACGCTGCGCGGGAAGACAACGACATGCCAGAGAGCGAAGGCGCGTCAGTGCTTTCCGACCTGAAGCTTGTCACCCAAAATGCCAATGGTGGCGTTGCGGAAGAAGACGACGCCGCAGAAGTGTCCTCCGACGATTTCGTAGCGGTGACGCTGGACATGGGGCTGGACCTCGATCTCGGCGGCGATGGCCCCGGTGATCTTCCAGGCCTGCCTTCCCTTGAGCCAGTCGCAGAAGGCGCCACTCACTTCGTGGTAAAATTCTCTGCAGAACCAGTGCTCTACGCACGTGGGCACGATCCAGCGCTGCTGTTCCGTGCCTTGGGCGAAATGGGTGAAATGACCGTTGAGGCTGACACCTCAACAGTTGCACCTCTGGAAAGCCTGCAAGACGCACCTGCAGCCATCGCATGGACGCTTACGCTGCGCCCAGACGACGGGATTGACGAAAGCACGATCCGCGAGATTTTCGAATTCGTGGAAGGCCAATGCAAGCTCGACATCACCGAAGTTGCCGCTGAAGCCGCACCTGTGGTTGAAGCTGCCCCTGTTGTAGAAGAGATCGCCGCTGTGCCGGAAGCTGCCCCTAAGCCTGCAAACCGTGCAAAGCCCGAACTTGCTGACAAGGAAGCGAAACAGGAGGCCAAAGGCGGAGACGGCGGAAAAAAGTCCTCTGAACCGCGCAACAGCACAATCCGTGTGGATCTGAATCGCGTCGACCGTCTGATTAACCTCGTCGGCGAGCTTGTGATCAGCGAAGCGATGTTGCGCCAGTCGATGAACGAGCTGCCGGTTTCGGCCAACAGCGCGGTCAGCGAAGCCATTGGTCAGCTCAAGACGCTCTCAGGTGTACTTCAGGAAAGCGTGATGGCCATCCGTGCGCAACCTGTACGCGGACTGTTCCAACGTATGAGCCGCATCGTGCGAGAATCCTCTCGTCAGGCGGGCAAGACCTCTCGTCTGGTCATGGTTGGCGAAGCAACCGAGGTCGACAAGACGGTGACCGAGCGCTTGGTTGAGCCACTGACCCACATGATCCGAAACTCCGTAGACCACGGTCTTGAAAAGGCGGAAGATCGGGTCGCTGCGGGCAAGCCGGAAATGGGCACCATCAAACTGGAAGCTGCACACCGCTCTGGCCGTGTTGTCATCTCCCTGTCTGACGACGGTGCTGGCGTAAACCGCGAGAAAGTGCGTCGCAAAGCTGAAGAAAAAGGTTTGGTACGTCCTGAGGATGACCTGACCGACAGCGATATCGACAACCTGCTCTTCCGTCCGGGCTTCTCCACAGCAGATGAGATCTCTCAGCTGTCTGGCCGTGGCGTTGGTATGGATGTTGTGCGCTCTGAAATTCAGGCGCTTGGCGGCCGCATCAACCTGCAATCCGAGCCTGGTAAAGGCACAACGATCACAATCTCCCTGCCGCTCACACTTGCGGTCATGGAGGGCATGCTGATTGAAGTCGCTGGCGAATCCCTTGTTGTGCCAACTGTGGCGCTGCGGGAAACGCTGCAACCGGGTCAGGCCAACATCCATGACTTCTGCGACGGTGACCGTGGTCTTTCCGTGAACGACTCAATGTTGCCGATTGTGGATCTTGGCGAGGCCTTGGGCTTCCGCACACCGCTGGAAGATCTCAGTGACCAATCGTTGCTGCTGATCGAAGGTGAATCAGGGCGACGCTCCGCTCTTGCCGTAGACGGCATCGTCGAGCAGCGCGAAGTCGTGATCAAAGGTCTGGAGCAAAACTATCACTCCATCCCCGGCATCGCAGCGGCCACCATCCTCGGGAACGGCAAAATCGCCCTGATCGTGGACACCGACCAAATGATCCCCTCACCGGGTAATGGCAACCCAGGACTGCGCAAAGGGTCCGAACTTGTAGAGGTGAACTCCTATGTCTGAACAAGCAACCATTGAAAAGACCGATAACCGCATCGAGATCGTGTCTTTCACCATCGGTGAACAGGCGTTCTGCCTCGACATCGGGCACGTCCTGGAAATCCGCGGCTGGACAAGCACAACCACGCTTCCACATGCCCCCGACTATGTTGTGGGTATGATGAACCTGCGCGGCGCCGTGCTGCCAGTGATTGACCTTTCCATGCGCCTTGGCCTTGGCAAAACCATCCCGGAATCGCGTCACGTGATCATCATCGCGCATATCGATGAGAAGAGCGTGGGCTTCCTGGTGGACGCCGTATCCAACATCATCACGGTCAACACCGAAGAGATGAAACCAACACCTGAAGTGTCTTCGTCCAAGACTTCGGCCTTCATTCGCGGCGTCTACACTCTTGAAGAGACAATCGTACGCGCAATCGATGTGCACCAGATCATGCCTCAGGAAGCTCTGTCAGCGGCATGAACCAGATGGCGCAACATACCCTTGAAGAGGGAACGATCAGCGATGCGGACTTCACCCGTATTGCCCAGCTTGTGCGGGAAATGATGGGCATCGACCTGCAACCCCACAAGCGTACGATGGTTGCCTCTCGATTGTCTAAGCGCCTGCGCGCCACCGGTTTTGAGACCGTTGACGCATACATCGACTATATGCTGTCCGCGCAAGGCAAAGACGAACAATCGCGCTTTGTAAGCGCCTATACGACCAACATGACGCGCTTCAATCGCGAAGGGCATCATTTCGAGCAACTGGCGGAAGAGTTTCTGCCTGATCTCATGGACAAGGCGCGCCGCGGCAAAAGAGTGAGGATTTGGTCTGCTGGATGTTCCAGCGGTGAAGAACCCTATGGTTTGGCATTCCATGTTTTGGATGCTTGCCCAGAGGCCGCAAGCTTGGATGTGAAAATTCTGGCGACGGATATCGACACCGAAATTCTGGCGACAGCCAAGCAGGGTATCTATCCGACATCCTCAACCACCGCCCTGCCAAACGGACAGTCAGAAAAATATTTCTCCCCCCAAGAAGGGGCGAGAGACCGTAGTTCAGTCAGCGACAAAGCACGCGACCTGATCAGCTTTAGGCGTCTTAACCTGCATGGTGAGTGGCCGTTCAAAGGCAAGTTTGACATCATCATGTGTCGCAACGTTGCGATCTATTTTGATGCACCAACCCAAAGCCGTCTATGGCGCCGGTTTGGTGAACAACTTTGCGACGACGGATTGCTCTTCTTGGGCCACTCCGAAGGGATCGGTCCGGAACATGCCGAACTGTTTCACACAGTAGGTCGAGGCGTCTTTTCGACAAGCACCTCCCGCGTCGGCGGCACGAACGCTCACGCATCAATGCACATGGGGAACCCAAAATGAGCTTGAAAGATAAGCTACATGTCCTGGTAGTGGATGATATGTCCACCAGCCGTGGTCTAATCACGCAGGCGCTCGATGAAATCGGGGTCGTCAACTACCGCACAGAAAACGATGGTGCAAATGCTTGGCGCAGCCTGGCATCGAAACCTGTCCACCTGATCCTGTCAGACTACAACATGCCTGGCATGGATGGTCTTCAGCTTCTGGAAGGTATCCGCTCCAACAAGGCGACTGCGCGTACAGGTTTCATCCTGATCACCGGCCGTGCAGACCCCGAAACCATCAACAAGGGCGTCAAGCTTGGGATGAACAACTTCATCAAAAAGCCATTCCAAACCGCCCAGCTTAAGGCCTGCATCGAAAAGGTCGTGGGGCCCCTGTAAGGGGCTCCCATAGAGGATCGCGTATGACAACTCGTACCACCGCAGATGTTTTGGCCACCATTTCCAAGGATGTGGCTGATCTCGCTTCCATCGCTCATGCGTTGGACAATCTGACCAGTGAGTTGGATTTGAGCGGCGCTGATCAGTCAAAAATTCGGGATTTACAGCGCGTGGATGCCTTGTTTCAGCATCTCGATGACATCGCGGTTTTGCTCGGCAACATGTCCAACATGATTGGCGCTGGCCCAGATCTCAATGTGCAGGATCTGAAGGACAGCGTCCGCTTGGACTACCTCAAATCTCGTCTCGCCAACGCGGACCAATCCATCGAAATGTCGCCTGATGCAGGCGCTGTAAACCTCTTCTGATCCACTAAGACTCAGCAACGAATTATTGGGATAACAACCATGAACGCCATGACCAAGATCGCCAACACCGGCGCAGACTCTGCGGAAACAGAGGTCCGTTTTCCAGCTGAAAAAATTCTTGTTTCTGCAACAGATCAGCGTGGCGTTATCACCTGTGTAAGCGAGTCATTTTGCGAAATCGCCGGCTACAGCAGCGATGAGCTCATGGGCGCTCCACACAAGATTGTTCGCCATCCAGACATGCCAAAGGGCGTTTTCTATCTGGTTTGGGAAACACTCAAAGCTGGTCGTCCAATCTGCACCTACGTGAAAAACCGGACCAAATCCGGTGACTACTACTGGGTTTTGGCGGTGATTACGATCACTGAAAACGGCTTCCTATCTTCCCGGATCAAGCCTGAAGCCGAGCTTTTTGAAAAAACCAAAAAGATTTATTCCACGCTTCTGCGCGAGGAAGCTCAAGGGCTCACTCCAGAGCAAAGTGCGGCAAAGTTCAAGGAAATGCTTGCAGAGGAGGGTTTCCCAAATCTCGAAGCTTATAGCGGATTTGCCCTCAACGCTGAGTTCAAAAGCCGTAACATCATCAGCCCTGAACTTGCCCAGTCGTTCGCATCCATGGATGACTTGGAACTCCTGATCCGCGATATGCAGAATCTTGTCGACAACATCGAACAAGGCTTCGAACGCGTGCGCGGCGAACCGGTTAACCTGCGCATCCTCGCAGGCCGGCTGGAAGGCGCAGGCGCGGCACTTGGGACTATTTCGCAAAACTACGATGCGATGGCCAAAGAGATGCACGGATTGGTCGGACGCCTCCATGACCCTGAAACCGGCGCCCTACAGCAGATGTACAAGGCCGTTGTCTACGGGCGATCAACGCTACAAACATCTCAGCTGTTTGATGAAGCCTTCAAAGCAGCTCAAGCGCAAGAGAACCAATCCGAAGCTGATGCGCGAATGCTCCAAGAGCATGGAGAAAAGCTTCAATCGCTCTGCCGCTCCCGCATCATTGAAATTTCCTCCATTGGCAAATCCATCCCTGATATCTGCCGCAGCCTCCGCCGCCGGATCAACGGTCTCGATGTAGTGAAGCTCCTTTGCAAAGTGGAAAGCGGCCGGATGCGCGATGTCGACAGTGGTCTGGACGGGATCATCGCCCGTTTGGAGAACTTCCACGACAACACCGACCGCCATCTGGCGGAGCTGTCCGGAAAAGCCTCACAGGTCACGCAGAAAGGGGCGACGATCTAACAGTCACCCTTTTCTCGATTAGGATTTACCATCAGGGCGCGCACATGATCGGCTTCAAGAAGAAAAACTCCAAGACTGCCAACACGAGCATCAAAACCAAACTTCTGGTCGCTGTTGGCGTTTGCGCCTTGCTGGGATTGGGCGCTGGGACGGTATTTGAGTACTATCTTGAGCAGGGCAACACCGAACGGCGTTTGAGCCAGCGTTATGACTTGGTCGCCGATCTTTTCGCAACGCAGCTCATTGCGCCGACGCAGTTCCAAGATCCTGATCGTATTCGGGCGACGGTCGCCAAACTTCTGGAAAAAGACCCTCAAGTCTCTGCAGTAGACGTGCACGCACCTTCTGGAGAGTTGCTCTACAGCTATGATGTTTCAGATGCCCGGGATCAGGCAACAACTGATGCCATCAACGGACTTGACGCGGTCTCTGACACCGCCTCTGGCAAAGCAACTGTTCTCAAGGCTGACGTATACGCGGCTCAACTGCCCATTCAGGCGCCAGGCGCACGTGGCATCGTGGGGCAACTGAGCTACGCCGTCGACATCTCCGCAGATCGCGCAGCGACGTTACAGGAAGTCATTCTCGACATGGTCCGCACGGCGGTTGCTTCCATGCTCGCTGTTGGGCTGATCATCTTCCAGCTCGGCAGACTTGTCAGTCGCCCGCTCAAGGACCTCGGAGAGTCCGTCGAGGAAATCGCGAATACAAATTTTGACGCAGAAATATCTCACACCAACCGCGCTGACGAAATCGGTGTAATTGCGCAAAAGCTCGAAACCTTCCGCGATCGTCTAGCAGACGGCCAAAAGGCCCGCAAAGAACGCGCCCAAGAAGATGAAACTCAAAAGAAGGTCTTCAACCGTCTGGCCGAAGGGCTTGCAGAAATTGCAAATGGCCAGGTTGGTTGCTCGATCAACAGTTCAGAGTTCGGCGCTCTCAAGGAAGAGCAGCTCCGGATCTGTGAAGACTACAATGCATTGCAAGTAAACCTGCACAAGGTGCTGTCAGCGGCTTCGCAGACCGCTGAATCTGTCCGCTCCAGCGCACAGGAGATTTCTGAGAGCGTGGTGGACCAATCCAAACGGTCGGAAGCGCAAGCTGTGACCCTTGAGGAATCTGCAGCAGCCATCGAAACGCTGAGCGCTTCTGTCGAGCAAACCGCTGAGAATGCCGCTGAGGCAAGCGAACGCATTGTGAACAACCGCCATCAGGCGCAGGCCGGTGGCGAAGTGGTCGAGCTCACAGTGGAAGCGATGCGTAACATCGAGCAAAGCTCAGAGCAAATCACAGCCATCATTGGGGTGATTGACGATATCGCCTTTCAAACCAACCTTCTCGCGCTCAATGCCGGCGTTGAAGCCGCACGCGCAGGCGAAGCCGGCCGTGGTTTCGCGGTGGTCGCCTCAGAAGTGCGCGCCCTCGCGCAGCGTGCATCAGAGTCAGCAAACGAAATCAAAGACCTTATCCATCGCTCTGGAGAGCAGGTCACCAAGGGCAGTGAGCTGGTCAACAAAGCCGGTGTGGCCCTGCAGGAGATCATCACCGGCGTGAACCATGCATCCGATCTGGTCGCCCAAATCGCAACGGGTTCGCGTGATCAGGCCGACAATCTCATCGAGATCAAGGAAAGCGTAACAGAGCTAGATCGCGTCACGCAACGCAATGCTGCGATGATTGAGGAAGCCTCGGCCGCAAGCCGTAATCTTTCCGAAGAGGCCAACCGCATGGCCGATGTGCTCCAAACCTTTAAACTTCCCAGCGAAGGCGTTGCGACTGCAAGCGCTCCAAAGCCTGCAGTAAAAAAACCGCAAATGCAGCCCAAACCAGCTCCAGAAGTTGCTAACAAGGTCAAGGCCAAAGAGCCGACCACTCCCAAACACACGAAAGACGCTGAAGCCAAGGCGAAAGAATGGGATGAGGACGCAGCGCGCGATGCGGTCGAGGTCAAATCAAAGGAAAAGAAGCCCGCTTCAGCCAAGGCCCAACCGGTCAAAAAGGCCAAAGTGAAAAAGGCACCGGCGCCAGTTCCCGAAGCAAAAACCGATCCAAAGCCCCATAAAGGCGAAGCTGCAACGCAGGTCGCATCACCCGCCTCAACGACAAAGGCCGCAGTTGTGAACCAGTCGCCTAACGATCTCTCAAACGAAGACTGGGAAGACTTTTGACAATCCGTGAGCTGAAAATCGGCACAAATTCCAGGACCGAAATCCTGACACACCAATTAATAGAACGGAACGCGCCATGAGCCTAGCTGAAGCAGAAGCGATCAAAGGATTTAACGTGCAACCCCTGCTGCAGGGCGATGTGCAGGTGTCCGATGATAACCAGCTGGTGATGACCACCATCCTTGGCTCTTGTGTCGCCGCATGTATGTGGGACGAAGTCGCAGGTGTCGGTGGCATGAACCATTTCCTCCTGCCGGGTACCGAAAATGACTCCTCCGGCGGCATGAGCCACGGCGTTCATGCGATGGAACTCTTGGTGAACGGCCTCATTCAGGCAGGCGCCCGCCGTGATCGACTGCGTGTGAAGTTGCTAGGCGGCGCGAAAATGTTCAACAGCCGCATCGACATCGGCACCAAGAACGCGGAATTTGCGACTTGGTTTGTCAAAAACGAAGGCTTTGAGCTGGTGGATTGCTGCCTTGGCGGACAACGCGGCCGCAACTTGCGGTTCTGGCCCGTTGGCGGCCGGATCCAGCGCCGTTTCATGAAAGACACCCGTCTTGTCGAAGAAGAAAGCGCACAGCGTATGGCCGCGAAAAAGCCAAAGGTCGACAAAAGCGTTGGCGACGTACAGCTGTTCTAAACACCGTTTCAAACACATATCTGACTTTGGTTGCCGCCTTTCTGGCGGCAATTTTTTATTGAGCTCCAGTCAGTTCGAAGTCGAAGTGATCAGAGCACTCGGGAAAGAAACGCCTTGGTGCGCTCTTCGCGCGGAGCAGAAAACAACTGATCTGGTGAACCTTGCTCCAAAATGCGCCCTGCCTCAAGAAAACAAACCTTGTCTGCCAGCTCGCGCGCAAAACCCATCTCATGGGTGGCCAGCACCATGGTCATCCCCTGCTTCCTAAGATCTCGCAGAACATCGAGCACCTCGCCGACCAATTCGGGGTCAAGCGCGCTGGTGATCTCGTCAAACAGCATGATCTGCGGCTCCATCGCCAATGCGCGAATGATGGCCACACGCTGCTGCTGCCCACCCGACAGCTGGTCAGGATAGTGGTCCGTGCGATCCCCAAGCCCAAATCGCTCAAACATCTGTGTGACTTTGGGACGAAGCTCTTCTCGCCCATGTCCATACACGCGACGCGGCGCGAGCATCACATTCTCCAGCGCGGTCATATGCGGGAACAGATTATAGCTCTGAAAAACGATTCCGATTTTCTGGCGAATGGGCTGCGGATCCAAGCCCGGCTCTGCAATGTCCACGCCATCGAGAAAAATCGCGCCGTCATCAATCGGCTCCAAAAGATTCATACAGCGCAAAAGTGTTGATTTTCCGGAGCCCGAGGCGCCGATCAAACAGACCATCTCGCCGTCAGCGACATCCAAGTCGATGCCTTTGCAGACTTCGTTTTCCCCAAACCACTTGCGCACCCCGCGCAAGGACAACTTTGCCTTCATGTACGCGCCCTATTCTGCTTGTTCATCAGATAATCCGCATATCTGGTGGCCGGTATGGTGAGCGCCAGAAAGATGAGTGCGGCGCCAACGTAGGGCGTAAAATTCGCATAAAGCGACTTATAGACACCCGCTTGCCTAAAAATCTCTACCGGCCCAATGAACGACAGCAGCGCCACGTCTTTTTGCAGCGCAATAAACAGATTCATATTCGCAGGCACCACATTGCGAATGGCCTGCGGCAACACCACAAAACGCATGATGTCTCGATCACTCAGCCCCAAAGACGCTGCGGCAGAGCGCTGCGAATGATGAATGGAGTCGATACCAGAGCGGATGACTTCTGCCACATAGGCCGAGTAAACCAGTACCAGCGCCAAAGTGCCCCAAATGTATGGGCTGTTCCAAGGCCTCGGCAGCCCCAATCCTGGCACCCCAAAGCCAATGATATAAATCACCAAGACAACCGGCAGACCGCGAAAAACATCCGTGTAAGCCATCCCAAACAAGCGTAGCGGAAAGAGCGCAGGCGCGCGCGTATCCCGACACAGCGCTATCGCAAGACCTGTCACCGCGATAAGCGGAGCAGACCACGCAAAAATCATCACATTCAGCAAAAAGGCTTCAACAAGCCCGGGAAATGTCGCGGCAAAGACCCGGCCGTTGAAAAACGACCTTTGAACCGCCTCCCACCCCGGTGCCAACGGCACAAGAAAAAAGATGGCCAGCCCCACGCTGATCGTGGAGATGAGCGCAATGCGGGTGGCACGCCGCCGCACATTGGCCTCATAAAGCTCTCGGCGCGTTGGCGTTTTGGCGCGGTCACTCACCGCGCCTTTACCGACCTTGGAGGTAGTCATTTATTTGATGACCGGAACGCCAGTGGCTTCGGCAAGCCATTCTGCCTCAATCGCAGCGAGCGCACCACTTTCGGAGAGGTCCGTGATTGCAGCATCGACGCATTCCCGAAGCGGGTTACCCTCTTCCATCAGCAAGCCAAACTTATCAGGGTTTTCAGACTGTTCCGGCGGAAACTGCCCAAGCAGCGTGCCACCATCAACAACCGCGGCAGACAGATAAAGCGCGGTCGGCAGGTCATAAAGCGCCGCATCAATCTGCCCCGCCATAATCGCGGCATTCACGTCAGCATTGTCATTGTAAAGCAAGGGATCACTTGCAGGCTTGACCACTTCGGCCAGGATCGGAAGCGCCGTAGTGGTGGCTACAGCCCCCCATTTGAGGCCCTGCAGACTGCCCAAAGTTGCTTCAGCACCTGCATCCACCACGCTCTGTGTGGTCAGAACAGCCATTGACGACACATAATACGGCAGGCTGAAATCCACCATTTCCTCGCGCTCCGGCGTGATGGAATATTGCTGCATATTGAAATCAAAGTTCTTGGCACCGGGTTGGATCGCCTCATCAAAACTCGTCCGCACCCAGGTTACCTGATCTGCACTGAACCCCATTTTGTCCGCAATGGCATAGGCTACAGCGGCCTCAAACCCTTCGCCGCTCTCAGGAGCGTCGTTCATAACCCAAGGATAATAAGCCGGGTTGCCAGTCGCGATTGTCAGCGTGCCCTCAGAAAGCGTCTTGCCCGCAGCACAGGTGCCCTCTCCCATTGCGAAGGCTGCAACCGACGTGCACATCAACGCCAAAGCTGAACTTGCTATCAATTTCATCAAACATCTCCACGAATTTCTATTTGGCGACAGGTTCTTACGCGCGAAGGGAATTGTCCAGACCAGCACGGGATCAATCGCCCCGACCTGCACTCAACTTCACAGCCCGCAAAAATAAGCGTCAAAAATCTAAAGATGCGCCATGGACAGCAAGAAACCAAGGCTTCCAAACCAAGCCAAGTACACACGACTGTCTAGATAATCCTGTAAGCTATTTAGCTGACCACATTTTCAGCTAAATGGTGCGGTCGAGAAGACTCGAACTTCCACTCCGGTTAAGGAACAGCGACCTCAACGCTGCGCGTCTACCAATTCCGCCACGACCGCACTTGCCCTGGTGGGTGAGGGGCTAATACCTAGGCTCGCTGGGGAAGTGAAGCAAAAAATGCGCTTCTTCAGATATTTTTTTGGCTGCCCCCTAGAGCACCAAAAGAGGAGCAGATCTCAAAGGTCAAACGATGTGGTTCGCCAATCCTCAATTGAAGCTGAGCCAAAAAACACTTAGGTGCCTATCAACAGCATAAACGGCAGGTTCACATGGTAGAATGGATCCACAGCGACGGTTTGGTTGACTACGAAACCGCTCTTGAATTTATGGAGCAGCGCGCAACAGCCATTGCCGCCGGTGAGGCTGAGGAGTGCATCTGGCTGTTGGAACATGCCCCGCTCTATACGGCTGGTACCTCTGCGAAAATTGACGATTTGGTCGATCCAGAGCGTTTTCCGGTGTATCAGGCCAGACGCGGCGGCGAGTACACCTACCATGGCCCGGGCCAGCGTGTGGTCTATGTGCTGCTCGATCTCAGCAAACGTGGCAGAGACGTCCGCGCTTTTGTGAAACAGCTTGAGACCTGGGTGATTCAGACCCTCGCGGAATTCAATCTGAAAGGCGAAATTCGCGAAGGCCGTGTGGGCGTCTGGATCGAACGCGATGACAAACCGTTGCGGGCTGACGGCTCAAAATCCGAAGACAAGATCGCAGCAATTGGTATCCGCCTCCGGCGCTGGGTCAGCTTTCACGGCATTTCGATCAACGTAGAGCCGGATCTTTCCCACTTTGGTGGTATCGTGCCCTGCGGCATCACCGAACATGGGGTCACGTCACTTGTCGACCTCGGTCTTCCCGTCACGATGGACGATGTCGACGTTGCTTTGAAACGCAATTTTGAGTTGGCGTTCCCCTCTCCTGCAGAAGCCGAAGAGCCTCTTACCTCTTGATCTGAGACCATTGTCGGGATTGCTGCTGAGCCTTTTCTAAGGCTCGCTAGGGTCGCTCGCGGCTCAACAAACGCGATGCCCCACAAAGGCATCAGAAAGCGCGCCGGATCGTCGCGGGTGCTGGAAATAGGGCTTTTTCGCCCCATTTTCAGTTGCACTTGGTCGTCCCTTGCTTGAGAAATTTATCTTGCGCAACGCGTCGAACACCCATTCATCAACGAGGTTACTCTCATGAAATTCCTAGCAGCAGCAACAGCGGCACTTCTCGTCGCTTCGCCAGTTCTCGCAGAAGGCGACGTGGAGGCGGGCGAAAAAGGCTTCAAGAAATGCAAAGCATGCCACACAATCGCTTCCCCTGATGGAGAGGTGATCTTCAAGGGCGGCAAAACCGGTCCGAACCTTTACGGCGTAGTCGGCCGCGCGGTTGGCTCTGAGGACTTCAAATACGGCGCAGGGCTGCAATCCGCCAATGAAGCCGGTGCGGTTTGGACAGAAGAGATGCTGGCCGCTTATGTGGTCGATCCAAAAGCATGGCTGTCAGACAATGGTTACGAAACCAAGTCCAAGATGACCTTCAAACTCAAAAAGGGTGGCGAAGACGTTGCCGCGTATCTGGCGTCTGTCGCGCCTGCTGCTGAGTAGTACAGGGCACGTTGCCGCGCGCGACGTCACCAACTGAACAGAAAGCCCCATGTCAGCCCGCTGACATGGGGCTTTTTTGATGTGGTGGCTGAGGCAAATTCCCCCAACCTGACTGAAAGTTACTCGAGTTCTACCAGCAGATCTTTTGCATCGATCTGACCACCTGCAGAGACATGAACGGCTTTGATCACCGCGTCACGTTCAGCATGGATACCGGTTTCCATCTTCATCGCCTCAATGGTCAGCAGAAGGTCGCCCTCTTTGACCTGAGCCCCCGCAACTGCAGCAACAGAGGCAACAACACCCGGCATTGGCGCCCCGATGTGGTTGGCATTGCCAACTTCAGCTTTAGGGCGCGATGCGGTCGACGCTTTGACCAGACGGTTTGGCACGCGGATCACACGAGGCTGACCGTTCAGCTCAAAGAACACCTTCACTTCGCCATTCTCGTCAGTCTCACCGATGGCTTGCAAACGGATTTCAAGGGTCTTGCCCGGATCGATTTCCGCTGTGATTTCTTCGCCAGGCTCCATGCCATAGAAGAACGTGCGGGTTGGCAGCGACCGAACCGGACCGTACTGACGGTGACGCCCCATGTAATCAAGGAACACCTTAGGATACATCAGGTAGCCGTTCAGATCCTCATCATCCACCTTGAAGCCCTCAAGCTCCGCCGACAAATCTGAGCGCGTTGCCTCCAGATCAATCGGCTTCAGATGCTTGCCAGGGCGCTCGGTGTTGGGCTTTTCGTCTTTCAGCACCTTGTCGATGATCGCGGAGGGGAAGCCACCATGTGGCTGGCCAAGATTGCCGCGCATCATGTCCACAACGCTGTCCGGGAAAGCCAACTCGACACTTGGATCCTCGACTTCTTCGCGGGTCAGGCCTTGGCTTACCATCATCAGTGCCATGTCACCCACAACCTTTGACGATGGGGTCACCTTCACTATGTCGCCAAACATCTGGTTGACGTCCGCATAGGTCTGAGCGACCTCATGCCAGCGCTCCTCTAGACCAAGGCTGCGCGCCTGGGCCTTCAGGTTGGTGAACTGGCCACCAGGCATCTCGTGCAGATAGACTTCCGATGCAGGTGCCGCGAGACCGCTTTCAAAGGCGGAGTACTGTGCACGTACACCCTCCCAGTAAGCGCTGATTTCGCGGATCGCGCCAATGTCCAGCCCAGTGTCGCGATCGGTGTTGCGTGTTGCCTCAACGATAGAGCCAAGACATGGTTGCGAGGTGCCGCCAGAGAAGGCGTCCATAGCAGCATCAACCGCGTCCACACCTGCTTCTGCGGCGGCCAGAATGGTCGCACCGGCAATCCCGGAAGTGTCATGCGTGTGGAAGTGGATCGGCAGGCCGACCTCTTCTTTAAGCGCTTTCACAAGCATGCGCGCAGAGGCTGGCTTCAGCAGTCCGGCCATGTCTTTCAGACCCAGCACATGCGCGCCTGCGGCCTCAAGCTCTTTGGCCATGCCAACATAGTAGTTCAGGTCATATTTGCTGCGGGCCGGATCAAGCAGATCACCTGTGTAACAGATCGTGCCTTCACAAATCTTGCCGTTTTCAACCACTGCGTCCATGGCGACACGCATGTTTTCAACCCAGTTGAGGCTGTCAAACACGCGGAAGACGTCAACGCCGGTTTCAGCTGCCTGCTTCACAAAGGCCTGCACCACATTGTCCGGATAGTTGGTATACCCAACACCGTTGGACGCACGCAACAGCATCTGGGTCAACACGTTTGGCATAGCTGTGCGCAGATCGCGCAGACGCTGCCATGGACATTCCTGCAGGAAGCGGTAAGCCACATCAAAGGTCGCCCCGCCCCAGCATTCAACAGAGAACAGCTCTGGCAGGTTGGCCGCGTAGCTTGGCGCGACTTTGATCATGTCGATGGAGCGCATCCGCGTTGCCAGCAGCGATTGGTGACCATCACGCATGGTGGTGTCGGTCAGCAACAGCTTGCTTTGCGCTTTCATCCAGTCAGCGACAGCCTGTGCGCCCTGCTCTTCCAGCAAATTGCGTGTGCCCGGCTGGACATCCCCACGCTTCTCTGGCGGCAGCGGCGCTTTCAGATCGGCAGCCGGCATGGGCCGATCCGTTGTTTCCGGGTGCCCGTTGACAGAGATATCAGCGATATACGTCAGCACCTTGGTGCCCCGGTCACGGCGCTTGGCGAATTGGAACAGATCCGGTGTCTCATCAATAAACTTGGTGGTGTATTGATTGGACAGGAAGGTCGGGTGCTTCAGCAGGTTTTCAACAAAAGCGATGTTGGTCGACACGCCGCGCACACGGAACTCGCGCAGCGCGCGGTCCATCCGCTTGATGGCCTTCTCTGGTGTTGGCGCCCACGCTGTCACCTTGGTCAGCAGGCTATCGTAGTAGCGCGTGATCACGCCGCCCGCATACGCCGTACCACCATCAAGACGGATGCCCATACCGGTGGCTGAGCGATAGGCCGTGATCCGGCCGTAATCCGGGATGAAGTTGTTCTGTGGGTCCTCGGTCGTCACGCGTGTTTGCAGCGCATGACCATTGAGGCGGATATCGTATTGGCTGGATTTGCCGGTCGCCTCAGAAAGGGATTTGCCTTCCGCGATCAGGATTTGCGCCTGCACGATGTCGATGCCGGTGACCTCTTCGGTCACAGTGTGCTCGACCTGAACACGCGGGTTCACTTCGATGAAGTAGAACTTGCCAGTTTCCATATCCATCAGGAATTCAACGGTGCCGGCGCATTCATAGTTCACATGCGCACAGATCTTGCGACCAAGCTCGCAAAGTTCTTCACGCTGAGCTTCAGACAGATAAGGCGCAGGCGCGCGCTCAACCACTTTCTGGTTACGGCGCTGAACCGAGCAATCCCGCTCATAGAGGTGATAGATATTGCCTTGCTGGTCACCAAGGATCTGCACCTCTACGTGGCGGGCGCGGGTGATCATCTTCTCCAGATACCCTTCGCCATTGCCAAAGGCGGCCTCGGCTTCACGGCGCCCTTCCAGCACCTTCTCTTCCAGCTCATCTTCGCCGTGGATCGGACGCATACCGCGACCGCCGCCGCCCCAAGAGGCTTTGAGCATCAGAGGATAGCCGATCTCGGCGGCCTCTGTCTTGATGGCCTCCATGTCATCGCCAAGCACTTCGGTCGCCGGGATAACTGGCACACCCGCCGCAATCGCCACTTTCCGTGCAGAAGCTTTGTCACCCAGCGCGCGCATGGTTTCGGCTTTGGGGCCGATGAAGGTGATTCCGTTGGCTGCACAGGCATCCACAAAATGTGGGTTCTCCGACAGCAGACCGTAGCCCGGATGGATCGCATCTGCGCCGCACTCTTTGGCGACACGGATGATCTCGTCGATGCTCAGATAGGCCGCAACAGGCCCCATCCCTTCGCCGATCCGATAGGCTTCGTCCGCTTTGAAGCGGTGCAGGCCAAGTTTGTCCTCTTCGGCAAACACGGCCACGGTTTTCTTGCCCATCTCATTGGCAGCGCGCATCACACGGATCGCGATCTCGCCACGGTTGGCAATTAGGATTTTGGAAAATTCGGTCATGGGCAGGCTCCCCCTCGCTGGTGTCTGTCCGAGTGTGTAGTGAAGGCCTTAAGTCACGCGACCGGGGCCGCGCAATACCAAGGACTGCGTAAACATGTAAGATTTGTGAAAGGATGTGTTCACGAAAACGCCTCAAAATCCGGCAGATTTTTCTGCACCTGCGACACGGAGGGGGCGTCTAGAGAAGATTCTTCGTCACATCCCGCAAATCACTGATCCCAAGTTGGCCCATATTCGCCTCCAAATCCTTGGAGAGAATCTCCAAGAGATGGGCAGGGCCCCGGCTACCCAATGCGGCCAACGCATGGTGAAAACCGCTTCCCATAAAGACAAAATCGGCTCCAAGTGCGATTGCGCGCAAAATATCGAGCCCGGTCTCAACGCCGCTGTCCAGAATGATGGGCAGGTCGCAAGCTGCGCGAATTTTTGGCAGCACATCTATTGTTGCAGGTGCAGCATCAAATTGGCGTCCGGCGTGGTTGGAAATCCAAATCGCGTCCACTCCGGCCTCTTTGAGGCGCGTGGCGTCCTCAGCGCGCATGACGCCCTTAACGACCAATTTGCCGGGCCAATGCTCTCTCAGCCAATGGACGTAATCCCAATCAGGTGAGGTGCGCAGCAAATATCCTGCATGGGCCGTGGAGCTTAGCCCCGTCACATTGCCTGCATACTCATCAATCAAGCGCATCCGCGGCATGCCCCGCTGCGCCATTCCCAATGCCCAGGTCGGGCGCATCGCAACCTGTGCCAGCAACCTTGGTGTCAATCTGGGCGGTGTCGTGAGGCCGGAGCGCACTTGCCGCTCACGCCGACTGGCAACCGGCACATCCACCGTAAGCACCAATGTGGTGTATCCGGCCTCCCCAACCCGCTTCAGCATATCCTTACGAATCCCTTCATCGCGCGGCGGATAAAGCTGAAACCAGCCATTCCCGTTCAAATCCGGCGCGACCTCTTCCGGTGTCTGCGTGGCCACTGTGGACAGGCAATAGGGAATTTGCGACTTGGTGGCGGCCTGCGCCAGCAGCCTTTCCGCGTCGGGCCACATAAGACCTGACATACCCACAGGCGCTATCCCGACCGGCAGCGCATATGTCTGGCCCATCAGTGTCGTTTCCAAAGACGGCGCAATCTCACCATGTAGAATCGACGGCATGAGTTGCACCGCATCAAACTGGGCTCGATTGCGATGCTTGGTACGCTCCTCCCCCGTCGCACTGTCCAGGTACTCCCAAACAAACTTGGGCAAACGCTGTTTCGAGCGTTTCTTCAGGTCACTCAGGGCTGGGTATCTGGCATGTAAGTCCATGATATTTGTGTCTGACGTCTCCACTCAAAAGTCCAGAACAACCTGTGAAAGAAACCGTGTTTTGCCTCTGGAACATAAACGGAACAGACCTTTTGCATCCTGCCGCTTTGCGGTAAGTTGGCACCATGAGCAGTTTTGACGAATTTGACGCCTTTGAAGGCGCGTCGCTTTCGGCGCGCGCGATGATGGCGCGCCCGAGCCCCTATCTGGATGAACTCAACCCGGCGCAGCGGGAAGCTGTGGAGCAAATGGACGGACCGGTCTTGATGCTGGCGGGTGCGGGCACCGGCAAAACCAAGGCCCTGACGGCCCGGATTGTGCATCTGCTCAACACCTCACGGGCGCGGCCCAATGAGATTTTGGCGGTGACCTTTACCAACAAAGCGGCACGCGAGATGAAAAACCGCGTCGGCAACATGTTGGGGCACCAGATCGAAGGCATGCCATGGCTGGGCACCTTTCACGCGATCTGCGTCAAACTCCTGCGCCGCCATGCCGAGCTGGTTGGGCTGAAATCCAACTTCACGATTCTGGACACCGACGATCAACTGCGCCTGCTCAAGCAGTTGGTGGCGGCGGCCAATATTGATGACAAACGCTGGCCAGCGAGGCAGCTTGCATCGCTCATAGACGGCTGGAAAAACAGAGCCTTAACCCCACAAAAGCTGCCTGCGGCAGATGCCGGCGCCTACAATCATCGGGGTGGAGAACTATACGCGCAGTATCAGACCCGTCTCAAAGAACTGAACGCTGTGGATTTTGGCGACCTGCTTTTACACATGGTCACCATCTTCCAGGACAACCCGGATGTGCTCGCCAATTATCAACGCTGGTTCCGCTACATCCTTGTAGACGAATATCAGGATACCAACGTCGCCCAGTATCTCTGGCTGCGCTTGCTGGCGAGCGGGCATAAAAACATCTGCTGCGTCGGGGATGACGATCAGTCGATCTATGGCTGGCGCGGGGCGGAAGTTGGAAACATCCTGCGCTTTGAAAAGGATTTTCCCGGCGCGCATGTGGTGCGGCTTGAGCAGAATTACCGCTCTACCGGCAATATTCTGGCCGCCGCATCCAACGTGATCCGCGGCAACGAAAACCGCCTTGGCAAGGAGCTTTGGACCGAAGCCGACATGGGCGAAAAGGTGCGCCTGATCGGCCATTGGGACGGCGACGAAGAGGCGCGCTGGGTTGGTGAAGAAGTGGAAGCCATGCAGCGCGGCACACGTGGCAGCGCCCCAAAGTCGCTGGAGGACATGGCGATTCTCGTGCGGGCTTCCCATCAGATGCGCGCCTTTGAAGACCGCTTTCTGACCATCGGCCTGCCCTATCGCGTGATTGGTGGCCCGCGATTCTATGAGCGTTTGGAGATTCGCGATGCCATGGCCTATTTCCGGCTGGTGGTCAGCCCGGAGGACGATCTGGCCTTTGAGCGCATTGTGAACACCCCCAAACGTGGGCTTGGCAATGTGGCGCAGCAGAAGATCCAGACCTGCGCCCGTACCAATGGGGTGAGCCTGGTGGAGGGTGCCCGCATCCTGCTGGAAGAAAAGGGCATTGGCGGCAAAGGCGCGAAGGAACTTGGCATCCTGCTGGAGGGGCTTGATCGTTGGCGGCGGCAAGGCACCCCACCCCAGGTGGAAGTTGCGCTGGACGATGACGCGGTGATTGATGACGGTGCCACCCAGACCGCAATGCGCCTGCAAGAGGGGCATGCGGAACTGAGCCACGTGGAACTGGCGCAGGTGATCCTCGATGAATCGGGCTACACCGCGATGTGGCAAAATGACAAAACACCCGAGGCGCCGGGGCGCTTGGAAAACCTCAAGGAACTGGTCAAGGCACTGGAAAGCTTTGACAACCTTCAGGGCTTTCTGGAGCACGTCAGCCTGATCATGGACAATGAAAGCGAGGATGCGGAGCAGAAGATCTCGATCATGACCCTGCACGCTGCCAAAGGTTTGGAATTCCCCGCTGTTTTCCTGCCCGGCTGGGAGGATGGGTTGTTCCCGTCGCAACGCTCCATGGACGAAAACGGCCTCAAGGGCTTGGAAGAAGAGCGGCGGCTGGCCTATGTGGGAATCACCCGTGCTGAGGAAATTTGCACGATTTCCTTTGCTGGCAATCGCCGTGTGTTTGGCCAATGGCAAAGCCAGATGCCCTCGCGCTTTATCGATGAACTCTCTGACGAGAATGTCGAAGTGCTGACCCCACCCGGGCTTTATGGGCACAGCGGCAATACGCGGGACAGCGGCGGGTTTGGCACCTCAGGGCTTGAACAATCGGCCATGCGGGCTGATGGCTACAACTCCCCGGGCTGGAAACGCCTGCAATCACGCTCGGGTCAATATGGCACAAGCCAGCCGAAAGAGACCAAAGCCTCCGCCATAGACATGCAAGCCATCTCAAGCTTTATGGTTGGCGATCGCGTGTTCCACCAGAAGTTCGGCTATGGCCAAGTGGCAGATATCGAAGGCGACAAGCTGACCGTGGATTTTGAAAAAGCGGGGCAGAAGAAGGTTGTGGCGCGGTTTGTTTCTGCACCAAACGATATCCCGTTCTGACCACACGTCGGCAGGCGGCCCCGGCCATTGACAGGGCTGCGCACGCGCCATTGAGTGGGCATCAGACAGGAGGATGCCCATGATTTTCTATGATTGCAGCACAGCACCCAGTCCGCGCCGGGCCAGAATGTTCATTGCGGAAAAAGGACTTAGCGTGGAGACACGGCAAGTGGATCTGCGCAATGATGCCCACCGAGCACCGGAGTTTTTGGCGATCAACCCCTGGGGTACGGTGCCTGTTCTGGTGACAGACAGCGGGCAAAGCCTCACCGAAAACATCGCGATTGCCACCTATCTGGAAGCGGCGCATCCGGAGCCGCCTTTGATGGGACGGACGCCTGAGGAAAAGGGGGCGGTGTCGATGTGGAATGCGGTGTGTGAGTTTCATGCCGGGCTCTCCATTGCCGAAGCATTGCGCAACGCCACCCCAGCCCTGAAGGGGCGTGCGCTGCCCGGTGCGGTAGACTATGAGCAGATCCCAGAACTCGCGGCGCGCGGCGCAAAGCGGTTGGGATTGTTTTATAAGACGCTGGAAACCCGCCTGCAGGACAGCCCATGGCTCGCTGGCGATGCCTTTACTCTGGCGGACATCACGGCCTTTGTATTCTGCGACTTTGCCCGAATCGTGAAACTTCCCCCTCCGGCAGAGAACACGGCAACACAGGCCTGGTATGCCAAGGTGCAAGCAAGGCCCAGTGCGGCGCTCTGACATCGCTCTCAAGACCAAAACAACCAAGCGCCCTCAGGGGCGCTTTTTTCATGACTTACAATACTTTGAAGGGAGAATGCAGCGGCGACATCAGGGAGGAGGAGAGAGCGCCTTGATACCGGTGAGCCGCGTGGCTCGAATTTCGAGGCGGCAGCACCAGGGAGGAGGAGAGGTGCTGCCGCTCTAGTCACAAGAGCTCTCAGGGAGGAGGAGAGAGAACCCTTGATCTCGTTGGGCTGTCAGAGCCCGGAATTCTTGGGCGACGACACCAGGGAGGAGGAGAGGTGCCGCCGCTCTAGACACAAGCACCCTCAGGGAGGAGGAGAGAGAGTGCTTGATCTCGCTGGGCTATCGGAGCCCGAATTTTGTTGCGACGACGCCAGGGAGGAGGAGAGGCGCCGTCGCTATGTTCAAGTCCCTCCAGGGAGGAGGAGAGGAGAGACTTGAGCTCTTTGGACCATTTGGCCCGTTGTTCGCCGCGACGATACCAGGGAGGAGGAGAGGCATCGTCGCAGAATTGGAAAGCCTGAGGGAGGAGATGGCTTCCCGAAACTATTTAAGCGTCTTGGCTGGCATCGATGGCCAGACGACGGATCATGGAACGGCTCAAACCGAGGTCGTTCAGTTCACGATCAGACAGCGCGCTCAACTCGTTATAAGTCTCGCGGTAAACGCGGTATTGGCGCAGGCGCTCTGCCAAGTTTGCGATAAAAGCCGAAAAACCTGAGGCTTTAGGGGCTGCCACCGGGGCGCTGTTTGCTGCATATGCCATAATCGTTACTCTTGCGTTTGAGTGTGTCCGTTCGCTTGTGGAGTTTATATGGGAGCATGCTGCAGATGCACAATAGACAGCTCCGCAATGCAGTTATGCGCGGACGGAATATCAGACGCCACGTCACAACCCCCTGCACAAGAATTGTGCAAATCGCCGAAAACCTTGAAGAAATATGAAGGTTTTACTACATGATCAAAATCATAAGTGCCTGCATTGTGCACTTGCAGCATAGGAGTTCAGCATGCCGGTGACCAAAGCAGATGTGCAGGCCGTATTGTCAAAAATTGCCTTACCGGACGGGGGCGATCTGGTGTCGCGCGATTTTTTGCGGGCCCTTGTGATTGACGGTGAGTCGGTGCGTTTTGTTCTTGAAGCGCCCAACGCAGATATAGCACGGATGATGGAGCCGTTGCGCAAAGCGGCTGAAGCGTCCGTTGCACAGCTGCCCGGCGTGTCTCAGGTGCAGGTCGCGTTGACCGCGCACGAGGCCTCCCCTGCCCCAAAACAAGCCGCGCCGAATCTCAAGATCGGGGGGCACCCGAAACCGCAGGCGGGTCCGATGAAAGTGGCCGGTGTGAAGCGCATTCTGGCGGTGGGCTCCGGCAAGGGCGGCGTGGGCAAATCCACCGTCTCCTCCAACCTCGCCGTGGCGCTGGCCAAACAGGGGCGCAAGGTGGGCTTGCTGGATGCAGATATCTACGGCCCAAGCCAGCCCCGTATGATGGGGGTCAACAAGCGCCCGGCCAGCCCGGACGGAAAGACCATTATTCCCCTGCACGCTCATGGGGTTACCATCATGTCGCTGGGCTTTATGCTGGAAGAAGACAAACCCGTGGTCTGGCGCGGTCCGATGCTGATGGGCGCGCTGCAGCAGATGCTGACACAGGTGCAATGGGGCGAACTGGACGTGCTGATTGTGGATCTGCCGCCGGGCACTGGGGATGTGCAGCTGACGCTGTGCCAGAAAACCGAACTGACCGGTGCCATTGTGGTGAGCACGCCGCAGGACGTCGCCCTATTAGACGCGCGCAAGGCGCTTGGCATGTTTGATCAGTTAAAGACGCCGGTGCTGGGACTCATTGAGAACATGAGCCTTTTCCACTGCCCGAACTGTGGGCATGAGGCCCATATCTTTGGCCATGGCGGTGTGGCCGCAGAGGCGGAAAAACTGGGTGTGCCGCTGCTGGGTGCGCTGCCGATTGATCTAGACACCCGGTTGGCCGGAGACGGTGGCACCCCAATTGCGGCGGGGGAAAGCGATATGGCCAAAGCCTATGGTCAGATCGCAGAAGGCCTTGTGAAAGGCGGGATGGCCTGAGCCATCCCTGCCCCACACTAAGCCCTAAGGTTCAGCCCATGACCTCACCAATCATGATCTGAGGCTGCACATTGGTGAAATTCGGGATGTCCGCCATCACCGGGCCGGCTGCGCCCATGGCGGCATCCATAGCAGCTTGATCTTCAAAGAGAATCGTCGCGATGGCGTGAAACGGGCTGGGCACATTGGGCCCGCCTGCAAGCCCCTTGCTGGCCTGCGCAGAGACCATATGCGGCCCCATATGTTCCCCGACCAGATCCATATGTGTGCTGGCATAATATGCGTGGTCAAATGTGGTGCCTTCTCCAACCGGATAGAGCACCTGCAGCGAAACAGCCATGACAACCTCCCAATATTCAACTGTGTCATCCCAGCCTAGCGTCTGCGCGCGACTCGGCGAGCGTTTTGTTGGGGCATTAACGTTTTGGGACGCTGCGGAAGACGCAAAACATCAACGTCGGTATTGCGTCTGTATCGCGGCTGTATTGCGGAGGTGCGATTTTTGACCCTTTGGAAAAACACCCACTTTAACGGCCCGCGCGCCGCAACATGGCGCAGGACAACGCGAATCGGGCCAGCCAAATGCTAAGAATTTGGCGTCGCCACCGCGCGAGCCAGAAAATCGCTGAGCTCCGCATAAAGCGTCTTGCGTTCCTCTTCGGACAGGAAGCTGCCAATCTCCACCATGCGGCCGTTGCCTGACAAAGTCACATAGTGGGGCACGGGGCCGCCATGCACATGTATGTCGGCACGCGCCCAATAGACATTGCAGGACCACTCCTGCACCGCGCCGCGGGCCGGTTTGTGGCTAAGCGAGAGCGTATCTGCGCGCAGCGACAGCGCCTCAAACACATCGCCGTCCTTGTAGGACTTTTGCAAACCAAACCAGAGCGCGCCGACCACCAAGAGGATGAAGGGCAGCAGGCCCCAGAACAGCACCGTGCCAATCAGTCCGTAGAGCGGGATGGTGCCCGCAGTGAAGGCAAAGAGCACCATGGCGGCGAATCCCCGGCGCGGCAGGGAGCGGTGCGGCCAGAGGGTGAGCACCGGTTGATCGGGCGTGGTGGGGTCTGTCCAGCGGTGAGGCATCAGCGGGAGCCTTCGGATCGCAGGGGCCAGCCCCTCTTGCCCTGCGGGCAATTCACCCCGGGATATTGGGGGAATGAGAAGCTTGTGGTGGGAAGTCTCATCGCGGGCGGGGTCTCACTTCATGCCTTTGCCGCAGGCCAGAAGCACATAGCGGCCCAGAACGGTGGGATCATTGGGGGTGTAGCGCGTATGGGCGAACCCGGCGCTCTCCAGGATTTCGAGGTATTCCAAGGGCTCCAGACTGCCGTGATAGACAGGTTCCCCCGCCACCGTGCCTGCGACCTCGCCTTCGCCATGTCCCACGGTCAGCAAAAGGTTGCCGCCCGGGCGGAGCAGAGAGAGCATCTTTGGGAGTGCCGCGCGTTGTTCTTCCGGGCTGAGATGAAAGAACGCGTCCCAACTCAGGAGGACGTCAAAGCCTTCTTCAAGCGTCAGTGCGCGCATGTCCATCACATGGAAGGTGGCGCCCGCGACGTTGCTCTGGGCAAGGTCTATCATGGCGGGGCTTGCATCAATGCCGGTGACGCGATGATCCCGCGCCACCAGATGCGCCGCAAGCGGGCGTCCGGCACCGCAGCCAAGATCAAGCACATCCGCAGGCTGGGGCATGCCCGCCATGACCTTCGCCAGACAACCGGCTTCGCGCAGGGACAGATCGCGCTGTGCATCCCAATGGGCGGCGTTGCGGTCATAGACCGCGTGCATGTTGGCTTTGACGGTTGAGAGATCTTGGGGGCTGGGCATCTCTGGGATCGGGTATGTGTGGCGGTGCGCAGTGAATGCGCACCCTACAGGAGGATAGAAAAGGCCCCGGAGCGGGGTGCGCCGGGGCCTCTTTGGTTAGGTCAATGCCGACGCCATGTTAGTGGCTGTGGCCTTTGTCCCAGTCTTCCTGCTTTGGCAGGATTTCAAAGGTGTGCTCTGGCGGCGGGCTCGGGAGAGTCCATTCCAGAGTGTCTGCGTATTCGTTCCAGTAGTTGTTCTCGGTCACTTTCGCGCCGCGGAACAGGGAGTAGAACACCACACCGAAGAAGAACAGGAAGGAGGCAAAGGACAGGAACGCGCCGTAGGAGCTGATCTTGTTCCAATATGCAAAGGCTTCCGGATAGTCGATGTAACGACGTGGCATGCCCTGACGACCCAGGAAGTGCTGAGGGAAGAAGGTCAGGTTGGCGCCGATGAAGAACAGCCAGAAGTGCAGCTTGCCCGCCCATTCAGGGTACTGACGGCCGGTCATTTTGCCGAAGTAGAAGTAGATCCCGGCAAAGATGGCAAAGACCGCGCCCAAGCTCATCACGTAGTGGAAGTGCGCAACCACGTAGTAGGTGTCGTGGTAGTAGCGGTCCACAGAGGCCTGCGACAGAACGATGCCGGTCACGCCGCCCAGGGTGAAGAGGAAGAGGAAGCCCAGCGCCCAGAGCATCGGGGTTTTGAACTCGATCGAGCCGCCCCACATGGTCGCAATCCAGCTGAAGATCTTCACGCCGGTTGGCACCGCGATCACCATGGTGGCGAGCATGAAGTAGGACTGCTGCGTCAGGGACATGCCCACGGTGTACATGTGGTGTGCCCAGACAACGAAGCCCAGCGCGCCAATCGCGATGATCGCCCAGACCATTGGCAGGTAGCCAAAGACCGGCTTGCGGGAGAAGGTGGCAATCACGTGAGAGATGATGCCAAAGCCCGGCAGGATCACGATGTACACTTCAGGGTGGCCGAAGAACCAAAGGATGTGCTGATAAAGGATCGGGTCGCCGCCGCCTGCTGGATCAAAGAAGGTGGTGCCGAAGTTCCGGTCGGTGAGCAGCATGGTGATTGCGCCCGCCAGAACCGGCAACGCCAGAAGGATCAGCCATGCGGTGACAAAGATCGACCAGCTGAACAGAGGCACTTTGAAGAGCGTCATGCCCGGGGCGCGCATGTTCAGGAAGGTGGTGATCATGTTGATCGCACCGAGGATCGAGGAGGCACCAGAGACGTGCACCGCGAAGATCGCGAGGTCCATGGACATGCCGCCTTCGCCGGTGGAGAGCGGTGGATAGAGGACCCAGCCCACACCGGAGCCAAGCTGGTCATTGCCGCCCGGAGCCAGCATGGAAGCCACACCCAGTGAAGTACCGGCCACATAAAGCCAGAAGCTGAGGTTGTTCATGCGGGGGAATGCCATATCCGGTGCACCGATCTGCAGCGGCATGAAGTAGTTGCCAAAGCCGCCAAACAGCGCCGGAATCACCACGAAGAACATCATCAAGACGCCGTGGTAGGTGATCAGCACGTTCCAGAGGTGACCGTTTGGTGTACAAGGTCCGTCTCCTCCTCCAAGGAAACGTGCGCCTTCCAGACACATATACTGTACGCCGGGCTCCATGAGCTCCATGCGCATCAGAACGGTGAAGAAGACCGCGATAAAGCCGGCCAGCGCCGAAACGATCAGATAAAGCAGACCAATGTCTTTGTGGTTGGTGGACATGAACCACCGGGTAAAGAACCCTCTATCGTCATGGTGCTCGTGGCCTTGTAGGGCTGCGTCTGCCATGCCGCTCCTCCTGTTGTATTATTAGAGTGTGCGGAATCTCGCTGAAACCGCCGTCACCGCAGTTGTAGAACCCCGCAGGCGGTGTCGCAACTTTCCTATTTGACATAGATCAAAATAAATTGTCGCACCCTAGCGCAGCAGTCCGGCGGCAAAATTCCGGTCTGATCCAAGAAAACAGTGGTTTTTGAGGCGCGCTGCGCGAAGACTAACACAATCAAAAGACGACAAAAACGCTTTGTGAGGGGGACCGCGCCATGACACGTGCCGAGAAATTTTCCAAGTTTTGCCAATTACATAGCCGGGAGGGGGCCTTTGTGATGCCCAATCCATGGGATGCGGGCACGGCGCGGCTGTTTGCGGATGTAGGCTTTGAGGCGCTGGCGACCACCAGTGCGGGCTGCGCGGTGTCGGCCGGATTGCGCGACGGGGCCGCGGCGGTCACGCGGGCGCGGCTTTTGGAGAATGCGCACGAGATTGTGGCGGCAACCGCGCTGCCGGTCTCCGCGGATCTGGAGGATGGATTCGGCCTCACCCCCGAGACCTGTGCGGAGACCATAGAGATGGCCGCTGAGGCGGGGCTTGTGGGTGGCTCGATTGAGGATGCGACCGGCGGGCCGGAGGGCGGCGTGCATGAGATTGCGCTGGCGGCGGACCGGGTGCGCGCGGCGGCAGAGGCGGCCAAGGGGCGGCATTTCCTGCTGACCGGGCGGGCAGAGAATTACCTATGGGGCCGTCCGGACCTCAAAGACACGATTGCGCGGCTGCAGGCCTATGAGGAGGCCGGGGCGGATGTGCTTTATGCGCCGGGGTTGCCGGATCTGGAGGCGATCCGCACGGTTTGCGCCGAGGTGGGCAAGCCTGTGAATGTGGTCATGGGGCTGCGCCCGCCGTTTTATTCGGTGCAGGAGCTGGCGGAGGCCGGGGTGAAGCGGATCAGCGTGGGCGGCTCGCTGGTGCGGCTGGCATATGAGACCTTGCAGAAAGCCACGGCAGAGATTTTGCGCACCGGGCGATTTGATTATGCAGAGGGATTGATGCCGGGGGCGGAGTTGATGGGCCTCATGCGGGATGCGCCGCTTGAGCAGCGGGACGGGTGAGCGCAGACACGAAGCCCCTGCCCACCCTTAAGCGCATGATCAGCGCCGCTTGGAGAAACTGCTGTCAGCTTTGGCTTTGTGGCAGCGTGGAATGACCGGGAAGGTCTCGGTCAGGAAATAGGCGTAGGTGCCGTTTGCGTATTCCGCCGTTTTGACAACGGCACCATTGCATTCATCCAGACTGCCTGCGCCTGCGACATAGGTGTAGTCCTGCACAAAGGTGCCGTCATGTTTGCCGCCGGGGCCATCCGGGCGGGTGTCGGATTTGAGACGGTACGAGCTTGTCATCTCGACCACTTTTCCGTTCACGGATGCAGTGATCGCATAGATCGGAAAGCCGTCAGCCGCATAGCCGATCAGCGGGGACGCGGTTTTGGAAGACCAGCCAAGGCCCTGCAAAAGGCCAACTGGCAAGCCGTGATAATGGTACGCCCCTGTGGGCTGCACATGCGCATAGTTGGCATCCAGACCAAGAGGCACCGCGCCGCCCAATGCCTCATATTGCCAGCCGGAGCGGCGGTTGCCCTGCCAGAACTCGGCAGCGCCGGGATCAAATGGCACGCCATTCACCGCGACGCCAAACAGGTTCCTCTCATTGGAGGTGGCGCGGGAGCTGGCTTTGGGGGCCAATGACACTATGAAGCGATAATTTTGTGCCCCTATGCTGTGTGGGTTGCCGCGATTGGGGAAGCGGCCAACCTTATGCGCCGGAATGCCATTGGCAGCGATCACACGGCGGTTTCCCTCGGTCGTAATTGAGACTTGGTTGCGCCCAGCCGATTGATTGGCCCGCGCCAGAGACAACGGCTCTGTGGTTGTTGCGGTATGTTTGCGCATTGGCGGGCGGCCCTGCGCTTCGCAATATGCAGCGCCGCCGATAAAAATGGTCATGGCCAACAAAGCCATCTTTAGATTCTCAAGTTGCGTTTGCCTGACCATGCCGGTTTCCTTTGTTCCTGTGGTGCGATTTAGAGTTTCACCACCACCGGCCCATGTCCTGCGTCGCCAAAATCCAGCATCAGGGTAAAAATGCCCGGAACGGGACCGGAGAACTGCAACGCAAGCGGCATATCCTCCAAAGCCCCTGAGGGGATTTGGGCCCAATAAGCGTTAAGCACTTCTGCGCCCTCAACACTTACGTCTTTCAGCATTGCGGTATGGGTGCCCTTGTTCAGCATTGTCAGCAGGAGATGTACGGTATTGTCACGACGTTTAATGACTTCGACACTGACAGATACCTGAGATGCGCCATGACCTTCATGTGCGAAGGCAAATCCTGGCGTGGCCAAAAGGCCCAAGATAAAATTACGTTTCTTCATAGGTTAACTGTGTGCCGACCGGAGGTGGAATTTTAAACTGAAACGTCGTGGGATTTGGATTCCGTCGCGAAAATGAACTTTTTTTGTCACAGGTGCATTTTCCACTTGCAGCCTTCGGTGAGTCTTTATATTCCACGCCTCACCCAAGGACGCGGGCGTAGCTCAGGGGTAGAGCATAACCTTGCCAAGGTTAGGGTCGTGAGTTCGAATCTCATCGCCCGCTCCAATTTCTCCCAATCGGGAGTGCTGAAGAAGGCGCGGATTTATCCGCGCCTTTTCGCGTTTCCGGGCCAAATTTTCGCAAAATCACCGCGTGAAAAATTATCTGCGCCGCGGCGCATTTTTCTCACTTTTTGCTCTTGCAGTCCCCCGGTGGGATCGCTAAATCACGGCCATCCAAACGGTGCGGGCGTAGCTCAGGGGTAGAGCATAACCTTGCCAAGGTTAGGGTCGGGCGTTCGAATCGCCTCGCCCGCTCCAATTGGACAGCCAAAAAGGCGCGAAGGTTTTTCCTTCGCGCCTTTTGCTTTTCACACTCTCGTAAATTTACGGCGCGAGCGCGCGGGCCAGTTGGTTCTGACGCTGTATCGCGCTTTGCAAATCAATCGTGGTGATCTGGCCATCGCGCACAATCTGGCGACCTTCGACAAAGAGGTCGCGCACCGTGGTTGGCCCGGCCAGAAGAATCGCCGCCGGATCCCAGCTGCCCGCGCTTTCGATGCCGGACACATCCCAGAGCGCGAGGTCGGCGCGTTTGCCCACGGCGATCTGACCGCAATCCGGACGGCCCAGCACCTCTGCCCCGCCGCGCGTGGCAATTTCCAGCGCTTCGCGCGCACTCATGGCGTCCGCGCCATTTGCGACACGTTGCAGCAACATGGCCTGGCGTGCCTCAAGCACCAGATTGCCCGCATCGTTTGAGGCAGAGCCATCCACGCCAAGGCCAACCGGCACGCCGGCGTCGCGCATGGCGCGCACTGGTGCAATGCCACTGCCAAGGCGGCAGTTGGAACACGGGCAATGGGCCACGCCGGTTTTGGTGCGAGCAAAGAGCGCGATTTCGGAAGCGTCCAGCTTCACACAATGGGCGTGCCAGACATCCTCGCCGACCCAGCCAAGCTCTTCGGCGTATTGCCCCGGACGGCACCCGAAGTTTTCCAGTGAATAGGCGATGTCTTCTTCGTTTTCGGCCAGATGGGTGTGCAGCATCACGCCTTTGTCGCGCGCGAGCAGCGCCGCATCACGCATCAGCTCGCGACTGACCGAGAAAGGCGAACACGGGGCCACGCCAACGCGCAGCATACTGCCCTCGGCAGCGTCATGGTGGGTGTCGATCAGGCGGATCGCATCTTTAAGAATGGCGTCTTCGCGCTCGACCAGCGCATCGGGTGGCAGGCCACCGTCGCTTTCGCCAATGCTCATGGCGCCCCGCGTGGGGTGAAAGCGCATCCCAAGGCTTTGCGCGGCGGCGATTGTGTCGTCCAGACGTGCGCCATTCGGGTAAAGATAGAGGTGATCAGAGGTCAGGGTGCAGCCGGACAGGGCCAGCTCGGCCAGACCAACCTGCGCGGAGACATACATTTCCTCAGGTCCAAAGCGGGACCAGATCGGGTAGAGCGTCTTTAGCCAGCCAAAAAGCAGCGCATCCTGCCCGCCCGGCACAGCGCGGGTGAGGGTCTGGTAAAGATGGTGGTGGGTGTTCACGAGGCCCGGCGTGATCACGCAATCTTGGGCAAAGACCACCTCTTCCCCATCAGCGGCCACAAGATCTGGGCCGATCTCAGCAACCACCCCATCCCGAATGCGAATGTCCTGCCCTGCCAGCTCGCGGCGGGTGTCATCCATCGTCAGGATGGTCTGGGCAGATTTGATCAGATAGCGGCTGTTTGCCGACATGTGCACACTCCTTTGGCCATTTAAGTGGCCCGATTCGGTGCAAGGTCTGAGGCATGGCGACAGAAAGCGGGCAAAGGACTCGTCATGCGCCACGACCCTAACGGCTGTGGCGCATCGGTTTCAAGCCTGAGAAAGCAAGCGGGAGGTGACGCCGCAGCGTCAGCCTGCTGACAAAAGCGCAAGCGCCTGTTCGTGAAGCACTTTATTGGAGGCCGCGAGCACCTGACCACCCTCATGCGCAGGGCCACCCTGCCAATTGGTGACGATGCCTCCAGCAGCCTCGATCACCGCAATCGGCCCCTGAATGTCATAGGCATTGAGGCCCGCCTCAATCACCAGATCGACCTGACCCGCGGCCAGCAGCGCGTAAGCGTAGCAATCCATCCCGTAGCGGGTGAGCTTGACCTCAGGCACCACACGCTCAAAGGCGGCGCGCTCTGCCGGGGTGCCCACTTCGGGGAAGGTCGTAAAGAGGATGGCCTCTGACAGCGCGGCGGTCGCGCGGGTTTTCAGCGGGGTGGTGCCATGCGGGCCATGGGCTTCGGCGACGCCAAAGCCGCCTTTGAAGCGCTCCCCGATATAGGGCTGATCGACAATGCCAAAGATCGGGCTGGTTTCGTCAGACACGGCGATCAGCACCCCCCAAGTGGGCGTGCCGGAGATAAACCCGCGGGTGCCGTCAATCGGATCAAGCACCCAGGTCAGACCGCTGGTGCCGGATTTCTCGCCAAATTCCTCGCCCAAGATCGCATCCTGCGGACGCATCTGCGCAAGAACAGACCGCATAGCCTCTTCGGCCGCGCGGTCCGCTACAGTGACCGGGTCAAACCCGCCATCCAACTTGTTGTCCGCAGTGAGGGCGTGATGCCGAAAATGGGGAAGAATAGCCTGTCTTGCGGCATCGGCCATGGCATCTGCCACGGCCATCAACTGCGTTTGGTCCTGTGGGGTCATTTGGGTCTTGCCTCCGCCCTGAATTCGCTCATTGGCTAACTCAGAGCGGGACCGGACTCAAGCGACGTCGCTGAGGACGCGCGCCAGCTCGAACAGGCGGCGGCGCTGGTTCTCCGGAATGGCGTAGTAGCTGCGGATCAGATCCAGCGCTTCTTTGTCTGCCATGATATCGGAAGGAACGGATTGAGTGGTGCCGTCCTCTTTGTCTGTTTCCAAGCCTTCGAAGAAAAAGCTCACAGGCACATCAAGTGCATCCGAGATGTCCCAAAGACGAGACGCGCTGACGCGGTTGGCGCCCGTTTCGTACTTCTGGATCTGCTGGAACTTGATACCAACCTGCTCGGCCAGCTGCTGCTGGGTCATCCCCGTCAGCCAGCGACGCTGCCGTATCTTCTTACCAACATGCACATCCACCGGGTGTGTCATGACTCGTCTCCTTCGAATAAAATTGCCAAGCCACAGACAATCCCTGAGCGGAAGCTCAGACGCGGCTCCAGTTAAATAGTGCAACTATCGCGCATCCCATTCGCGATTGTTTAAGCTTAACAGTTTTCCCCTTATAATCAAGGGATAGAATGTGTTGGTCTCCTAAACATAAAGGCGAACGGATGCCCAAAGGGGTAGGTCCATTCGGATAGGTATGGTGGTAAAATACTCTCATTACGTGATGTTTCGTTCGAAATTACCCGTTTCCCAGCGTCAGCTTTGACTTGATTGTGAACCCATGTGAATGCTCGCCAAACAGAGGAGAAGAGACATGCGCGCCTTTCAGGTAGTTTCCCACGACACCGCCCCCCGTTTGGTGGACTTGCCCACGCCGGAACCCGCAGCCGGGCAGATTCGGGTGAAGATCCGCGCCTGCGCTCTGAACTTCGGTGATCTCCTTATGATCAAGGGCACCTATCAGGCGACACCGCCGGTGCCTTTCACCCTTGGCATGGAAGTCGCAGGCGTGGTGGACGCGCTTGGCCCGGACACCAAAGGCCCTGCAATTGGCACACGTGTGCTGGTGTTTGGCGGCAGCGGCGGCCTGGCGGAGTTTGGCGTTTATGATGCGGCCAGCGCGGTGCCGATCCCGGATATGATGAGCTTTGAGGACGCGGCGGCCTTCCCTGTGGCCTATGGCACAAGCCATGTGGCGCTGGACTACCGCGCGCGCCTGCAGCCCGGTGAGAACCTGCTGGTACTGGGCGCGGCGGGCGGTGTTGGCCTGACGGCGGTGGAGCTTGGCAAGCTGATGGGCGCCAATGTGATTGCCTGTGCGCGGGGGGCGGACAAGCTCGCGGTGGCGCAAAAGGCCGGGGCGGATCACCTGATTGACGCCACCGATGCGGACATTCGCGCGGAGGTCAAAGCGCTGGGTGGGGCTGATGTGGTTTATGATCCCGTGGGCGGCGAGCAATTCAAAGCGGCCTTCCGCGCCTGCCGGCCAGAAGCGCGCCTGTTGCCGATCGGCTTTGCATCCGGTGACATTCCACAGATCCCGGCAAACCACCTGCTGGTGAAAAACCTCACGGTGATGGGACTCTATTGGGGCGGGTATCTGGCATTTAAACCAGAGGTGATTGTCGGCAGCATGAAAACCCTGTTTGGCTGGTATGGAGAAGGCAAGCTCTCCCCGCATGTGAGCCATGTTCTGCCGCTTGAGGAGTCAGCAGAGGCCTATGAGCTGCTGCGCAGCCGCAAATCCACCGGCAAGGTGGTGGTGGCCATCAACTGACCACCCCAAGCCGCACCGGGTGTTCCACCTGCGCATGCATGGGCTGGAACCCTTTGCGAATGAGATTGGCCAATTGGGCGATGACGTCGCCCTTGGCCTGATCCGCCCCATACATATTGATGTGCTGCTCTCCGAGATCGGGCAGCGATCCGCCGTGGTCGATCACCTCCAGATGGCGCGGCTCGGTGCCAAGCAGCATCTCTCCAATCCCCAGATCCGCGGTGATCGTCGCCTCAACGGTGCGATCAGAATCTGTCTCAAGTGCTGAATCCCACTCGATCCCCGCACGGTCCAGCGCCGCAATGGCGCGCGGACGGAAGAGACAGTGGCGGGCGGAGGCAAATTGAATGGGGCGACGGCGCCAACTGGCCCCGCCGGGCGCACCGATCCAGACCAATGGCAGGGTGCAAAGCCCCTCTGCCCCGTCCGGCGTGCTGGATTCCGTGGTCAGGATCAGATCAATCTCGCCCTTCTCAAACATCTGCTTGAGCTCAAGCGTGTAGGAGGAGACCAGATTGACCTTCACACGTGGAAAGGCGCTGCTGAATTGCTGCATCACGCGCGGAATGGCGGGGTAGACAATGTCGTGCGGCACGCCAAGCGTCACCGTGCCCTCAAATTCGTCATGAGACAGGCGGCGCATGATTTCATCATTCAGCGTCACCATCCGACGGGCATAGCCAAGCATCTGCTCACCGTCCGGCGTCAGTGCGATCCCGCGGCCTGAGCGATCCAGCAATGCGACACCGATCAGTTCCTCAAGGCGCTTGAGCTGCATCGACACCGCCGATTGCGTGAGATGCAGAAAGCCTGCGGCCTTGGTGACGCCGCCCATATCGGCCACAGCCACAAAACTGCGCAACGTGGTTACATCAAGATTTCGCATGCCATTCCCCCTATAAATCACGGATTTCGATATATCATCAGAATCTGTGATGCAATACCTCACAAACATTCGCTTTCAAGATATACCCCGCCTCCCATATACATCAAGTAATTTGATGCAGAGCACGAAAACAATCGCAATTTAAGAAAGGAGCGACTCAATGGCCTTCATCACCACCTCCGCAGCTGCCTCCGGCACATCCAAATCCGTTTTCTCCCGCGTCGCGAAAGTGTTTGCCGTGCGCCGTCAGCGCCGCCAGCTTGCGCAGCTCGACAAAGCCGCGCTGTTTGACATGGGTCTGACCGAAGCCGATGTGCAGGCAGAGCTGAAACGGTCGGCTTGGGATGTGCCCGCGCATTGGAAAGGCTGACCTTTAAACCGGCACCGACAACATCCGGCACCCTATGGGCCTTGCCCCATTTCGCCAGATCCGCCCCTCTCACGGGGCACGTCATCACAACCCAGTGAGCGCAAAACAGACCCGTTCTTTGCGCTCACAGAGGCTAACCTCCGCCAGTTAGAGCCAAATCCTAGCTCAAGAGGGAAAGCGCGCCGCGCAGGCCAGCAAACCGCAGGCCCCGCTTATTAAAAAAGCACCGCAAAAATGCGTCGGATTTCCGCGTCTCTGACACCGGAAATCCTTGAATTCGCTTCAATGCTCACCGATATTTAGGACGGACATCCCGGCAACAGCCGTTGTGGGGAGGGAACGTATTATTCGGAGGCTGAGATGGCTGAATTTGAAACACTGCGCGGCGCTGTTGGCGCACGTTCAGCGGAAATTGACGCGGGCCTGCGCGCCCATATGAACAAAGTCTACGGCACAATGTCCGTAGGCATGCTGATCACCTTTGCGGCGGCATGGGCCATTTCCGGTCTGGCCGTGACCACGGATCCGTCCGGTGCGACTGCGCAGATCAGCGCTGACAAATATCTGACCTCTTTTGGTTATGCGATCTATGGCTCCCCGCTGAAGTGGGTGATCATGTTTGCACCGCTGCTGTTTGTCTTTGGCTTTGGCGCCGCGATCAACCGCATGTCCGCCTCTGCGGCACAGCTGGTGTTCTACGTATTCGCAGCCGTGATGGGCCTGTCGATCAGCTCGATCTTCCTGGTGTTCACCGGCGAATCCATCATTCAGGTCTTCTTGATCACCGCCATCGCCTTTGCTGGCCTGTCGCTCTATGGCTACACCACAAAGCGTGACCTTGGCCCAATCGGCACCTTCCTGATCATGGGTCTGATCGGCCTGATCATCGCGTCCATCGTGAACATCTTCCTGGCGTCTTCCGCCATGGCGTTCGCGATCTCCGTGATCGGCGTTCTGATCTTCGCTGGCCTGACCGCCTATGACACGCAGAACATCAAGAACACCTACCTCGCACACGCCCACCACGGCGACAGCGAGTGGCTGAGCAAGTCGGCCATCATGGGGTCCCTGAGCCTGTATCTGAACTTCATCAACATGTTCATGATGCTGCTGCAGCTGTTCGGCAACCGCGAGTAAGCCGAGCGACAGTTCAAGAAGAAGGGCCGGTCACAGCGACCGGCCCTTTTCTTTTGTCCGAAGACCATAGCGCCTTACGCCAACGCAGGATCCGCCAGTGTGCGGGTCATCTGGATGGCAGGGAAATGCACGCCCGGCGCCAGTGTGAGCTCTACCTCAGCGGCCTCCTGAAACCCCATAGAGGCGTAGAAATCGCGCGCGGTGTAGGTGCTGAGGCAGCTCATCTGGCGCATGCCGTGGGCCTCTGCGGAAGCGAGCGTCACATCAATCAGCGCCCGGGCCACGCCGCGACGCAGCCAGTCAGGCCGCGTGGCCACATGGCGCACATGACCAAGGTCGACGCCGCTGACACCCCGTGAGGGCGACAGGTCGGTCCAGCCCCCTGCCCCGACGATGGCGTCGGTCTCGGCACATTCTGCAAGGAAGTAGGTGCCGCAGGCCAAGAGCGATCCGCGTGCCCGCGTGATCAGGGGCAGCGCATCCTGCAACACATCAGCGCTGTAATCATTGGGCAGCAGATCCGGATAGGACTGGCCAAACAGCGCGGTCACGGCCTGACGGTCGTCAATCGTGGCGGGGCGGATAAAAAATGGGTGGGGCATTGGGGACCCTCCTGAAGGAAACAGTTTTTTGTTCTTTCAGGCGCGGCTCCCCTAAAGCAAAAAACCGCGCCTGGTGTGGCGCGGCTTTTGCATGTGTCTCAGAGGGGGATCTTACTTGATCTTGCCCTCTTTGTACTCGACATGCTTGCGCACCACCGGGTCGTATTTGCGTACGACCATCTTTTCGGTCATGGTACGTGCGTTTTTCTTGGTCACGTAGAAATGGCCCGTGCCCGCGGTCGAGTTCAGACGGATCTTGATGGTCGTCGGCTTCGCCATTGTGCTTCTCCTGCGCCGGGGTACAGCTACCCCGTGAAAATCTCTTGAAGCCCGCCTTTTACTGATGGTCTGGCCTGAGTCAATGGGCTTTCCCGAGAATCCTCAAAGAAAGTTGGGTTGCGCGGAAAATTCCCACCCAGAACGGCTTTGCAGCCCGTCAACGAATAGGTAATTTCGCGCAATTACAGAGAGCGCGCGCTCTTTGATGGGGAAAGATGACATGGTTTGGTTCTGGATCGCAACAACGATTCCCGTGGTCCTTTTGGCGCTGGCCGGGATCCTGGGCGGCCTGTGGGCGGTGGCGGCACTGGTTTACATGGGCACGCTGGTGCATGTGATGGACCGTCTGGTGCGCGGCGCGGCGGCGAAGGCCGGTGCGGACGGTGAATTCCCCTCAGGTCTGCGACTGTCCCTGCTGCTGGGTGTGCTGCATTTTCCCCTGATGGCCATCGGCGTTGCCGCGCTGGCCGGGATCACGGATTTGAGCCACGGGGCCAGGATTTGTGTCTTCATTGCCTTTGGGCTGTTCTTTGGACAGGTCAGCAACGCCAACGCCCATGAGCTGATCCACAAGCCTGCGCGGCTGCCGCGTCTGATTGGCATGTGGGTCTATATCTCGCTGCTGTTTGGGCATCACACGTCAGCGCACACCAAGGTGCATCACGTCTGGGTGGCCACCAACAAAGACCCCAATTCGGCGCGCGATGGCGAGAGCTTTTATCACTTCTGGCCGCGCGCCTGGCTGGGCTCTTTCCGGGCCGGGCTGCGGGCGGAGACCGACATGCGCGCCAGAGCCAAAGGCCGCGCCAAGGGGATGCACCCCTATGTGGCTTATGTGGCAGGTGGCGCGCTGATGCTGGCCTTGGCGGCGATCTATGCCGGCCCCAAGGGGGCAATCGCCTATGTTGCGCTGGCGAGTTACAGCACCATGCAGCTTTTGCTGTCTGACTATGTGCAGCACTACGGCCTGCGCCGCGCCAAGCGGGCCAATGGCAAGCCCGAGCCTGTGGGGCCGCAGCACAGCTGGAACGCGCCACAGCTTTACACTTCGGCTCTGATGCTCAATGCGCCGCGCCATTCCGATCACCACATGACCCCGACACGCGATTATCCGGCGCTGCGGCTCGACCGTCACGAGATGCCGATCCTGCCGCACTCTCTGCCGCTGATGGCCACGCTGGCGCTGTGGCCGCGCATGTGGCGGCGGGTGATGGACCCGCGCGTGGCAAAACTGCGCGCAACACGGCATTGAGACTGGATTGGGCAGCGGTTGTCAGGCAGCATTGCTTTCATGACACGCCTTGCCCTGCTCACAACCGCCTTCGCCATTACCCTGCTGCCCCACACCGCGCAGGCGCAAAGCGCCATGTCAGGCGCGGAATTTGAAGCCTATGTCACAGGAAAGACGCTGTTCTTTGAAGCGGACGGGCAGCGCTATGGCGTGGAGGAATACCTGCCCAACCGCCGTGTGCGCTGGTCCTTTCTGGACGGGCAATGCAAAGAGGGCGAGTGGTTTGAGCAGGGCGCGCAGATCTGCTTTGTCTATGAAGACAATCCCAGCCCGCAATGCTGGAGCTTTTTTGAAAGCGCACGCGGGCTGACCGCCACGTTTGAGAATGAGCCAAACGGCACGGTGCTCTATGAAATCGACCCGGCAGCGGGTGAAGAGATGCTGTGCCTTGGCCCGGAGGTGGGTGTGTAGCCCGCACTATGCTTCACGCGGTTGGAGACAGGTTTGTTTAGGTCGCAAACTGCCTAAAACAGACTGCCCTGCTCCGGCGTATCTGGCTTCTTGGGTTTTGGCTTGGGCGCAGGTTTTGGCGCGGGTTTGACCGGCTCTGCCGCTGGAGCAGATGTGGGCGCTGCAGTGCCCTCGCCCACGGTGACGCGCCCGTCTGCAAACTCGATCTCAAGCGATTTGGCCGCGCTGGCTTCTGCACTTGTTTTCACCAGTGCTCCATCTCCGCGCACCACGGCATAGCCGCGCTCAAGTGTGGCGGTGTAGCTCAGGGTTTCGCGCATGCGGTCCAACGAGGCCAGGCGGTCCTTCAGGGTTTGCACCTGACGGGTGCCTGCATCGGTCAAGCGGCGCGACAGGTCAGTGACTTTCTCGCGGCGGCGGGTGATGTCGCGCTGCAAGCCCACCGGTGTCAGGCGATCGGCACGGCGGCCCAGCGCCTCGCGGCGGTTTTCAATCATGCGGGTCAAGGTGGAGGCGCGCAGGCTGCCGGATTTCTCAGACAGCGTCACGCGGCGGGTCTGTACACCGGCTTGCAGCGCGCGCGGCAATGCGTCTGCGGCCGCATCCAGCCGCTGACGCGGGGTTTGCAGCAGCATATCGGCACGCGGCAGAGCGCGGGAAAGATCGCGCAGGCGTTGATCGCGCTGACGCAAGCCCTGCTCCAGACCGCGTGTCAGCCGCGCGCCTTGCTCTTCGACCCAAGCCAACAGCTCCAGCCGCACCGGCACGGCAAGCTCGGCGGCGGCAGTCGGCGTGGGCGCGCGCTTGTCAGACACAAAGTCGATAAGCGTGGTATCCGTTTCGTGGCCCACGGCAGAGATCAAAGGAATCTCTGAGGCCGCAGCAGCGCGGGCCACGACTTCTTCGTTAAAGCCCCAGAGGTCTTCGATGCTGCCGCCCCCACGGGCAACGATGATCAGGTCGGGGCGTGGCATGGCGCCACCGGGAGTGAGCTTGTTGAAGCCCTCAATCGCGTTGGCCACCTGCGGCGCACATTGTTCGCCCTGCACGGCCACCGGCCAGATCAGCACCTTGCGCGGGAAACGGTCCCGCAGGCGGTGCAGGATGTCGCGGATCACCGCGCCACTGGGCGAGGTCACCACGCCAATGATTTCTGGCAGATAAGGCAGTGGCTTCTTGCGCTCAGGTGCAAACAGGCCCTCGGCCTGAAGCATCGCCTTGCGCTTTTCCAGCATCGCCATGAGCGCGCCAACGCCTGCAGGCTTCAGATCCTCGATCACCAGCTGGTATTTGGACTGGCCCGGAAAGGTGGTGAGCCGCCCGGTGCCAACCACTTCCATGCCTTCTTCGGGCCGGGTGGAGATGCGCGCAGCGACGCCTTTCCACATCACGGCGGCAATCACCGAGCGGTCGTCTTTCAGATCAAGATAGACATGGCCTGAGCGTGGGAAAGACACGCGGCCAATCTCACCTTTGATGCGGACATGGGCGAACTCGCCCTCGATCATGCGTTTGATCGCGCCAGAGAGCTCTGAGACGCTGAATTCCGGGGCGTTTTCGCCTTCTCTTGGATCGTCGATGAGGTCAGACATGGGGCGGCGGCTCAGTTCTCTTGTTTCCTGCGTCGACGCACCTTAGAACGCCCCAAAGCGAAGGCCAAGCGGAAGGCGGCGACATGAACATTCTTATTCTCGGCAGCGGCGGACGTGAACATGCGTTGGCATGGGCAGTGATGCAGAACCCGAAGTGTGACAAGCTGATTGTGGCGCCGGGGAATGCCGGGATTGCGCAGATCGCTGATTGTGCGGATTTTGACACCGAAGACGGTGGCGCGGTGGCGGATTTTGTGGCGCAGAATGCGATTGATTTTGTGATCATCGGCCCGGAAGCGCCGCTGGCCGCAGGCGTTGCGGATCGTCTGCGCGAAGCGGGCGTGCTGGTGTTTGGCCCCTCCCAAGCGGCGGCAAAGCTTGAGGCTTCCAAGAGCTTCACCAAAGAAATCTGTGATGCGGCAAAGGCCCCGACGGCGGGCTATGGTCATTTCACCGATGCCGAAGCCGCCAAAGCCTATATCCGCGAACAGGGCGCGCCGATTGTGGTGAAGGCCGATGGGCTTGCCGCGGGCAAAGGCGTGATTGTCGCGATGGACGAGCAGACCGCGCTGGACGCCGTAGACGACATGTTTGGCGGCGCCTTTGGTGGCGCAGGCGCAGAAGTGGTGATCGAAGAGTTCATGGAAGGCGAAGAGGCTTCTTTCTTCATCCTCTGTGACGGCAAGACCGCGCTGCCCGTGGGCACCGCGCAGGACCACAAGCGGGTGGGCGAAGGCGACACCGGGCCGAACACGGGTGGCATGGGAGCCTATTCCCCTGCGCCGGTTCTGTCTGATGAGATTGCCCAGAAAGCGCTGGATGAGATCATTCAACCGACCATTGATGAGATGGCCAAGCGTGGCACGCCGTATCAGGGCGTGCTCTATGCGGGCTTGATGATCAAGGACGGGCAGCCACGTCTGGTGGAATACAATGTGCGCTTTGGCGATCCGGAGTGTCAGGTGCTGATGATGCGCCTTGGCGCGCAGGCGCTGGACCTGATGCATGCGGCAGCTGAAGAGCGCCTGCATGAAGCGCAGGTGAACTGGGCGGATGACCATGCAATCACCGTGGTGATGGCCGCCAATGGCTACCCTGGCTCTTATGAAAAGGGCTCGGTGATTGGCGGGCTTGAGGCGCTGAGTTCTGACCGCAAGAATATGGTGTTTCACGCAGGCACCACCAAAGCGGATGGGCAGATCACCGCAAGCGGTGGCCGTGTGCTGAACGTGACCGCGCGTGGGGCAAGCCTGCAGGAAGCGCGGGATCGGGCCTATGCCATGGTCGAGGGCATCAACTGGCCCGGTGGGTTCTTCCGCAAGGATATCGGCTGGCGCGCGCTCTAAGCGCAGGCGACTTTCAGAAACACAAAAGGCGGTGCAGAGGATGCACCGCCTTTTTTTCGCTGTGAAGCTTTCGCCTCTTAGAGAACCGTGTCGAGCACAGCCTTCAGCCGCGCGGTGGTGGCGGGCACGTCATAAAGCTTGTCCAGACCAAAGAGGCCAAGGCGGAAGGTCATGAAGCCCTCAGGCTCATCACAGGCGAGCGGCACACCGGCGGCGATCTGCATGCCTTCGGCCATGAACTTGCTGCCGTTCTGAATGGCCGGATCAGCGGTGTAGCTGACCACCACGCCCGGCGCGCCAAAACCTTCGGCGGCGACGGATTGGATGCCTTTGTCCTTGAGCAGCGCGCGCACGCCGTTGCCCAATTCCCATTGCGCCTCGCGCAGCGTGTCAAAGCCGTAGTCGCGGGTTTCCAGCATAGTGTCACGGAAGGCGCGCAGGGCATCGGTGGGCATGGTGGCGTGATAGGCGTGGCCGCCGTTTTCATAGGCCACCATGATGTCGCGCCATTTCTTCAGATCGAGCGCGAAGCTGTCAGACTGCACCTCAGCCAAACGGTTCAGCGCGCGCTCTGACATCATCACAAGGCCCGCCGAGGGCGAGGCGCTCCAGCCTTTTTGCGGGGCAGAACACAGCACATCGACACCCAGCGCTTTCATATCGACCCAGACACAGCCCGAGGCGATGCAATCCAGCACCATCAGCGCGCCAACCTCATGGGCCGCAGCGGCCATGGCGGCGATATAGTCATCGGGCAGGATCACACCGGCGCTGGTTTCCACATGGGGCGCAAAGACCACCTGAGGCTTTTCTGCGCGGATCTTGGCCACCACATCGTCGATCGGCGCTGGTGCAAAAGGCGCGGTGGCATCGTTGCCGGTCTGGCGCGCTTTCATGACGGTGCTTTCGGCAGCAAAGCCGCCCGCCTCAAAGATCTGGCTCCAGCGGTAGGAGAACCAGCCGTTGCGCACCACGAGGGTTTTCTGACCTGCCGCGAACTGGCGCGCGACCGCCTCCATGCCATAGGTGCCGCCACCGGGCACAAGCGCCACGCCATCAGCGTTATAGACCTCTTTCAGAAGATCGGAGATGTCGCGCATCACCTGCTGAAAGGTCTTGGACATGTGGTTGAGGGAGCGGTCGGTAAAGACCACGGAAAATTCACTCAGCCCACCGGGGTCAATGTCATGTGCCATCTGCGCTCTCCTATCTCTGTTGCGCCGGATGTAGCGTGCAGCCCATCAAATGCAAAGTCACTTGCTGGCGACGCAGCTGTTCGGCCACGTTCACAGCGGGCCGGGGCGGCGCTCTTCACTGAGCAAAACATTGGCCTCCACATTGCCCACACCGGGCAGAGTCATGACACGGCGGCGCAGGACGCGCTCAAAATCAGAAATATCTCGCGCCGTGACGCGCAGGCGGTAGTCATACATACCCAGCACGTGCTCGACGGTCTGCACCTCAGGAATGGCGGTCACCGCACGCTCAAAATCTTCAAGGCTGACACGGCCTTTGGTGGCCAGTTTGATGCCCAGAAAGACCGTCACCCCAAAGCCAAGCTTTTCACGATCCAGATCCAGCTTGCGCCCGGCAATGGCCCCGCTGTCCTGCAGCCGTTTGATGCGTCGCCATGTGGCCGGTTGCGAGAGGCCAAAGCGCCGCCCCAAGGCCCCTGCGTTCTGGGTCGCGTCCTCGGCCAGCGCCTTCAGCAGCGCGCGGTCGATATCATCCAGATCGATCATATGGGCAGGCTCTCATCCGATTTGATGCGCGCCACATGCATGAGCGCCTCAATATCTGCGATATGGGGCAGCGTCAGGATGCGGCGGCGGTAGATCTCCTGATAATGGGCCATATCTTTGGCAATCACCGACAGGCGCACATCAACCTGCCCCAGAAAGGTCTGTATCTCGATGACCTCGGCAATATCGCGGGCAGCCTCCAGAAAATCGTCAAAGGCACGGGATTGGGTTTTATCAAGGGTCACACGCAGGCTGACCTCCACCGCATAGCCCAACGCCTGCCAGTCGATCACCGCGCGCTGACCGCGCAGAATGCCCGCTTCGCGCAGCTTGTCGATTTTGCGCGACAGGCGGGAGGTGGTGAGGCCAAGACGGTCGGCAAGCTCCGGCACCGACTGACTCGGATCGCCCTGAAGGTGGCGCAGTATGCGTCTATCGAGATCATCAAGCATGAAATTGACGATAAATCACACATGAAAGAATAGAAACCTCGAAATCACCTCTGATTCTGTCGATCACAACACTCTCTTTCCCCAAAGGAATGCCTATTGTGGCCGCAACATCAAACAGAGGAGCGTTCATCATGCGCGTTTATTACGATCGCGATTGCGACATCAACCTGATCAAAGACATGAAAGTGGCCATCCTGGGCTACGGTTCCCAAGGCCACGCACACGCGCTGAACCTGCGCGACTCCGGCGCGAAGAACGTTGTTGTGGCGCTGCGTGAAGGCTCCCCTTCCGCGAAGAAGGCCGAAGGCGAAGGCCTGCAGGTGATGGGCATTGCCGAAGCAGCCGCTTGGTGTGACGTGATCATGTTCACCATGCCCGATGAGCTGCAGGCAGAAACCTACAAGAAATACGTCCACGACAACATCAAGCCAGGTGCCGCGATTGCGTTTGCTCACGGCCTGAACGTGCACTTTGGCCTGATCGAGCCAAAAGAAGGCGTGGACGTGATCATGATGGCCCCTAAAGGCCCAGGTCACACTGTGCGCGGCGAATACACCAAAGGCGGCGGCGTGCCTTGCCTCGTGGCTGTTGACACCGACGCAACCGGCCGCGCGCTGGAAATCGGCCTGTCCTACTGCTCCGCCATCGGTGGCGGCCGCTCCGGCATCATCGAAACCAACTTCCGCGAAGAGTGCGAAACCGACCTGTTCGGCGAGCAAGCTGTTCTCTGCGGCGGTCTGGTTGAGCTGATCCGCTGTGGTTTTGAAACTCTGGTGGAAGCAGGCTACGCGCCTGAGATGGCCTACTTTGAGTGTCTGCACGAAGTGAAGCTGATCGTGGACCTGATCTACGAAGGCGGCATCGCGAACATGGACTATTCCATCTCCAACACCGCGGAATACGGCCAGTATGTCACCGGCCCACGCATCCTGAAGTACGACGAAACCAAAGCCCGCATGAAAGCGGTTCTGGAAGACATCCAGCAGGGCAAATTCGTGCGCGACTTCATGCTGGAAAATGCTGTTGGTCAGCCAACCATCAAAGCGTCCCGCCGTGCAAACGACGAGCACATGATCGAAGAGACCGGCGCAAAACTGCGTGGCATGATGCCTTGGATCTCTGCCGGCAAAATGGTCGACAAAGAAAAGAACTAACGTCTTTTCAGAGACTTCAAAGGGCGCCCTTCCGGCGCCCTTTTTTGTCTAGACGCCTAACTTGTGAGCCCCTATGTCAGAGCAAACCAGCCCACAGATCACTGCCGCCAGCTGGCTTATGGTGGCCACGCTTGGCCTTGTTTGGGGCGGCACGTTCATGGTGCAGAAACTGGCGCTGGAGCATTTGCCGCCGCTTTGGGTGGCGGCAGGCCGCATTGGCTTTGCCGCGCTGATCACCACGGTGATCTGGCAGATGCGTAGCGGCGGGATGTTTCGCTCAGAAGAACGGGACTGGGGCCGGCTGATCTGGGTGTCGATGCTGAGCGCGGCGGTGCCGTTCATGTTCCTTGCCTGGGCGCAGCAATATGTGACCTCTGCTTTCACAGGCGTCTCGATGGCCGCCGTTGCACTGATCGTTTTGCCACTGGCGCATTTTCTGGTGCCGGGCGAGCGCATGACGCTGCGCCGGACATTGGGCTTTCTGATTGGATTTGCAGGGGTTTTGGTGCTGATCGGCCCCGCCGCTTTTGCCTCAAGCGGCAGCCCGCTTGAAGGCTGGGGGCAGCTGGCCTGCTTGTCGGCAGCCGCCTGCTATGCGGTTTCCTCGATCCTGATGCGGCGCTTGCCCCCGCTGGATCCGGTTGGCCTGTCGGCCACCACATTGCTCTTTGGCGCCGCTTTGGTAATCCCGCTGGCTGCGCTGCAGCACGGCTTGCCTCCCATGCCTTCTGCCGAGGGGCTGGCGATTGTTGCGGTGCTGGGATTGGTGCCGACGGCGGCGGCGGGCCTGCTGCGCATTCTGGTGATCCGCACGGCAGGGCCGGTGTTCATGAGCCTGACCAATTATCAGGTGCCGCTGTGGTCGGTGGTTTTTGGTGTGACCGTGATGGGAGAGCCGCTGCCCGGCTCTCTGATCTGGGCCACATTGCTGATCCTGTCAGGCGTCGCGCTCAGCCAATATGGCGCGTTGCGACGCCTCTTCTTCCCGCGCGGCGGCTAAGCCTTAGGCAACGGCGGCCTGCACCGCATCCACCACGCTGTCCACGGTGCGCTCCAAGAGCTGCGCATCTTCGCATTCCGCCATCACGCGCACCAAAGGTTCGGTGCCGGATTTGCGAATGAGCAGACGCCCCTGCCCGGCCAGCGCCCGTTCTGCCGAGGCAATGGCGGTTTGCACGGAGGATGTCTCCAGCGGGGTTTGCCCTTCGCCGTAGCGCACGTTCTTCAGAAGTTGCGGCACGGTTTCAAAGACTTGGGACAGCTTGCTGGCGGGGGCGTTGCTTTCCACCATCGCGGCGATGAATTGCAGACCCGCCATCAGCCCGTCGCCGGTGGTGGCATAGTCGGTCATCACGATATGGCCGGACTGCTCGCCACCAAGGTTGTAGCCGCCCTTGCGCATGGCCTCGACCACATAGCGATCCCCCACGGCGGTGCGCTCCAGCCGCAGGCCTTCGCCTTCCATGAAGCGCTCCAAACCGAGGTTGGACATCACGGTGGCGACCAAAGCGCCGCCTTTCAGCTTGCCGGATTTGGCCCAGCGGGAGGCCAGAAGCCCCATGATCTGATCGCCGTCAGCCACATTGCCGTTTTCGTCAATGATCATCACCCGGTCCGCGTCGCCATCCAGACAGATGCCCACATCCGCGCCGTGGGTCACCACCGCTTCCTGCGCGGTGCGGGTGCTGGTGGAGCCGCAGTTTTCATTGATGTTGTGACCATTGGGAGACACGCCGATGGAGATCACCTCTGCGCCGAGTTCCCAAAGCGCCTCTGGTGCGGCGCGGTAGGCCGCGCCGTTGGCGCAGTCGATCACCACTTTCACGCCGCGCAGTGGCAAGGCGCGGGGCAGTGAGCTTTTGACCCGCTCGATATAGCGGAAGCGGCCGTCATCGATCCGCTTGGCACGGCCGATGTTCTGCGCCTGTGCGGGCTCCACTCCGGTTTCGATCAGGTGCTCAATCTCAGCTTCGGCCTGATCAGACAGCTTAAAGCCGTCCGGCCCGAAGAACTTGATGCCGTTGTCCACGGCGGGGTTGTGGCTGGCGGAGATCATCACGCCAAGATCGGCGCGCATGGATGTGGTCAGCAAGCCAACCGCGGGCGTTGGCACCGGACCAAGCAGCAGCACGTTCATACCGGTGGAGGTCAGACCCGCGGTGAGCGCATGCTCAAACATGTAGCCGGACAGACGGGTGTCTTTGCCGATCACCACGCGGTGTTCTGTGCCGCCATCGTTGCGGAAATACCGCCCCACGGCCGCACCGATGCGCAATGCCATCTCGGCGGTCATCGGATAGGTGTTGGCGGTGCCACGCACCCCGTCGGTTCCAAAAAACTTACGCGTCATCTGCGTCTCCTGTTGTCACGGCCTGCCACAATTTCAGGGCCTGACGGGTCTCTTCTACGTCGTGGACGCGGATAATCTGCGCGCCTTGCGCGATGCCTGCAAGGGCAACTGCGATGGATCCCGGCGCGCGCTTGTCCGCAAGCGGAGCGTTGCCGATGGTGCCAATAAAGCGTTTGCGAGACGCGCCCAGCAAGATCGCGCAGCCAAGGCCGTGAAACAGGCTCAAGCGGGCCAACAAAGCAAGGTTATGCGCCTGCGTTTTGCCAAAGCCGATGCCCGGATCCACCACGATGTTCGTACGCGGAATGCCGAGGCTTTGCAGATGCTCAATTTGTGTTTCAAGGAAGTCATAAACATCCAGAAGCACGTCGTCATACTGCGGGTCCTGCTGCATCGTAGTGGGATCGCCCTGCGCATGCATCACACAGACCGGCGCATTTTGCGCGGCTGCGAGGGGGGCCAGTGCGGCGTCAAAGGTGAAACCGGACACATCGTTGATCAGGGCCGCGCCAGCAGACACGGCGGCCTGCGCCACCTCAGCCTTGCGGGTGTCGATGCTGATCGGCACCGAAAGCGCGCCCGAGATTGCGGCGATGGCCGGGGCCGTGCGGGCAACCTCTTCGTCAATCGGCACAAAGGCTGCGCCGGGGCGGGTGGATTCTCCGCCGACATCAATCATGTCAGCGCCCGCCTCTGTCATAGCGCGCGCATGGCTCAGCGCGGCCTCGGCACCTTCATGCGCCCCACCATCAGAAAAGCTGTCCGGCGTGACGTTCAGAATGCCCATCAGGTTAGGGCGCGCCATCGACAGGCCGGTCACAGCGGTGCGGGGCGCCACCAAGCGCTGCAACACGTCATCGGGCATGACATCAGCGGCGACAATCTCCGCCGACTGGCCCCGGGTGAGGCGTTCAACATGGGTGAACCAGCACCAGCCATCCGCCAAGCGATGCGCATTGGCGGGGCGGGCCACGTCATATTGCGGGATGGCTCGATAATACACAGTCATGCGCGCTGCATGACCAATGCGCCCTCAAAAGGCAAGCGGTTCAACGCGCTGCGGCATCCAGAGACTGGTGACGGACCGGAATGTCGGTCTCAAGCGCATGCGCGCTGCCCGACCCAAGCACCACAAACTCCACCGCCTGCATCTCTTCGGCAAACCAAAGCGCAAGCGCGAGCGCGTCGCTCGGAGGAGCTGTTGGGCCATCCACCGCATCGAGCACAATTTTGGAGGGCGCCCAGACGCAGGTCTGGTCATTTTTCATCGCCCAATCCAGCTCGGTGCGGGTGTCGACCACCACACAGCGGGAATCACGGGCCGCCAGCATCCATGCGTTTTGCTCAATGGCGAGCAGATCCACACGGCGTTGGGTCATCGCGTGGCCTGTTTGAGGCGCTGCCAGATCAGGCGCGCCAACACAGAGGATCAGCGGCACATCGGTTTGCAGGAACCCGTCGATAGAGCCCGCAAGCTGTTCGGACATGCGCGCCTCATTAGACACAAAGACAACACGCGGCTGTGGGGCCTCTTCTTCAATGATTTCCTCAACAGGTGCGAGATGCGCCTTGCGGCTGCGCACGATCTCAACCCCCAGCGCACCGGGGCCGCGATCCAGCTTCTCGATGCGCACAAAAACCCGGTGGGCCTGCGGCTCAAGCAAGATGCGATCAGCCACGCGGGCCGCGAGGGTTTCCAGCAGGTTCAGACGTTCGGCAGAGAGTTCAAAGGCAATCGCCTCGGTGACTTTGTCATAAGACAGGATGCGATCCACATCGTCCTCGACCACGGGACCAAGTGGCAACACCTCTACCACCACGTTGAAGCAAATCCGCTGGGTGGTGCCCCGCTCTGCCTGAAATGCGCCGATTTCCACCTCAACGGTGTGGTCGCGCAGGGAGATGCGATCGAGCGGATCATCTGACGAGGTGGCCTCGGCACGCTCAGAAGGATGGGCAAACGCCAATCGGATTTCGTTGCTCATGATCTCTCTTCCACGCGCTGTTGTTTCGATCCCGCCACCCGGCGGTGGTGCGGCCTTTATCAGGCCATGTGCCGCGCGGCCATAGGGCAAACGCGGCACATCAAATCGCGAAACCGAAAGAAGCGTCAGTTCTGAGACAACCGTGTGGGCATCCGGTAGAAGTGATGAACACCAATGGTTGTGGTACGCTCATAGACACGCGACCAGCGCGGGTTCACCGCCTTGGTGTGATAGTGGGTCGCCCCAGCCGTGAGCTCCGCAGGCGCGCCGGCAAGCAGAAGGTCGGCCACTTTGCCAACCCGCTCATAGGCGCCGTGTTCGCGGATTTTATCGGATAGACCATCGCAGTTGTAGGTGAACTGGCACTGATATTTGCGACCGCTCGCAGTGCCCTGATTGATCACGCCACAGACGCTTCCGGGGAAGGCCGAGTGTTCGGCGCGATTGAGGATAACTTCGGCCACAGCGAACTGGCCTTTGACGCTTTCACCGCGCGCCTCAAAATAGAGCGCCTCGGCCATGCATTGCCATTCCGCTGTGCGTTTCTCATCGTTCACCTTTGGCAGACTGTCGATAAACGCGCGGCTGTAGCTGATTTCGGTTGGCTTAGGCTTTTTCGGCGCGAAAATATCGCGCAAAGTCTTGCCATCAAAAAGTACCAATTGTCGTGGTTTGGTGGAGGCAGATTCGGTCGCTGGTGTCGTCTCCGCGTAGCTGTTGCCCACAGTCAGGGCCGCAGCCAAAAAGGATGCAATCAAGTAGCGCATGATGACCTCGTTTTATGGGGTTTATGACCCCGGCAGCTTTAAAACGGGGGTGTTGTTAACGAAAAATAAACGAAACGTCCACTCACAGGCTTGTCACAGCCAAAACACTGCGCAGGCTCCTAAAGAGAGTGTGTGAAAAAAGTGTAATTTTACTGGAGCTTATCTTTAATCGCCAGCTGGGCAGCCGCCAGTCGCGCCACGGGCACCCGAAACGGGGAGCAGGACACGTAATCAAGCCCAATCTGCCGACAAAAGGCAATCGATTCGGGGCTGCCGCCATGTTCACCGCATACAGAAAGCGTCAGATCAGGCTGCGCACGGCGGCCGCGCTCGGCCCCCAATCGCAGCAATTCGCCCACGCCTTCCTGATCCAAAGTGTGGAACGGATCTTCGGGAAAAACGCCCTGCTGCACATAGGGGCTCATGAAGCGCCCGGCGTCGTCGCGTGACAAGCCGTAAGTCATCTGTGTGAGATCGTTGGTGCCGAAGCTGAAAAAGTTGCAATGCTGCGCAATATCCTCGGCCCGCAGTGCGGCGCGCGGGGTCTCCACCATCACGCCAAGGCGGTAGTCGAAATCGCGCGCGCGCTCGGTGCGCACCGCGGCGGCCACCGCATCAATGCGGGTTTTCACCAGCTCCACTTCACGCTTGGCCGAGACCAGCGGAATCATGATTTCCGGCACAAAAGGCTCGTTGTCGCCACAGGCATCCAAGGTGGCCTCAAAAATCGCGCGCGCCTGCATATCGAGAATTTCCGGCACCGTGATGCCAAGGCGCACACCGCGCATGCCCAGCATCGGGTTATATTCCCCCAGCGCCTCCACACGGCGTGTCACATCAGACAGCGGCAGGTTGAGCGATTCGGCCAGATCGCGCAGGCCAGCGCGGTCGGTGGGCAGGAATTCATGCAGTGGCGGGTCAAACAGGCGGATGCAGACCGGACGGTTGCCCATGATGTTGAACAGCTCGACAAACATCTCCCGCTGCATCGGCAGCAGGGCCTGCAGGGCCACGGCGCGATCCGCTGAGGCATTGGCAAAGATCACCTCGCGCATCGCGATCAGCTGATCCGCCTCAAAGAACATATGTTCGGTGCGGCAAAGGCCAATGCCTTCAGCCTCAAACATCAGCGCGGTTGTGGCGTCTGCCGGGGTGTCCGCGTTGGCGCGCACGCCGATGTCTCGGCTGAGATCAGCCCAGCTCATCAGGGTTTGGAAGGCATCATCCAGCGCGGCTTCCATCATTTTGGGTTCACCGGCGAGAATGTTGCCGGTGGTGCCATCCACGGTGATCACATCACCTTCGCGGAAAATCCGGCCATCGGTTGCGATGATCCGCTTTTTGCGAATCTGAAACCGCATGGAGGTGGCCCCAACCACACAAGGAAGACCAAGACCGCGCCCGATCACCGCCGCGTGGCTGGTCATGCCGCCGCGTTCGGTCAAGGCGGCGCTGGCGGCGTGCATGCCGCGAATGTCTTCGGGGTTTGTCTCCCGGCGCACCAGAACACAGGCCTCGCCGCGCGCCGCGCAGGCCTGCGCCTCTGCCGCGGTGAACACGATCCGGCCGGTTGCCGCGCCGGGGCTGGCGGCAATGCCGCTGCCGATCACATCCCGCTCTGCTTCGCTGTCGACCTGACGGTGCAGGAGTTCATTGAGCGCGCGCGGCTCGATCCGCATCACCGCCTCTTCGCGCGTGATGATCTTATCTTCTGCCAGCGACACGGCAATCCGCACCGCCGCGCGGGCGCTGCGCTGTACGCGCACACCGTCCAGAATGTGAATCTCGCCGTTTTCCAGCGTGAATTCGATCTGCATCTCTTCGCGCAGGCGGGCCCGCATCAGCCCGGCATATTCGGTCAGCAGCGCAAAGGCGTCCGGCACCTTTTCCTCAAGGGAGGCACCGCGCGCATCCTTTTGCAGAAACAGCGCCCCTGCCCCGGATTTCATCGCGTCCCGGCCCTGGCTCTGGCTCATGTAGCGCCCGGTGATCTGCGGCAGACCTGTGTCGCTGTTCACCAGCTGAAGCACGCCGCTGCCGCTTTCGCCATGGCCAACACCCAGCGCCATCGCCTGAATCACAAGACCAAGCCCCGCATCCGCAGGCGCGCCTTTGGCCTGACGCAAGAGCCGCGCGGTGGTGCCTTCCCAGGCACGCGCCATGGAGCGCAACACCCCGATCAGCTGTGCGCTGCGGTCCTGCGGGAAAGGCTCTTCGGCCTCATCCTCATAAGCTTCGAGAAAATCCGCGACCGCGTCGGGGTCGGAATTGTCCAGATCATCAAAGATGTCGGGATCCAGCCGCGCCACATGGGTGGAGTAAGACTGAATGAATTTCAGATAGAGTTTGGCTGCTGCTTCCGCGCCGATGGTCTCGCTCAAAGAGGCAAGCTGTTCATCGTTCATGCCGATGTTCAGGATCGCACCGGGGCCGCCCCAATCGGGGTCTTCGGAACTTGGGCGGACGCACAACAGCTGCCCATCTTCAAACGGCGCAAGCACCTGCGCCATATCGGGCTGTTCGCCCGCCGCAAGCCCATGCACCGCATCAAAGGACAGCGCGACGGTTGTCGGCACCGGCAGATCAAGCCGCGCCAGACGTTGCAGACATTTGGCCCGCCCGCCATGGGTTGCAGGCGCCATGGGCGCTGTGGGGGTGATCAGGGTGATATGCGGGTCATTCTGCTGCACTGCGGCACCTATTCATTGCGCGTCGCAGCATAAACCGCATGGGGCGCGAGGCAAGTCTTAGCTGCCTCGCACGTAGAACTACGCCTTAGCCTTCCACACGTGTCAGATCTGCGGCCTGCAGACAAATTGTGCGGATGCGCGACAGCAGGTTGAGGCGATTGCGGCGCACAACTTCGTTGTCGCTGTTGACCTGAACCGCCTCAAAAAACGCATCAATCGGCGCGCGCAGGGAGGCCATGTTTGACATGGCTGACGCGAAATCTTCGGTCTCGATGGCCGAAGAGATCGCCCCTTCTGCCCCATCAAGCGCGGCAAAGAGGGCTTTCTCGCTCTCGTCCTCGGCAAATTTCACATCTGCGCCAAAGGAATACTCGACGCCGTCTTTCTCTTCGGCCTGGCTCAGAATGTTGTTGGCGCGCTTAAAGCCCTGCAGCAGGTTCTCGCCATCCTCGGTGGACATAAAATCCTGCAGCGCGCGGGCGCGGGCCACCAAAAGCGCCAGATCATCGTTGCCGGGCATCGCGATGCAGGCGTCGATCACATCATGGCGGATGCCCTGATCGCGCAGATAGACTTTGAGACGGTCATGGAAGAAGGTGAGCAGATCCTGAGGCGCAGCATTGGCAATGCCACGCGCCTGAGCGGCGTGCATTTCCATGTGCTTGGCTTCTTCACCCTCAGCCGCCTTGGCCGCCGCTTCCCACTCTTCCACTTTCAGCAGCGCCGCAACAGCGGTCAGGGTGATGTCCAGCAGGTTGATGCGCAGACCGTTCTCCAGAACCAGACGGATCACACCCAAGGCCGCGCGGCGCAGGGCAAACGGGTCTTTGGAGCCGGTTGGCTTTTCATCAATCGCCCAGAAACCTGACAGCGTGTCGAGCTTATCCGCCATGGCCACAGCCACAGACACAGGGGCGGTTGGCACGTCATCGGATGGGCCCAGCGGGGAGTAATGCTCTTCGCTGGCCTGACCAACTTCCGCAGGCAGCTCGGCCGCCTGCGCGTAGTAGCGCCCCATCAGGCCCTGAAGTTCGGGGAACTCATAGACCATTTCCGAGCTCAGGTCGGCTTTACAGGCCTGCGCGGCCATCTGAGCCAGCATCGGATCTGCGTTCACCGATGGGGCCAGCGTGGTCGCGAGATCGGCAATCCGCATCACGCGCGCGCCCTGGCTGCCGATCTGGGCGTGGAAGGTTACGTTTTCGAGCTTCTCAACCCAAGGCTCAAAGCCCTGATCCTGCACCGTGCGCACGTCGTTTTCCCAGAAGAATTTCGCATCGCTCAGACGCGCAAACAGCACCTTCTGGTTGCCCGCCAGAATGGTGGCGCCGTCGTCTTTGGTTTCGCGGTTGGCAACGGTCACAAATTTCTCGATGCGGCCGGTTTTCGGGTTCTTCACGGAGAAGAACTTCTGGTGCTCTTTCATCGAGGTTTGCAACACCTCAGGTGGCAGGCCGAGGAAATCCTCTGCGATGTCGCCCATCAGAACCACCGGCCATTCAACCAGACCGGCGACTTCGGCCAGAAGGCCTTTGTCTTCCACCACTTCGAGACCTTGGGCAAAGGCCATGTTGGTGGCGTCGTTCCAGATGGTTTCGGCGCGTTCTTCGGCGTTCAGAACCACTTTGCTGCGCTTGAGCTTGACCTCATAGTCCTCGAAGCTGGTCACGGCAAAGCGGCCCTCGCCCATGAAGCGGTGGCCTTCGGTGGTGTCGCCAGAGATGATCCCGTCGATGTCGAGCGGCACAATGCTGTGGCCGTCCTCTGCGGACAGAATGCACAGGATCGAATGCAGCGGGCGCACCCAACGCAGGCTGCCTGCACCCCAGCGCATGGATTTGGGCCAGGGGAAATTGCGAATGGTGTCTTCGAGCACCTCAGCCACGATCTCTGCCGCTGGACGGCCCGGCTTGGTGATGGTGGCAAAGTAGACCGCGCCTTTCGGGGTCTCGCGCTCTTCCAGATCTTCGCGCGCCACACCTGCGCCGCGCAAGAAGCCTTCGATGGCCTTGTCAGGCGCGCCAACTTTGGGGCCCTTGCGCTCTTCATTGACGGTCGGGCTTTCGGCCAGCAGGCCTTCGAGCGCCAGTGTCAGACGGCGCGGCGTGGAGTAGGCGCGTGCGTGGGCATAGGTCAAACCGGCCTCGACCAGACCATCCGTCACTTTCTTTTTCAGGTCTTCAGCGGCCCGCGCCTGCATGCGGGCGGGGATTTCCTCAGAAAAGAGTTCGATCAAGAGATCAGGCATGACGGATCCTTAGAAGTTCACGATGGTCTGAATAACTACCGCGTTGGCAATATCGACGAAAAACGCCGAAACCAAGGGCAAAACGACAAAAGCGATGGGGGCCGGGCCATATCTCTTGGTCACGGCGGTCATATTGGCGATGGCGGTGGGGGTTGCGCCCAGTGAGAAGCCGGCAAAGCCTGCGGCCAGTACCGCCGCCGTGTAGTTGCGCCCAAGGGCATAGAACAGGATCACAATCACCAGCGCGATGGTGGCCACGGTCTGCACCACAAGGGTGACCACGATCGCCCAGCCCGCCTCGCTCAGGGTGGAGAAATCCATGGTCATCAGCGAGATCGCCAGAAAGGTGCCAAGCGCAAATTCAGAGACAATGGCCAAGCTGGGCGTGCGCGCAACGGAAGGGATCTTGGGTGCCAGAATGGGCCGCAGGTTGGCCAGAATGATGCCGCTGATCAAACAGGGCACAAACAATGGCAGCATCAGACCCAGCTGTTGCAGCACGCCATGCATGGCGTAACCCAGAATAATCGCCAGATGCAGCGCCAGCATCACCCGCATCAGGCTCACATGGGTGATTTCCAGACCGTCGCGCTCATCCTCATAAGCCACGCCGACCACGTCGCCATCATCTGGGCGGCTGGGCGAGAGATTGTGGCGCGAGATCAGATATTTTGCGACAGGGCCACCAATCAGTGAGGCGGCAATCAGCCCGAGGGTAGCCATGGCCACGCCCAGTTCCGGGGCGCTGGCAAAGCCGGTGACTTCGGCCACATTGGGCGACCAGGCAATCGCCGTGCCATGCCCGCCAATCAGCGAAGCCGAGCCAAAAAGCACGCCGGTCTGCGCGGGCAGACCAAAGAGCTGCGCGCCTGCGATTCCGACGACATTCTGAATGAGGATCGTGCCGAGCGTCAGCACCATCAGCAAAAGCAACACCCGCCCGCCCACCAAAAGATCAGACAGGCGCGCATTGAGGCCGATGCCCGCAAAGAACAGCACCAGAAGATAGTCCCGCGCGGCGACCTCAAAATGCAGCGATTGCCCTGACAGCGCGGCATAAATCGCAAAGCAGGTCGAGCCGATCAGCCCGCCGGTGACAGGCTCTGGAATGTTGAATTCACGCAGCAAGGCCGCTTCGCGCGTCAGGCGCGCACCCAGCAGGTAAACTGCAAAGCCAAGTGTCGAGGTGATGAATTCGGGGAAGACAAATATCTCAGGCACTTGGCTGTGCTCCTACTGTTTTGGCGGGCAGTGATCCGGCAAAGGTTTTCCGTCAAAGGCGATTTCGCCACAGGCGTTGATTTCGTTCCAGGCAAATCCACGCCCATCGGGCAGAATGGCAACGATGCGGTCAATACCGTATTGCACCTCTTTTTCACCCAAAAACGCGAGCGCCTCACCACTTTCCAGCGCCGCGCCGATCTCTTTGGCGTCAAAACAGTCAAACCAACCCGGCGCATTGCGCGGCTCTGCCTTCTCCAACAGCATGTAGGTTTCTGTCAGCAGCGGTGCGCTCATGGTGGTGGTGAAACAGGCGCGATAGCGGATCGGGGAGCTTTCGCTGTCGATCGCCTTGAAGTCCTCATAGAGAATGGGCTCCGGCTGTTCGCTGACCAGCAGGGTGAGCTGCACATCATCTTTGAGGTCAGACACGCGCACCTCGTCGTAGTAGCCATAGATTTGCAGCCAATACATGGCGATCCCGCCCACCAAAGCTGTCAGCACGATCACACCTCCCAGCAATTTGCCCGTCATGCGGTTGCCCCCTGAATTTCCGTCAGGCTTGTGTTGCGCGAAACCGCTGCGCGGCGCACATTCAAAGCCAAGTGATTGAGTTGATTTGAACCTACCAAGAGATTGAGATGCCCGATAGCTTTGCCGTGGCCATGTTCGGGGCCCTTTTTGCGGTCATGAACCCGTTTGTTAATCTGCCGATTTTCCTGAGCCTGACGGAGGAGCTTGCGCCCCCCGCACAGCGCAAAACCGCGCTTCAGGTGGTGGTCTACACCAGCATTGCCTGCGCGATTGTGGCCGTGGCGGGCTCCGCCATCCTCGATTTCTTTGGCATTTCGGTGGACGCGTTTCGCGTCGCGGGTGGGCTGGTGCTGTTGCAGATCGGCTTTCACATGCTGAACGGCAACAACAGCAGCGCGCATCACGGCACCGAACATGAGCAAGCCGCCGTGGCCAAGGCGCCGGTGGAGAGCATCGCGTTTTATCCGATGACCTTCCCCATGCTGGTTGGCCCCGGCACGATGACCACGCTGATTCTCTATGCCCATCAGGCCAAAGGCGCGACCGGCTGGGTGATCTATGCGGCCTGCGTTGCGCTGGTGGTCGGGCTGTTGGCGGTGGTGTTCCTGTTTGCAGGCAATATCGGCAAGCATCTGAGCGCCACGGCGCGCACCATCATGACGCGCCTCATGGGGCTGATTTTGATCGCCATCGCGATTGAAATGGTCGCGGACGGCGTGAAGGTGCTGTTGCCGGGCTTTGCCTAGCATAAGCCTCACGCCGCGTAGCCACCTGCCTCTGTCTGCACAAACGCATCCGCGCATTGCTTGGCCAGCGCGCGCACGCGGCCGATATAGGCCTGACGCTCGGTGACCGAAATCACCCCGCGCGCGTCCAGCAAATTGAACAGGTGGGAAGCCTTGATGCACTGGTCATAAGCCGGATGCGCCATGATGATGCGCTTGCCGGTTTTGGGATCCATATGCTCCTGCGCGAGGATCTTCTCGCACTCGGCCTCAGCCTCTTCAAACTGTTTGAGCAGCACGTCGGTGTTGGCCACGTCAAAGTTCCAGCGGCTGTATTCCTGCTCGGTCTGCTTGAAAACATCGCCATACTTCAACGCAATAGGCGCATCTGGGCTGTTGAAAGGCATATCCATCACATGATCGACGCCCAAAACATACATGGCCAGACGCTCCAGACCATAGGTCAGCTCACCGGACACAGGATGGCAATCGTGCCCTCCGACCTGCTGGAAATAGGTGAACTGGCTGACTTCCATCCCGTCACACCAGACTTCCCAGCCGAGGCCCCATGCGCCGAGGGTCGGGCTTTCCCAGTCATCCTCAACAAAGCGGATGTCGTGCATCTCCATATCGATGCCGATGGCCTCAAGGCTGCCGAGGTAAAGCTCCTGCAGGTTGGGCGGGCTCGGTTTGATCAGCACCTGATACTGGTAGTAGTGCTGCAGGCGGTTTGGGTTCTCCCCATAGCGCCCGTCGGTCGGACGGCGCGAGGGCTGCACATAGGCTGCGGCCCAGGCTTTGCTGCCCAGAGAGCGCAAGGTGGTGGCCGGGTGGAACGTGCCTGCGCCCACTTCCATGTCATAGGGTTGCATGATGGCACAGCCTTTTTCGGCCCAGTAATTCTGAAGCCGCAGAATGATCTCCTGAAAGCTGCGAGGTTTGCTGTCGCTATGTGCCATTTTTATGCCCCTTACAAACGCGGGTCTTGCTTATGCGCAACCCTTCGCGGGGTCAATTGCAGCATGGCGTAAAATAGAGGTGCATGAGTGCAAGAACCTGTTAAACAGGCCGAGAACTACCAACGTCACGAGTTTTAGGGACTACGACCACTATGTTGCGCACTGTTTTGTCGCTGTTTGCGGCGCTCATTTTCAGCGTTTCCGCCCTCTTCGCACAGTCTTCTCAAGATGACATCGTCTGGGTCCAGCTGGAAGCCCGCCCAAGCCTCACCGAAGCCAGCGCCAATATTCGCGGCTATGCCCAACGGATGGATGACGTAAACGGATTCTCGCTTGGCGGCGGCTGGTATGCGGTGGCACTGGGGCCATACCGCCGGGAAGACGCCGAGAACGTGCTGCGGGTGTACCGCTCTGAAGGGTTGATCCCGATTGACAGCTACATCGCCCTGTCCCGCGACTATCGCAGCCAGTTCTGGCCTGTGGGGGCCAATCTGCTGACCAATCCGGAGAGCATCACGCCGGGCGCGCAGCCTGAGCAGAGCGCCAGCGTAGAGATCACCGAGCAACCGGTTGAGGCCGCTCCTGAGCCAACACAGCCAGTGGTGCAGCAGTTGCCGGATGAAACCGTGGGCCAAGCCCGCGCCAGCGAAGCCCAGCTGACCCGCGCGGAAAAGATGCGCCTTCAGGAATGGCTGCAGTGGGCCGGTTACTACAATTCCGCAATTGACGGGGCCTTTGGCCGCGGGACCCGCGCCTCCATGGCGAATTGGCAGGCCGACAACGGCTTTGACGCAACCGGCGTTCTGACCACGCGTCAGCGCGACACGCTGCGCCAGCAATATTACGCGGTGCTGGAAGGTATGGACCTTCAGGTGGTGCGCGATCTGGACGCGGGTATTGAGATGCTGGTGCCGCTGGGCGCCGTGTCCAAGACAGGTGCTGAATACCCGTTTGTGCAATATGAGGCGGCAAATGGCCCTGCGAAGGTGCTACTGATCAGTCAGGCAGGCGATCAGAACACGCTGTTTGGCCTCTATGACATCATGCAGACGCTCGAAATTGTGCCGCTGAACGGCCCGCGTGAGCGCAAGAAAAGCAGCTTCGTGCTGACCGGTCAGAACGGTCAGGTGATCAGCCACACAGAGGTGTCGCTGGAGGATGGCGAAGTCAAAGGCTTCACGCTGGTCTGGCCCAATGGCGATGAAGAGCGCCGCAAACGTATTCTTGGCGAGATGCGCGCAAGCTTCACCCGTCTTGGCGGCACTCTGGATCCGGCAGCGGGCGACAGCGCGGCGCAGGACATTGATCTGCTGGCGGGGCTTCAGATCCGCAAACCCAAGCAATCGCGCTCCGGCTTCTTTATTGACCGCAACGGCCATGTGCTGACCACTGCGGAGGCGGTGCAGAGCTGTTCCAAGATCACCATCGAGGAAGATTACGACGCCAAGGTCGCCGTGCTGGATGAGGCGCTTGGCGTTGCCATTCTCGCCCCCGTAAGCCCGCTCGCGCCGATTGATGTGGCCGCATTGCGCGACGGCGCGCCGCGCATCCAATCGGATGTGGCCGTGGCCGGCTACTCCTTTGAAGGCGCGCTGGGAGCCCCCACCGTGACCTTTGGCAAACTGGCGGACGTGAAAGGCCTGCGCGGTGAGCGCGAGCTGGCACGGCTGGCGCTTGAGATCGAGCCCGGCGACTGGGGCGGCCCGGTGTTTGACGCAGGCGGCGCGGTTTTTGGCATGCTGCTGCCACGGGATGCCCAGAGCGCCCAGCAGCTGCCAAGCGACGTGAACTTTGCCGTCAACTCTGACGCGCTGCGCGCCTTGCTGGCCCAAGAAGGCATCAGCGCGGGTCTGGCAAGCAGCGCCCAAAGCCTCGCGCCTGAGGATCTCAGCAAACGCGCCAGCGACATGACCGTGCTGGTCAGCTGCTGGTAAGACCTCTCCCCCTCACATGCAAAAGGCGGCCCCAAATGGAGCCGCCTTTTTTGTTTAAATTCGCTCCTCTTAGCGGGCGGACAATGCGGATGTCATGCGGATCAGGGTTGGACGATCTGCTTCAAACGCCTTGGTCAGAGCCTGCTGGAGCTCTTTGAGCGAAGCGGGTTCCTGCGCCAGACAGCCATAGCTTTCCGCGAGCTGACAGAAATTCGGATTGTGCGCGATCACCGCATTCGGGGCGATCTGGCTTTCGACCATACTGTCTTCGATCTCTTTGAGCTTGTGGTTGTCCCACAGAAGGATCGGGATCGGCAGCTTCATCTCCACGGCGGCGCCAAGTTCCTGCACGGTGTACTGAAAGCCATAGTCACCCGCGATGCAGACCGTGGGTTTGCCAGGACGCGCCATTGCGCCACCAATGGAGGCAGGCAGAGCATAACCCAGCGTCCCAAAGCCGGTGGGGTGATGCCAATACCCAGAGCAAGGCATGTCCCAAACCTCTTTGGCGACATAGGCAAACTGTGTCATATCCGAATAGATCATCGCCTCATCCGGCATCACATCGCCAAGCGCATCGCAGATCTCTGCAATTCCGGGACGCTCCGCATCCGTTTCAGCGCGGAAGCGGGCCTTGGTTTTGGCGATCTCTGCGACATCCCATTTGGGCGTTGCGGTTGCCTCCGGGAGAGTGCTCAACAAGGCCTCGACAAATTGTTTGCCGTCACATTGGAAGGTGATGTCAGCGCGGTGGCGGTCGGCCAAGACTTCTGGGTCGATATCAACGCGCACCAAACTGCCCTGATGGCCCAATGTATCGCGCCACAGGTCACATTCAGATAGTTCCGTTCCAATGGCGATCACCAGATCCGCACCACCAATGATGCGCTCGCTTTCGCCGCGACCGAGATAGGTGCCAAAGCTCAGAGGCTCATCCGCAGACAGCAGGCCACAGCCCGCGTAGGTCATGAACGCCGCTGCTCCGCTGCGTCGCAGCAGCTCGCGCACGGCGGCATCCACCGTGGCGTTGCGCGCATGCTGCCCGTGCGCCACCAATCCGCCGCCAAAGACAAAGAGCGGTTTTCGTGCAGCTGCGAGCTTATCCTCCAAACCTGCCAGATTTGGCACGCCAGAAATGCTGGACACTGCGCTGGCGGCACCGGGGGCATGCACGCTCGCCTCAACCGCCATGCTGCCAAGAAGACCAATGGGCACCTGAATGTGTTTGGGGCGCTGCCGTTTGCCCTCAAACTCCACAAAGGCACGGTCGATCAGATCATAGGCGGCGCGGGCTGTGCGCGCCTCTTCAGACCAGTCACACACGGTGGCAGCTGCCCCGCGCTGATCGCGCATCTGGTGAAGCTGCCCGCGATGGCCGACGTGTTCGTCCAGACAGCTGGACAGAGTCAGCACCGACACGCTGTCGGAATAGGCCTGCCCTAGGGGGGTCAGAATATTGCAAAGCCCCGGACCGGTGATCACATAGGCCACCCCCGGCTTGCCGCTCGCACGGGCATAGCCGTCAGCCATAAAGCCCGCGCCCTGCTCATGGCGCGCCAGCACATGGGTGATGCCCGCCTCCTCAATGCCGCGGTACATCTCCACATTGTGCACGCCGGGGATGCCAAAAATCACATCCACGCCACGCGCTTTCAACATGTGCGAAATCTGCGCTCCCAAGGGGCGCATCTCCTGCCCAGTCGTTGCCATCAGGCCCTCCAGAATTGAACTGTAAAGAGAACAAACACCGCCAGCAGCTCCAGCCGGCCCAGCAACATACCAGCCGACAGAAGCCATTTGGCCGTGTCATTGAGAGATGAGAAATTGCCCGCAGGGCCGATGATGTCGCCAAGCCCCGGCCCGATATTGGCGATCGCGGAGGCCGCGCCGGAGAGCGAGGTGACAAAATCAAGCCCGGTCATGCTCAGGAGCACAGCCAGCGCGCCAAGGCTCACGGTGAAGAAGACAAAGAAGGTCATCACCGAGTTCAGCGCCTCTTCATCCACCTTGCGGCCCTGATAGCGCAGGATGAAGACACCGGAGGGGTGCTGAATGCGGCGCAGCTGAACACGGATCGCAGAGAAGAGCAGCTGATAGCGGAAGATCTTCACCGAACAGGCGGTGGAGCCCGCGCAGCCGCCGATCAGCCCGATAAAGAAGAACATGGCGACGAGGAAAGAGCCCCAGTTCATGTAATCGACACTGGCATAGCCGGTGCCAGAGATGATCGAGGTGATGTTAAAGAGCGCCTCGCGGAAGGCCTGTTCCCAGCTGTGGGGGAAGAAGGTGGTCAGGATCAGCGTGAACATCGCCACCAGAATGGCAATGGTCAGCAGAAAGAGACGCACCTGACTGTCTTTGAACAGCGGCGTGGTGTTGCCGTTGACCATTTGCACATAGCGCACAAACGGCAGGGCGGAGAGGATCATGAACAGCGTGGCGACATATTCCAGCGGGCCGGAAAACGCCCCAAAGGACGCGTCATAGGTGGAAAAACCACCCGTGGAAATCGTGGTCAGCGCGTGCACCAAAGCATCAAAGGGCGCCATGCCCATGACGATGTAGGCCAGCATGCAGGCAAAGGTCAGTCCCGCGTAAATGGTTGAGATCTGGCCCGAAATAGCTGTGGCACGGGGCAGGATCTTGCCCATGGTGTCAAAGCCTTCGGAGCGGAAGATCTGCATCCCGCCGACCCGCAGCTCGGGCAGAAAGACCATGGCGACCACAATGATGCCGATGCCACCAAGCCATTGCAGCAAGCCGCGCCACAGCAGCATGCCGCGTGGCAGCTCTTCAAGGCCGGAAAACACGGTGGCACCGGTCGTGGTCAGCCCGCTCATCGATTCAAAGACCGCATCCACCACACGCGCCTCTGTTGCGCCAAACATGAAAGGCAGCGCGCCAAACAGCGGCAGGGCCAGCCAGACACCGGTGGTCAGTAGGAAGGTCTGTTGCAGGGTCAGCCCGTTGCCGCGCCCGTTGTGACAGGACAGCGACACCAGCACGCCCGTCAGACAGGTCACAACAGCACTGACAAAAAAGGCTTCCCAATGGCGGGTGCCGTCAATCAGGTCCACCGCCATGGGCACGAACATGGTCGCCCCCAAAATGGCCACCAGCAGGCCGATGACATATCCAACAGGTCGCAAGTCTAGCATGGGCGCAGCGTTGGCGTTTGCCAAAGCCGCTGTCAAGCAACTAGAGCGGTTTGCGTTTTGCAGAAATGGTCTATGCGCCGCCCTTTTAAGCCGGCGATCAAGCTAGGTGGTTTTGTCAGCCCACGTGGAACAACGTGGTGAACAGCTTGGGATCAAGGCTTTCAGCGGCAAAGAGCGGCCCGTCCGTCAGCACCGACACCGCATCGTGGCTGTGCAGGCTTTCCTGATGGCTGGCGATCACTCGGAAATCTCCGATGCGCGGATCGGCCTTCAGCTGCTCACAGAACAGGCGCGCGGCGTCTTCCACAAAGATTGGGTTTGCGGCGTTGAGCTCGGCAAAGGCCTGTTCGTCCTCGCGCTTCACCATCACCTGCGTCTCTGTCGGAACCGCGGCGCGGGCCAGATCAATCAGATCCTCGAACCAGAGTTTGGGCTGATCCACCACTTCCACAGAGATCCGCGCCACGGAGCGTTGCGAATGCGGGGTGGCAAGCTGACCACGGGACATGCGTGCGTGCTCGCTCAGCTCCAGAGAGCAGGGGCAGGTTGAGGAATAGACGTAGTCCAGATGCATGATCTTATGCATCGTGCCACCATTCTGCACCTTCTCCAGCGCAATGTCGTAATACTGATACCCCGAAAGGCCCGAGCGCAGGGACTCGATCTTCATCGGATAGGAAAACCGCATCTGCAGGCGGGCGTCAAAACTCTCCAGATCGGTGATGTAATCCGCCAGCGCGGCCTCCATCACGGAAAAGCTGAAGGTTTTTTCGGCGTGTTTGTAAAACGAGCGCATGATCCGGGACATGTTGATGCCCTTTTTGTCGGCCTCAAGGCTCACCGTGCCGGTAACGCTGGTTTCCAGCGAGATGTCGCCATTGTCGCGGGTGTGAAACCGGATCGGCAGACGGAAATTGGAAATCCCGACGTGCTGGATCTGCTGCTTCTCACCTTTGATCAGGCTGGAAGGGCCGTTCTGCAGATCCGGCAGGGTGGCGCGATAGTCCGGTGTCGCTTCAAAATCATGCGGATACTCGCGTGAGAGCGACGGGTAATTGACCAGAGGCTGATCGGGCAACAGGCGGGAAATAGCAGGGTCAAGCTCTGCGATTTCGGTCACCGAGGCGGTCTGGGCCCATGAGCGCAGCCGCGCGAGCGCGTCTTCGGCTTCTTCCAGCGTCACTTTCCCGTCATTCTTGGGAGACTGAATGTTCATGACCAAGCACCCTTTGCGTCCTGACCCTGACTACCTTAGTCCGTCAGGGAAAAAATAGCTAATTTCGAATTCCAATACGCGTAAAACGGCATCTTGGTTCATACTTCGCGCCCCAAAGAAAAGAGCGGCGCCCGAGTGTCTGCCACAAGCGCCGCTCCTGCATTACGATTACATGGGCTCAGCTTTGGGCCGCTTCAAGTGCGCGGGAAATATCAACAATCAAGTCCTGCGTGTCTTCCAGACCAACCGAGAAGCGCACCAGACCCGGCGTGATGCCAAGCTCGTCTTTCTGCGCATCCGACAGACGCTGGTGCGTTGTGGTGGCCGGATGGGTGGCAATGGATTTTGCATCGCCGAGATTGTTGGAGATCACCGCAATTTCCAGCGCGTTGAGGAATTTGAATGCCGCCTCGCGCCCGCCTTTAAGGTCGATGGACAGCACAGTGCCGCCTTTGCCATCCAGCTGCTTCTGCACCAGAGCCGCCTGCGCGTGGCTTGCCAGACCCGGGTAGATGGTGCGTGCCAGCGCCGGATGATCCTGCAGCGCTTCGGCAATGGCCAGCGCGCTTTCCGCCTGTGCCCGCACCCGCAGATCAATGGTTTCCAGACCCTTGAGCATGACCCAGGCATTGAACGGGCTCATGCTGCCGCCGGTGTGCTTCATGTAGGGCTCAAGCGTGCCGCGGATGAAGTCTTTCGTGCCAAGCACCACACCGCCCAGAGCGCGGCCCTGACCGTCGATATGTTTGGTGGCGGAGTAAATCACCACATCAGCACCCTGCTCGATCGCGCGACTGAAGACAGGTGTGGAGAACACATTGTCCACCACAACCAACGCGCCAACCTCATGGGCGATCTGCGCTACGGCGGTGACGTTGATCACCTCAAGCGTCGGGTTGGACATGCTTTCAAAGAACACCGCTTTGGTGTTGGGTCGCATCGCCGCCTTCCAAGCCGCGAGATCAGTGCCATCCACAAAGGTCACCTCAACGCCGTAGCGGGTGAGGATGTTTTCCAAAATATATAGGCAGGAGCCAAACAGCGCCTTGGCGGAGACCACGTGGTCACCGGCCTGCAGCATCGAGGTCAGCGCGCCGCTGACAGCCGCCATGCCGCTTGCGGTGGCAAAGGCGTCCTCTGCCCCTTCCAGCGTGGCAATACGCTCTTCAAACATCGCAACCGTCGGGTTGCCATAGCGCGCATAGATAAACTCATCCGGTCCGGTTTCGATAAAGCGCGCCTCGGCCTGCTCTGCGGTCTCGTAGACAAACCCCTGGGTGAGGAAGATCGCCTCGCTCACCTCGTTATACTGGCTGCGCCGCGTGCCGCCGTGCACAAGCTTCGTGCGTTTGTTCCAATCGCTCATGTCATCATCTCCCGGGCCGTCTCTGGCTGGCCCAAATAAAAAGCCCCGTTCCGGCCAAGCGGAAGGGGGCTCCTTCATCCTGACCTCTTTAGCGGCATGTTTTACGTGGCCCGCAATCCGGTAACAAATCGCCACGCCCGCGCTTTACGCCTCAGCTCTATAAAGGTCAAGGCTGCAGCGCTGCGGTCACATTTGCTTTACTCCCTGCCGCCTCAAAAGGCTGTCTCAGCACCCCCTCTTGCGGCACCGCGCGAAACCGGCATCATGGCGCACATCTCAGGAGGAGCGCCCATGTCATCTGACCCGATTGATCTTTACTACTGGCCCACGCCAAACGGCTGGAAAATCTCCATCGCGCTGGAGGAGATGGGGCTGCCCTATGCGACCCATCTGATCAACATCGGCAAAGGCGATCAGTTTGCGCCCGATTTCCTGAGCATCGCGCCCAACAACCGGATGCCCGCGATTGTCGACCCGGACGGCCCGGATGGCAAACCCGTTTCCGTGTTTGAAAGCGGCGCGATCCTGACCTATCTCGCCCGAAAAACCGGCCAGTTCATGGGACAGAGCGAGCGCGACCGGATCGCGGTGGAAGAATGGCTGATGTGGCAGATGGGCGGCCTTGGCCCCATGGCCGGACAGACCCACCACTTCCTCAAATACGCGCCTGAGGACATTGCCTATGCCAAGGATCGCTACCGCTCCGAGGCGGCGCGGCTTTATGGCGTCCTCGACCGGCGTCTGGCGGAGCATGAATATGTCGCCGGAGATTTCTATTCGATTGCGGATATGGCGATCTGGAGCTGGGCCTCGCTCTGGGAAGGGCAGGAACAAACCCTTGAGGACAAACCCCATATGGCGCGATGGCTCAAAACCCTGTGGGACCGTCCTGCGCTGCGCCGGGGCCGCGCCCTGCACGCAGATTTGCGCGCAGACCGCTCTGACACCTGGGTGCAGGCCGACCTGTTTGGGACGGAGGCCTAAGCCGGATCAGGTTTCTTTGGTGTCTTCTTCAATGGCGTAGTCCTGAAAGATCTTGCCCTGCGTCATGAAGAAGACAAACACCGCCGCCGTCAGGCCGAAGGTCTTGAAATAGACCCATGTGTCGGTGGTTTGGGTGCGCCAGATGATCTCGTTGAGTGCGGCAAGACCAAAGAAGAAATAGGTCAGCCGCTTGGTCAGCAGCATCCAGCCTTCTTCTTTGAGCGGCATCATCTCCTCCATGACCACCTTCAGGTAGCTCTGCCCGCGCAGCAGCCCAAAGCCAAGAATGCCGCCAAACAACAGGTAGATCATGGTTGGCTTGATCTTGAAGAAGCGCTCGTCATTGAGCCAGACCGACAGGCCGCCAAACACCACAACCAGCACAAGCGTGGCGATTTGCATCTTGCTGATCTTGCCGGTCAATCGCCAGAGGATCACGGTTGTCAGGGTCAGGAGTGGGATAAAGCCGGCGGTGGCCAGAATGAAGCCGTCATAGTTGGTGCCGCCAACGGTAAAGGTCTGATCGCGCATCCGCAGATAGGCCACAAAGAAGGCCACGATCGGGCCCATCTCCAGCACCATCTTCAAAACCGGATTGATCTTCTTCTCTGCCATCGCGCGTTTCCTCTCCTCAGGCGTCCTATCCGCCCATTTCCACTATCACAGCCCCGGCCGCAATCAATGCCATCAGGGCAATCCGGCGCGGGCCAACGGTCTCTTTCAGCACCAGCCAGCCAATCAGCGCCGCAAACACAGGCGAGGTCTCCCGTAGTACGGCGGCCTCGCCAACCTTATCGAGCCGCGTGGCCAGCATCACCGAGCCAAAGCTTGCAAAGGCCACCAGCCCACCGAAGAAGCCCCGCGTCATGAGCGGGCCCAGGGTGGGCGGGTTTTCCATTCGCCGCCAGCGCCGCGCGGCTATGACCGGAAACACCAGACCATCGATGAAAAAGAACCACGCCAGAAAGGTAAATGGGTCTGCAGTCGCGCGAATGCCATAGGCGTCATAAGTGGTGTAAAGCGCCACAAACAATCCGGTGAAGACAGCGATCACCATGGCAGAGACCAGCGTGTCCCGCCCCTCGGTCATAAAAACCATGTTATAGACCGCCAGCCCCAGAATGCCCGACATCAGGACGGCCACGCCTAGCCACTGAACCGCGCTGAAGGTTTCGCTAAAGATCAGATAGGCGCCAATCACCGTGAAAAACGGCCCCGTGCCGCGCACCACCGGATAGACCACGGTGAAGGCGCCTTTGGTGTAGGCCCAGCCCTGCAACAGCTTGTAGCCGGTGTGGATCACGAAGGCCCCGGCAAAGATCGGCCACATATGCGGCTCCGGCCAAGGCACCACAAAAAGCGCAAACGGCAGCGCCATGGCGCCATAGCTGAAATCAATTGCGCCGCGTGTCAGCCAGGGATCATGCCGCCCCTTCTGAAGCGCGCCAAAAACCGCGTGCAGGAAGGCGGCGGACACAGCCAGGATCAGCGCAAGCTGCTGTCCCGCCTCGGTCCCGGCGAGCGACACAAGCCATGCGCTCATTTGATGTCATCCGCCGCGTGCAAGAGCCGGGGGTTTTCCACCCCCGGACCCCCGGAGGATATTTCAGGCAAGAGGAAGATCAGCTCTGCTCCACGCCGATCAGGGCCGTGGCAAACTCTTCCGGATCAAAGGGTTGCAGATCATCAATCTGCTCCCCCACGCCAATGGCGTGGATCGGCAGGCCGAATTTATCTGCCAGCGAGACCAGAATGCCACCTTTGGCGGTGCCATCCAGTTTGGTCATCACAAGGCCGCTGACGTCTGCAAGCTTCTGGAAGGTCTCCACCTGGCTGATCGCGTTCTGACCGGTTGTGGCGTCCAACACCAGCAGCGTGTTGTGGGGCGCATCCGGGTCCTTCTTGCGGATCACACGCACGATCTTGGCGAGTTCTTCCATCAGATCCTGACGGTTCTGCAGACGGCCTGCGGTGTCGATCATCAGAAGATCGGCTCCTTCGGCCTCCGCTTTGGTCATGGCATCAAAGGCGAGGCTTGCAGGATCAGAACCTTCCGGCGCGGTCAGCACTGGCACACCGGCGCGTTCGCCCCAGACCTGGAGCTGCTCGACGGCGGCGGCGCGGAAGGTGTCGCCCGCTGCGATCACCACGGATTTGCCTGCCGCGCGGAACTGGCTGGCGAGCTTGCCGATGGTGGTGGTTTTGCCGGAACCGTTGACGCCCACGACCAGCACAACCTGTGGCTTTGACGGATAAAGCGGCATCGGACGGGCCACGGTTTCCATGATGCGAGACACTTCGCCCGCCAGAAGGCCTTTGATCTCCGCCGTGGAAACCTTTCGCCCCATGCGGCCTTCGGCGATGTTGGCCGTGACGCGCAAGGCGGTGTCCACACCCATGTCAGAGGCGATCAGCAGCTCTTCAAGCTGCTCGAGCATGTCATCGTCAAGCTCACGCTTCACCACAGGCGCGCTGCGGCCCTGTCCGGTCAGGCGCGACAGCAGGCCGGGCTTGGGGGCAGGTGCGGCTTGCGGCTCAGGCGCAGGTGCGGGCGCTGGGGCCCGGCTTGGCGCGGGGTGTGAAACGGGTGTTGGCGCTTCAGCAGGCGTTTCAGGGCTGGGAACACTGACCGCCGCCGGTGCCGCAGGGGATGGCTCCTGCGCAGCGTGGAACTCTGCGGGGGCTTCTGCCTCCACTTCACCGCCATCTTCGACAATCGCCTCCAGCCCCTCCTCCAGTTTGGAAGAGGATTTGAACAACCTGTCCTTGAGCTTTGAGAAAAACGCCATGTGGGTCTCCGAAACTGTTGGGACTCAGTTAGTCTGAATTTGCAGGATTTAAAAGAGCGGCGTCTGCCAGCCGACCCCGGCCACGATGAGAAACTGTCCGACCGCATAAAACACCCAGACCGCGACGGAGGTGAGATGATGCAGACCGGTGTTGGGTTTCATCCGGAAAAGCTGCATCGCGAGAATGGTGTCTGACAGGATAAAGCCCATTGCCCCGATCATCGCCCAGACCCGCATGTCGAGCCCAAGAGCGGCCACACCCATGGCGCAGATCAGCACGACATAGCCGCGCACAATCCAGCGCAACGTGCCTGTGTAGGGGCTGAGCCAGATCTCGGTGGAGAGGCCAAGGGCCACGATCGCGGGAAACAGCAGCGACGCTGTGATCGCACTGCCCCCCAGCATCCAGAAATGCACGGTATAGGCCACATGCACCAAGCCAAAGGCGGCAAGCCCCCAGAGAAACGGCCGCTCGCCATCCCGTGACAGCACCAGATCGCCAATGGCCGAGAGCACAAGCGCAACCACAATGGTGCCGGCCCCGAAACTGATTGCAACAGCCCCGGCCCAGGCGAGCAGCGGGATGGTTTTGACAATGGATTTTGCAAGGCTTTGCGGCCGATAACAGTAAAATGCACCGTAGATCAGCGCGGCCAGCACACCCACCGCCAACAAAATCAGACGCAGATTTTGCCGAAAGGCGATTTCCTCAATAACACTCATACCAACTTTGGTCCGTTTTTCTTGTATTCTAGCCATGTGAAGGCTGCGCGCTGCAAGCAGATTTCCTGCATAACGCTGGGGCAATCCAACGACGGCTAAGATATTTGCACAGAGGGCCTGTAAGCCGGATTCTGTCGCGCCAGGTTGCCCCGGCGCTGATGACCATTCATCTAGGATGCCTGTTACCAGACACCTCCAGCTGCCAACCCGGATCTGCTCGGGGCAAGACACCCCTGTGACTGACGCCACGCGCGATCCCTATTTGGCATTGCTCCCGGTGGGGCTTGCCGTGCCGCTGCTGTTGCCAGCCGCGCGGTGGGCTCTTACCCCACCGTTTCACCTTAACCCTGACGGATCAGGGCAGTCTGTTCTCTGTGGCGCTTTCCCTCGGGTTGCCCCGGCCGGGCGTTACCCGGCACCGTTGCCTTGTGGAGTCCGGACTTTCCTCACGGGCTTGCGCCCCTGCGGCCATCCAGCCCTCTGTGCAAGGGCGGTGTAGGGGGTTGCTGCGGAGAGGTCAATCGCCCCCCTATTGTGGCGCATTCGGGGCAAATGTTGTGCAGTGAGTATTTTTGGCAGAATGAAGTCAGGACAGCTCTGCGGAGGCAAGCCGCGCGGCGATGCGGCCGTCCTCGGCGTCGCAGGGGCCGGAAGCCCAGGGGCGAAACCGGTCGCGGAAGGCGGCAAAGCTCGCCGCGTTGTCGACATCATAGCCAAAACACGCCGCACCTTCCGCCCAATCCTGCGTTGCGGGTGCATCATCCGGCCAGACCGCCAGCCCCTGGCGCGCCAATCTGCGCCAGTCAAAACGCGGGCCTGGGTCAATCTTGCGGCCCGGTGCCAAATCGGAATGGCCAATGACGCCCACCGGGCCAATATCCCAGCGCTGCATGATCCCGCCAAGAAGCGCCTCCAGCGCGGCCATCTGGGGGGCGGCAAACGGATGGTCGCCGCGATTTGAGAGCTCAATCCCGATGGAGCGGGAGTTCACATCCCCCTGCCCCCGCCATTGTCCGGCTCCGGCGTGCCAGGCGCGCATCTCTTCTGCCACCAGCTGGGTCACATCCCCTTGGGGAGAGATCACGTAATGCGCCGACACTTCCGCCTCTGGATTGCACAGCCAGTCTATGGCGGCCTGTGTGCTCGCCATCGCGGTGTAGTGGATCACAATCAGCTCCGGGCGCGTCTCATCGCGGCGCGGGCCGAAATTCGGGGAGGGGCATTGGGAGATCTGCAGGCGCGATGCCAAGAGATCAGTTCCGTGCAGCCTTGCGGAAGGGGCTTGGATCCCATTCACAGGCATAGCCGTCGCCATCCGGGTCAACGCCGAGACGATCCACACGCGGGCCGCCGCGTTCCAGAAATGCCAATTGGGCGGCCTGATCGCTGGAGAATTTGGCGCAGGCTTTTTGATAGCGTGAGGCGCTGGTCAGCCCCAGACGGCTGTGCACTTTGGTGCCGCGCGGATGGTTTGTCGCCAGCGCATAGGCCACCACATTGGGGCCCTGTTCGCCAGAGCGTGTGGGCACGGCGGTGGGCGCAATCACAGTGTAGTTGGCCTGATTCTGTGCGCGCAAGGCGGCGTCTGCCTCAATCGAGCGACGCTCTCCCACGGCGGCAAAATCGTTTTCATCCGAAATGCCGGGGTTGGAGAACACCTGCGGTGCCGGGTTTGACGGGCTGGCCTCTAGCGGCAAGACGCCGGAGTTGGCCGAAGCCGCCGCCAGCGCCGCGGTGGTTTCATTGGCGATGGCTGCCGCTTCCGAGGCGGGCTGAGGCGCTGCCGTGGCCGTGGTGGCCAGCGGGGTCGCTGGCGTAGAAGGTGCAGCCGGCAGAGCGGTTTGAGAGGTGGTTACCTGAGGGGCGGCGGGCACGGTCTCGGTTGAGACCGACTGCGCGGGGGGCAGCGCGCCACCGGCACGGGCGCCGTCATACTGTGATCGCGATTGTGGCGCGTTCACCGCATTGTCAAAACCCACGCCTGCCGCGCTGTCGGGAATGCGCGGCTGACATGCCGCCAGCGCCACAACGGCGCAGATTGCCCCAAATGTCCGTGTCATCTCTGCTCTGCCTGCTTATTGCTTGGCGGCAGACTTACCACCATTTGCCGGGTTTGGCCACAAATCCGGCGGCCTGCTCCAGCGCGTAAGCGGTGTTCAGCAGATCGCCTTCTTCCCATGGACGCCCGATGAGCTGCAGACCCAGCGGCAGACCTTGGGAATCGAGGCCCGTTGGCACGGAAACACCCGGCAGACCGGCGAGGTTCACAGTCACGGTGAAGACGTCGTTCAGATACATCTGGATCGGATCGGCTTCAGACATTTCGCCCAGACCAAAGGCCGCTGACGGGGTGGCCGGTGTGAGAATCGCATCGATGCCTTGGGCAAAGACAGTCTCAAAGTCCTGCTTGATCAGCGTGCGCACGCGGCGGGCACGGTTGTAGTAGGCGTCATAGAAACCGGCGGACAGCACATAGGTGCCGACCATCACACGGCGTTGCACCTCGTGGCCAAAGCCTTCGGCGCGGGTCTTTTCATACATCTCGGTGATGCCGTCACCTGCCGCCAAAGTGGCGCGGTGGCCATAGCGGACACCGTCATAGCGCGCGAGGTTGGAAGAGGCCTCCGCAGGCGCAATCACGTAGTAAGCGGGCAGCGCATATTTGGTGTGCGGCAGGGAGATGTCGACGATCTCAGCACCGGCCGCTTTCAGCATGTCGATGCCGTCCTGCCAAAGCTTGTCGATCTCCGCAGGTACGCCATCAAGGCGGTATTCTTTCGGGATACCGATCTTCTTGCCGCGAATGTCGCCAGTCAGCATGGCTTCAAAGTTTGGCACAGCGAGTTCTGCGCTGGTGCTGTCTTTGGCGTCATGGCCGCACATGGCTTCCAGCATGATCGCCGCATCGCGCACGTCTTTGGTCATCGGGCCTGCCTGATCGAGCGAGCTGGCAAAGGCCACGATGCCCCAGCGGGAGCAACGGCCATAGGTCGGCTTGATGCCGGTGATGCCGGTGAAGGCCGCAGGCTGACGGATGGACCCGCCGGTATCTGTGCCCGTGGCTGCAAGGCAGAGGTCTGCTGCCACAGCGGCTGCGGAGCCGCCGGAAGAGCCGCCCGGTGTCAGCGCGGTGTCATCATTGCCGCGACGCCATGGGTTCACCGCGTTGCCGTAAACAGAGGTCTCGTTGGAGGAGCCCATCGCAAACTCATCCATGTTGAGCTTGCCGAGCATCACCGCGCCAGCGTCCTGCAGTTTCTGGGAGACGGTGGATTCATACTCGGGCTTGAAGCCTTCGAGGATGCCACTGGCCGCCTGACTCGCGACACCTTTGGTGCAGAACAGATCTTTGATGCCAATCGGCAGGCCGCACATGTCCGGCGCGTCGCCTTCTGCAATGCGCCCATCCGCAGCCTTGGCGCGCTCCAGCGCGATTTCCGGCGTCTTATGCACATAGGCGTTCAGCGCGTCCGCCTCGTCGATGGCTTTCAGGAAAGATTCGGTCAGCTCAACAGAGGTCACATCGCCCGCGCGCAGTTTGTCACGTGCTTCTGCCAGCGTCAGTTTGGTCAATTCGGTCATTTCGGTCGCCTCTCTCTGGGGCAAAATTCGGGTCAGGTGGTCAGGATCGGATCAACGGCGTGTGGCCGGATCACTCCACCACTTTGGGCACGGCAAAGAAGCCTTCGCGCGCGTCCGGCGCGTTCTTCAGGATTTTCTCCTGCTGATCGCCATCGGAAATCACATCCTCGCGGCGCTTCAGGCGCATCGGGGTGACGGACACCATCGGCTCCACACCCTCAACATCCACTTCGTTGAGCTGCTCAATGAACCCCAGCACAGCGTTGAATTCCTGCGCCAGCGCGGGCAGGTCTTTCTCTTCAACCTTGATGCGGGCCAGTTTGGCCACTTTGGCGGCGGTGCTTTCATCAATCGACATGGGGCAAGACTCTTTTGTTGCGGGCTTTCTGCGAACGTATGCTCAGCCTTTAGCGCGCACACCGCAGCGGTGCAAGCGCTTGGCCTCACTGCGCGCGCGGATCGGCCTGTTGCACAAGATGGCGGCGCAGAACCTCAATCATCCAGCCCAGCATAATCCCGTTGAGCACATGCCACATGAAATGGGTGCCAAAGGGCACCGCCTCGCACATTGGCATATCGAGCGAGCGGAAGGTGAGAGAGGCGAGCAAAATGCCACCGCCAATCGCCAAGCCGCGCGCCACGGTGGGCAAGCGCCCCCTCAGCGCGAAAGCATAGGCCAGGATCATCACGGGCACCGGCATATAGGCGGCCGATACCCCAAGCAGCGGCAGCTGGGAAAACAGCGGGACGGTCAGCGCGGCATAAGGAAAGAAGCCGAGCGTGGTGACAGTGGCCCAGAGCGGGCGCAGCCGCCAATAGTGCCGGTTGGCCGCGTAAATATAGAGCAGCACATAGATCGCAATCGGCACCACATCCGCCGCTCCGGCCCAGCGCGTGGCGTAGGTGTGAAACAGAAAGCTGCCAATGCCGATGAGCGCAAGAATGACACAGAGCGTGCGCGCCAGTGTTTTCCCGCCCCCCACAGGCACATCGCGCAGACGCCCCCACATCCAGAGTGCGGCCAGAACAAAGGCGGCATTTGTCACCGCATTCACGGGTTCCGCCCAGAAAGCCGGGCTCATGCGCTCACAATAGGCGTCCACCTGCGCTGTCCAATCCATGTGGCCTGCCCCTTCCGTCCTGATCTCTTTTCTTGTCACGCGCCCGTGCTAGTCTGACCATACATCAGAAGGAGAAACAGTATGAAAATCATCTGGCTGGGGCATGGCTCCTTTCGCATTGAAACCGCCAATCTGGTGCTGCTGATCGATCCTTGGCTGACGGGCAATCCGATGTTGCCTGAGGATCAGCATGAGGCCGCTGTCGCAGGGGCGACGCATCTCATTCTGACCCATGCGCATTTTGACCATGTGGCCGACATGCTGCCGCTGGCGCGCAAGCTGTCCTGCCCCATCGTTGGCCAATATGACCTGATGGCCTATTGGAACGAACACGAACATCTGGAAACCATCGGCTTTAACAAAGGCGGCACGGTGAACCTCGGCGAAGGCGTGAGCCTCTCTATGGTTGCGGCGTCCCACAGCTCCACCTTCGGCAGCGATGAAGGCCCAAAGGCGGCAGGCTCGGAAGTGGGCTATATGCTGAAGGCAGAAGAGCGCACGGTCTATATCTCCGGTGACACAGACATTATGGCCGATATGGATTGGATGGGAGACTACTATCAGCCCGACATCGGCATCCTCTCCGCAGGTGGCCACTTCACCATGGACATGAAAGGCGCGGCCTATGCGGCCAAGCGCTATTTCAACTTCAAAACCGTGATCCCGTGCCACTACCGCACCTTCCCGATTCTGGCGCAATCCGCCGATGATCTGCGCGCGGGCCTGCCGGATGTGGAGGTCATCGAACCCGAGGTTATGCAGGCCATCGACATCTGATGCCCGCTACGGACTTTTCCGCTGAAGAATACGCCGCGCGCCTCACCAAGACGCGCCGCGCCATGGCGGCGCAGGGTATCGACACGCTGATTGTGGCGGACCCTTCCAACATGGCCTGGCTCACCGGCTATGACGGCTGGAGCTTTTACGTACCGCAGGCGGTGATTGTCCCTGCGTCGGGGGATCCGATCTGGTGGGGTCGCCCGCAGGACAAGGCAGGCGCGGCGCAAACCACATGGCTGTCGGCAGAAAACCTCCTTGATTGGCCGGAGGCCCATGTCCAACACCCCGACCACCATCCTTATGAGGCGCTGGTGACACATCTTCAGGCGCGCGGGCTGACCCGCAACATCGGCGTGGAGATGGACAATTATTATTACTCTGCCAAATCCCATGCGGTGCTGACGGAAGCGCTTGGACCGCTCACCGATGCAACCAGCCTCGTCAACTGGCAACGCGCGGTCAAGAGCCCTGCCGAACTGGCGATGATGCGCAAGGCCGGACGGCTCACCGCGCATATGCATGCCACTCTGCGTGCCGGTTTTCGCGCAGGCCGCCCTAAAAACGAGCTGGTGGCAGAGGTGCAAGCCGCCGGTATCGCGGGCATTGACGGGATCGCAGGCGACTACCCCGCCATCGCCCCCATCGCGCCGTCGGGTACAGAGGCCTCTGCCGCCCATATCACGTGGAACGACCGCCCGCTACGCGCTGGCGAAGCGACCTATTTTGAAATCTCAGGCTGCTTTCACCGCTACCATTGCCCCGCCAGCCGCACGCTTTACATGGGCACGCCGCCTGCAGACATCCGCCGCGCCGAAGAGGCAGTGTTGCGGGCAATTGAGGATGCCTTTGCCGCAGCCAAACCCGGAGCCACCTGCGAAGAGGTCGCCGCCTGCGTCTATGACAGCTTCGCGCGTGCGGGCTACAAAAAGGACAATCGCACCGGCTATCCCATCGGCCTCAGCTATCCGCCGGATTGGGGGGAGCGCAGCATGAGCCTGCGCCCCGGCGATACCACGGAGCTGGAAACAGGCATGACCTTTCACCTCATGCCCGGCCTCTGGACACCGGATTGGGGTGTGCCGCTGGCCGAGATCCCGCGCGAGATTTTTGTGGCAGAGACTTAGGCAGCTCAGCGGCGCGCGGCAAAGAAGTCTTTGAGAAGCGCTTCGCTTTCCGCCGCTGCGAGGCCGTCATAGATTTCGGGCACATGATGGCATTGCGCGTGAGCAAAGACGCGCGGTCCTTGCGCCACGCCGCCGCTTTTGGGATCGCCCGCACCATAATAGAGCCGCGCAATCCGCGCCTGGCTGATCGCGCTGGCGCACATCGGGCAAGGCTCCAGCGTCACATAGAGATCACAGCCCACCAGCCGCTCGCTGCCAAGCGCCGTGCAGGCCGCGCGCATGGCCAGAATTTCGGCATGCGCGGTTGGGTCATGGTCTTCGCGTGTGCGGTTGCCTGCCTTCGCCAGCACCTGACCATCCGGACCAACTACCACCGCCCCCACGGGCACCTCGCCGCGAGTGGCGGCGGCGCGGGCTTCTGCCAGCGCAAGATCCATATGGGAGGTAAATGTCATATCCCTGACATGCCTTGCCGCGCGCGGCTGCGCAATCCCCCTTCCCCGCTTGCTCTTTCCCCGCTACATGGGGGCCATGACCCAAAAACCGCCCTCCTCCCGCCGCGCTGGCAAACCACAGCGCCCTGATCGCCCTGCGAAAGCGCCTCACAAATCCGGCACGCGTGGGGCAAAGCCCGGCACGGCAAAGCCAGCCGCCGCAAAGCCCAGCCCAGATGGCGACCGCATTGCCAAGGTTCTGGCACGTGCCGGTGTGGCCTCGCGCCGCGATGCGGAGCGCATGATCGAGGCGGGCCGGGTCAGTGTGAATGGCAAAAAACTCACAAGCCCCGCGCTGAATGTGACCGACAAAGATCGCATCACGGTCGACGGCAAAGCCATCGGCACGCCGGATCACGAGCGCCTCTGGCTCTATCACAAGCCGTCTGGCCTTGTGACCACCAACCGCGACGAGAAGGGCCGGGAGACCATCTTTGACAAGCTGCCGGAAAACCTACCGCGTGTGATGACTGTCGGGCGGCTTGACCTCAACTCCGAAGGCCTGCTTTTGCTGACCAATGATGGTGGGGTCAAACGCAAGCTGGAGCTTCCAAGCACCGGCTGGCTGCGCAAATACCGCGTGCGCATCAATGGCCGTCCAACCGACGACACATTTGCGCCGCTGCGCAAAGGCATTGAGGTTGAGGGCGAGCGCTTCCAACCAATGGACATCACGCTGGACCGTCAGCAGGGCGCAAACGCCTGGGTCACCATTGGCCTGCGCGAAGGCAAAAACCGCGAGATCCGCCGCGCGATGGAGGCCATCGGCCTCACCGTGAACCGGCTCATTCGCACCTCCTATGGCCCGTTCCAATTGGGCCAGCTCAAACCCGGCGAGGTCGAAGAGGTGCGCCGCCGCGTGGTGCGCGACCAACTTGGCCTTGAGGATGCGGTGGCCCCGGAAACCCGCCGCAAACCCACGCGCCGCCGCCGCTGAACCTGCCTTGGCGCCCAAGCTCTGCGCTTTGGGCGAAGTTCCGCAAGAATGAGCCATACCCGCAGAACTTCCCCCTAGCCTTTGGGGGGCAGAGTTCTTAAGTTTCTCTGTAACTTAGCGAGGGTTGGAGCCACATGTCCTCAAGCGGTTTGCAACGGCTGGCCTTTGGTCTGCTTGTCATGTTGATCTTATATGTCTCCGTGACAGGAGGCGCGTGATGGCGCAGAAGTTCGGCGGAAAATACAGCCCTGACGGGCATCAGAAAGCACCACAACCCGCCTCAGGCGGGGGCTTTCGCGGTGCCAAACGCAGCCGCGTCGGTGGCCGCGTCAACCTGCTGTTCATCGCGCCTTTGCCCTTGATTTGGCAGGCTTTTACCTCAGAGCCAGTGGTTATGCTGCAATATCTCGCAGCACTTGGTGTCTTGCTGTTGGCGGCCTGGATGACCCGCGAAGGGCTGTTTGCCCAAGAGGCCTATGACGCCCGCAAAGTGGCCCGCCGCCCTGCCCTGCCGCGCAAGATGCTCGGCTCTGTGCTGACCGCCGCTGGCCTTGGCCTCGCGGGCATCGCAGGCCATGGCCCGCTGGATGCCATTATCTTTGCGGTGATTGGCGGCGTGTTGCATAGCTTTGCCTTTGGCCTTGATCCCATGCGGGACAAGGGCATGGCTGGGGTCAACAGCCACCAGACCGACCGCGTGGCGCGGGCCGTGGAAGAGGCCGAAGCGCATCTGTCTGCCATGCGTGAGGCAATCATGCGGGCTGGCGACCGGGCGCTGGAGCGGCGTGTGGATGCGTTTCAAACCACCGCGCGCGATCTCTTTCGCACGGTTGAAGAAGACCCCCGCGACCTGACTGCGGCACGGCGCTATCTCGGCGTCTATCTGCTTGGCGCCCGTGACGCGACGACCAAATTTGCCGATCTCTACAGCCGGACACAGGACGCCAAAGCGCGTGCCGATTATGCCGCGCTGCTGGATGATCTGGAAAAGAACTTTGCCGCCCGCACCCAAAAGCTGCTTTTGGAGGATCGCGGGGACTTGAATGTGGAAATTGATGTCCTGCGTGAGCGCCTGGAACGCGAAGGCCTGCATCAGGACACTCTGTAAGCGATTACCGACCGGAAAGGTGGATTTTAATGTCTGAGACCGTGCGCAAAAAAGCCCAAGCCGCTGTGGCGGAAATCACCGAAGCAACCGTTTCTCTGCCCGAACCTGTGGAGGCCAACGCGGTTGTGCCGCTGGCCGAGGCAGACGCGCCGGTGTCTGCGGAAATCAGCAAACGCATGGCTGAGCTGGATATGGACAACACCACGTCCATTGTCTCTTTCGGCTCTGCGGCCCAGGCGGAACTGCAAACGATTTCGCAGGCCATGCTGCAAGATGTGCGCAACAAGGATGTTGGCCCCGCCGGAGACAGCCTGCGCAATATCGTGACCACGATCCGCGGTTTCTCCGTTTCTGAGCTGGATGTGCGTCGCGAGCGCAGCTTTTGGGAAAAGCTTGTGGGCCGGGCTGCGCCCTTTGCCAAATTCACCGCCCGGTTTGAAGAGGTGCAGGATCAGATCGACCGGATCACCGACGATCTGCTGAGCCATGAGCACACCCTGCTGAAAGACATCAAATCGCTTGATCTGCTCTATGAGAAAACGCTGAATTTCTATGACGAACTGGCGCTTTATATCGCAGCAGGCGAGGCCAAGATTGCCGAGCTGGATGGCACCGACATCCCTGCCAAAGAAGCTGAGGTCGCCGCTGCGGATGAAAATGCGCAGGTGATGAAAGCCCAGGAGCTGCGCGACCTGCGCGCGGCGCGCGATGATCTGGAGCGGCGGGTGCATGACCTGAAGCTGACCCGTCAGGTCACCATGCAGTCCCTGCCTTCGATCCGCCTTGTGCAGGAAAACGACAAATCTCTGGTCACCAAGATCAACTCCACCCTGGTCAATACGGTGCCGCTCTGGGAAACCCAGCTGGCGCAGGCGGTGACCATTCAGCGCTCAGCCGAGGCGGCAGCTGCGGTGCGCGATGCCAATGACCTCACCAACGAGCTGCTGACCGCCAACGCCAAGAACCTGCGCGACACCAACAAGGCGGTGCGCACCGAAATGGAGCGCGGTGTGTTTGACATTGAGGCGGTCAAAACCGCCAATGCGGAGCTGATTGCCACCATCAATGAATCGCTGCAGATCGCGGATGCGGGCAAAGCCAAACGCGCCGCTGCAGAAGAGGACATGAAGAAGATGGAAGCCGAGCTGCGCGACACGCTGGCCTCCGCCAAAGCCCGTCAGGACGGTCTAGGGGACACCGCCGCAACCTCCGTGCCCAAGGCGTGAGGCGCGCCACTGCCATAGCGATGGGGCTCACCTTGGGCCTGCTGGCCGCCTGTGAGGAAGCAGGCGTCTCTATTCCTGCGCCCAAAGCGCCCAAGCCCAAGCCCGTGCCAGTCGAAAGCGAGCGGCTTGCCACCTACTACAGTCAGGTGCAGGCCGATCTGCTGGCGCGCGGGCTGCTGCGCACCGACGGCGGCGGGCCGGACACGCCATTCACGCCGGATATGCTGGCGCGCAATTTTGAACAGATCGCGTTTTATGATGAATACGTGCTGGATGCCGGTCTTGAGCGCGCCGCCGCCACGCCGGGGCAGCTGCGCCGCTGGGAAGGCCCGGTGCGCGTGAACCTTGAATTTGGCCCCTCGGTGCCGGAAAGCCAGCGTGCAACGGATCGCGAAACCCTTGCCGCCTATGTGCCAAGGCTGGCCCGCGTCACCGGGCATCCGATCCACCAGACCAGCGGCTCTGCCAATTTCCATGTGCTTGTGATGGGTGCAAACGACCGCGCAACGCTTGAGAAGCGGCTGGATGTGCTGCTGCCCAATGCATCGCCCCAGACCCGCGCGCTGTTCACCAATGCGCCGCGCTCGATCTATTGCTTTGTGGTGGCGCAGGCCTCTGGATCCACGCCCAATGCCTATACGTCTGCAGTGGCGCTGATCCGTGCGGAACACCCTGATTTGATGCGCAAATCCTGCCTGCAGGAGGAGGTCGCGCAGGGTCTGGGTCTGACCAATGACAGCCCGCGCGCGCGGCCCTCGATCTTTAATGATGACGAGGAATTTGCGCTTCTGACCACCCATGACGAAATGCTTCTGGGCATGCTCTATGACCCGCGCCTTGCCATTGGTATGAGCGCGGATGACGCCCGCCCTGTGCTCTACATCCTGGCCCGCGAGCAGACCGGCCAAGGATTTTAATGCGCCCATTGAAAGGACTAACAAATGGGAATTTTTGATTTTCTCACCGGCGAATTTATCGACGTCATCCATTGGGTGGATGACACCCGCGACACGCTGGTCTGGCGCTTTGAACGCGAAGGCCATGAAATCAAATACGGCGCCAAACTCACCGTGCGCGAAGGGCAATCTGCGGTGTTTGTACATGAGGGCCAGCTGGCGGATGTGTTCACGCCGGGGCTTTACATGCTTGAAACCAACAACATGCCGGTGATGACCACGCTGCAGCACTGGGATCACGGCTTCAAAAGCCCGTTCAAATCCGAGATCTACTACGTCAACACCACCCGCTTTGCCAATCTGAAGTGGGGCACCAAGAACCCGATCATGGTGCGTGATCCGGAATTCGGTCCGGTGCGCCTGCGCGCCTATGGCTCCTATGCGATCCGTGTAGTCGATCCGGCGCGGTTCCTCACCGAGATTGTGGGCACCGACGGCGAATTCACCATGGATGAGATCAGCTTCCAGATCCGCAACATCATCGTGCAGGAATTCTCCCGCGTGATCGCGGCCTCTGGCATTCCGGTGCTGGACATGGCCGCCAACACCGCCGATCTGGGCAAGCTGGTGGCGGCGGAAATCTCCGGCACCATTGCCGAATACGGCCTCGCGATCCCCGAGCTTTATATCGAGAACATCTCGCTGCCCGCCGCTGTGGAGGCCGCGATGGACAAGCGCACCTCCATGGGCATTGTCGGCGATCTGGGCAAATACACCCAGTTTTCCGCCGCAGAGGCGATGACAGCCGCCGCGCAGACGCCAAACTCCGGCATGGGCGCAGGCCTTGGCATGGGGATGGGCATGGCGATGGCGCAACAAATGGCCGCGCAAACCGCGCAGCCCCACGCCGCCCATCAGCCCGGACCATGGGGCGCCCGCCCAGCCGCGCAGGCAGCGCCCGCTCCGCAAGCAGCCAATGCGGCCCCGCCCCCGCCGCCACCGGTGGAGCATGTCTGGCATGTCGCCGAAAACGGGCAGACCCGCGGCCCTTTCTCAAAAGCCGCGCTGGGCCGGATGGCCACCGCTGGTGAGATCACCCGCCAGACCCATGTCTGGACCGCCGGTCAGGACGGCTGGAAACACGCCGAAGACGTGGCAGAACTGGCCCAGCTCTTCACCATTCTTCCGCCCCCGCCACCGGGAAGCTGAATTGAAAATCTCCTGTAGCCGGCTGCGCACACGTTCTTGATGCCGCAGCCAGGCGCAGCACTTTCTCTGCCACACACGCGATCCAACCCAGACAGCACCGACCTTTCAGATGACCGCCACACCGCCGCCCGCCCCCCAAGAGACCACCCGCTTCCCCTGTCCGCAGTGCGGGGCGGACTACAGGTTTGCGCCCGCGCAGGGCAAGCTGATCTGCGACCATTGCGGCCATGAGGAAACCACCGAACAGGGCGACCGTGCCGCTGCCATCACCGAACTGGATTTTCGCACCGCTCTGGCAGAGCAACTTCCGGCGGCGGAAGTTATGGAAACCCGTGCCACCACCTGCCCCAATTGCGCAGCCCATGTGGTTTTTGACGGGGACACCCACGCCACGGAATGCGCCTTTTGCGCGACACCTGTGGTGGTGGATACCGGCACCCACCGGCAGATCAAACCGCGCGCGGTGCTGCCGTTCCAACTCGCCGAGCCTGCGGCCCATGACGCCATGAACGACTGGCTGGGCGGGCTCTGGTTTGCCCCAAATGGCCTGCAGGATTACGCCCGCAAGGGGCGCAAGATGGATGGCATCTATGTGCCTTACTGGACCTATGATGCGGACACGAAATCCAGCTATCGCGGCGAACGCGGCACGGTTTACTACGTCACCGAAACCGTGATGCGCGACGGCAAGGCGGAGCAGCGCCGGGTGCAGAAAATCCGTTGGCGGCCTGCCTCCGGCCGCGTGGCGCGCTGGTTTGACGACATTCTGGTGCTGGCTTCAAAAGCCCTGCCAAAAAAATACACCGATGCGCTGCAGCCCTGGGATCTCTCTGCGCTGGAGCCCTACAGCCCGGAATTTCTCGCAGGATTTCAAGCCGAAGGCTACACGGTCGAACTCACCGAAGGCTATGAGGAGGCCCGCGCGCAAATGGATCGTGTGATCCGGCGCGATGTGGCTTTTGACATCGGCGGGGATCGCCAGCGCATCCACAATGTGCAAACCGCTGTCAGCGATGTGACCTTCAAACACATCCTGCTGCCGGTCTGGCTGGCGGCTTACAAATACCGCGGCAAGTCCTATCGCTTTGTGGTCAACGGCCAAACCGGTCGCGTTCAGGGCGAACGCCCCTACTCAACCTGGAAAATCGCCTTTGCCGTTGCGTGCGCAGCCCTTGCAGCCGCGGCCTTTGGCTATATCATCGCCCAAAACCAGTAAGTTTTGAGAGACAAGTGATGAGCCCCCACGCCGCATTACAGGCGTTGCTGCACGCCCGCCATTCTTGCCGCGCCTTTCGGCCTGAGCCGGTGCCGCAGGACACCATTGCGCAAATTCTTCTGGATGCAGGCCGCGCGCCCAGCTGGTGCAACGCACAGCCCTGGAAGGTCACCGTGACCTCAGGTGCAGAAACCGATGCGTTTCGCGCCACCATGGCCCAAGCCTTTGACAGCGGCGCGCCTGCGCCGGACTATCCTTTCCCGGAAACCTACACCGGCGCGCATCAGAAACGCCGCCGCACCTGCGGCATGCAGCTCTATAAGGCGGTTGGCATCGGACGTGGAGACCGTGATGCCCGCGCCCAGCAGATGCGGGAGAACTACACTCTGTTTGGCGCGCCCCACGTGGCGGTGATCTCCTGCCCCAAGGAGCTTGGCCCCTATGGTGTGCTGGATTGCGGCGGTTTCATCACCGCCTTTTGCCTCTCGGCCAAAGCACAGGGCATCGGCACCGTGCCGCAGGCGGCCTTATCGCTCTTTTCCGATGTGGTGCGTCGCCATTTTGACATCGCTGAAGATTACAACATGCTGGCCGCGATCTCCTTTGGCTTTCCCGATGATGCCGCCGCGATCAACACCTTCCGCACCGAGCGGGCGGCGCTTGACGAATTTGTGGACTGGCGTGACTGACCAATGCGGCGGCGCGGGGCTTAATCCTGCGCCGCAAGCGTGCCTTGCTGCTCCGGCAGGCGCGCCTTGGTGTCACCTGCATTCACGAAGGGCTGTGCCGTTGGGTGAATGCTTTCAGAGCGATCCGCGCTGACCAGACGCCGCGCCCGAAACAGGAAGAATTTGCCCCAGTGCCGCCAGGTGCCAACGGAAGGCGCTTGCGGGTCCATGATAAAGCGATCCCGCCAGCCATCCGGCAGCGTCAAATCACACATCTCCAGCCGCTCCAGCATCCAGACCAGCGGGATATTGGCCAAGGGACGCGCCTCCTCAAACGCCCCCAGCTGGCCGCCAATGTCGCCATGGGAGCCGCGAAACCAGACCTGTTCGATCCGCGCGTCCCAGCGGGTGGGACACATCCACATTTCCGGCTCAAACACCTCGCGCGTTTCGTCCAGCGCCAGCGCCTGAAAGCCGTGGCGCACGATGGGTGACAGATGATGGTTGTGAAAGGCATGACGCCGTTCGGTGAACCGCCACAGCAGCGGCACCCGCGCGCCCAGCGCCTTGACCGTGTCCCAGACGCCGATCATCTCGATGTCGATGCTCTCATGACAATGGGCCTGCGCAAAATCGGCGGCGGCGGCGCTGTCAGGCGTCAGCTCATAATGACGATAAGCGGTGCGGATATTGCGCTCCGTGGCGCAGCTCGCTTTCAGCAGCCCGACCCGGTCAATCACACCCGCAAGCGAGCGCACCGCAAACGCGCCCCGCGAATAGCCCATCAGAAAGATCCGGTCGCCGGGGCGGTAGCGGCTGGCGAGATAGCCATAGGCGCGGCGGATTTGGCGGTTGATCCCGCGCCCCATCATCACATTCAGCGTTTGCCGCCAGCTGTGCCACTGCACCCCCGCCTCATAGTAAAGCGACACGCCAGCCCCCAGCTCCTGCAACAGGCGGTAGGTGCGACCGGCGTTGGTCTCCTCTCCGTCCATCAGAGAGGACATGGTGCCATCCAGAATAATCACATGGGTGACGGGGCCGCGACGCGGGGCCGTGGGCGAGTGGCGGGCCGCAAATTTACCGGCCAGCCAAGAGGTTATGCGTTCATGCAGCCGTATCTTGTGCCTCATTCAACATTTGCCAGACGCGGTGCGGCGTAAACGGCATATCCGCCTGTCGCACGCCGCGCTCCCAGAGCGCATCCTGAACCGCATTGGCCGCTGCGGCCATGGCCCCAACCGTGCCAGCCTCACCACAGCCTTTCATGCCCATGATATTGGCGGTCGAAGGCACGGCCTCGATGGTAAAGCCAATCATCGGCACATCGCTGGCGCGCGGCATCGCGTAATCCATGAAGGTGGCGGTCAACAGCTGACCTTCCTCATCATAGACCACATGCTCCATCAGCGCCTGACCAATGCCCTGCGCCACGCCACCGTGGACCTGCCCTTCTGCGAGCATCGGATTGATCAGATTGCCAAAGTCATCGACCACAGTGTAGCGCTCCAAAGTCACCTGACCCGTTTCCGGGTCAACCTCGACCTCCGCCAGATGCGCCCCGTTGGGGAAGCTGCGCGCGGGCAGCGTTGTGCGTTCTTCATGCACCATCAGATCAGTGCGCCCATCCGCGCGCGCCATCTCTGCCGCCTCAAGGAAGGTCGGATGTAGATTAGAGCCTTCTGCGCGGAATTGCTCATCATCAAATGTCACGTCCTCGGCATCCACACCCATCTTCTCTGCAAGATACGGGGTAAATGCTTTAATCATGGTTTCCACGGTCGCCAGTGTCGCAGTATTTTGCACCGTCACAGAACGCGAGCCGCCAGTGCCGCCGCCCTGTTTGATCCGATCACTGTCGCCCTGCACCACCTCTATGAGCGCGGTCGGAATGCCGGTCTGGTCGCTGAGGAACTGGGCGTAAACCGTCTCATGGCCCTGCCCGTTGGACTGCGTGCCCACATAGATCGAGACCGTGCCATCCTCATTGAACTCCACCCGCGCGCTTTCGCTCGGATCGCCAAGGATACTTTCAATATAGTAGCACAGCCCCGCGCCGCGCAACTTGCCCGCAGCCGCGCTGGCCGCTTTGCGCGCGGCAAAGCCTGCCACGTCGCCAAAGGCTTCCATCCGGCTCAGCACACGGTCAAAATCGCCCACGTCATAGGTTTCATCCGTGGCGCTCTTGTATGGGAAAGCCGCATTCGGGATGAAATTGCGCCGACGCAGCTCCCAACCGCTCACGCCCAATTCCCGTGCGGCGCGGTCCATCAGCCGCTCCAACGCATAAATCGCCTCTGGCCGCCCAGCGCCGCGATAGGCATCCACAGGTGTGGTGTTGGTGTAGATCCCATCAACCTGCAGCCAGGTGGTCTGCACATCATAGACGCCCATGAGAACACGGCTGAACAATGTGGTCTGGATCGCTTGGGCAAATTGCGAGTTATAGGCACCCATATTGGCAGTGGTTTTCACGCGATAGGCGGTGGCTTTGAGTTTTTCGTCAAACGCCATCTCCACCAGCGAGGTCAGATCGCGACCGGCGTTGTCTGACAGCATCGCCTCTGTGCGCTCCGCCATCCAGCGCACAGGCTTGCCAACCACGCGCGCCGCATGGGCAATCACCAGAGGCTCCTGATAAATCATGCCTTTCATGCCGAAACCGCCGCCGGTATCGGGGTTGGTGACCCGCACATTGGCCGCATCGATTTTCAGCGCACGCGCCACTTCGTTTTTTGGCCCCCAGACGCCCTGACCATTGTTGGCCACATGGACCTTGTCGCCATCCCATTCCGCGTAAGCGCCGCGCGGCTCCATGGAATTCACGATGATGCGGTTGTCGCCCACCTCAAGGCTGACCACATGCGCCGCCTTCGCAAAGGCCGCCTCGGTTGCGGCCTCATCGCCAAGCCCCCAGTCAAAGGCGAGGTTGTCTGAGGCTTCCTCATGCAGCTGTTCACCGCCACGCGCCAGCGCGATATGTGCCGGGCGGTCTTCATAATCAAACAGGATCATCTCGGCCGCGTCGCGCGCCTGATCCAGCGTTTCCGCAACAATCACTGCCACCGGCTCGCCAACATAGCGCACACGCCCATTGGCAAGCAAAGGCCGCTCCGGTTTTGCCCCCATGCTGCCATCGCGGTTTTTGACCTGCGTGCCGGGCAGAGTGGCGTCGAGCCCAGCGGCCACCAGATCGGCTTGGGTGAGCACACAGGCCACGCCTTCCGCCTCTCGCGCATCCGCCACATCCAGCTCTGTGATATCCCCATGCGCCACGGGGGAGCGCAGGAAGTAAGCGTGCAAAGCACCCTCCGGCGCGATGTCCTCAACATACTGACCCTGGCCTGTCAAAAACCGTGTGTCCTCGACCCGTTTGACCGGCTGACTCTTCCCGAACTTTTCCATGGCTGGCTGCTCCCTGCGCGTGGCTCCAGAGGTGACTGTATCGCCCCGCCCGCCCGTGTCCAGCCCATGTTACGCTGCACGACGTTGCGACCGTCACCATATTGTGAGGCAATCTGCGCGTCGGGCAAGACGGCTCAGTCCCATCCCTGCGTGGCCACCCAATCCAGCAGCCAGTCGCGAAACTGACGCGCCGGTTTGCGCAATCCGCGCAGATCCTCATAGATCAGGTGATAGGCTTGGGAGCCACGCACGTGAAAGCCTTCCAGACAGGGCTGCAAGCCTGCGCCGCGCATCTCGCCATCGCTGGCTGGTGCGCGCGCCAAAGCGATCCCGCGCCCTTCACGCGCCATCGACATGGCCATGATCGTGCTGTCGGCAAACACCATACGCCCAGCGCCGGGCCGCACACGCGCCTCCTCCAGCACCTGCCGCCAGCCGGAACGATGGGTGCCCACCTCTATCAACGGCCATTGCAGCAAATCGCCGGGCTGTGAAATCTGCGCGGCGATCTCCGGCAGGGCCACCGGAAACAGCCATTCCCCCATGATCCGGTCACTTTCGGCCCCGTAAGCGTGCGGATTGCCAAAGATGATTTTCAGATCGCTGAACCCGCTCTGCAGATCCCGCGCCGAATTGCCGGTGCTCAGCATAACCGAGACACCGGGATGCTGCGCCTCAAAGTCCTTCAGCCCCCGCGCCAGAATGCCATGGGCAAAGATCAGAACACACTGCAGGTACAGCCCTTGCTCCCGGCTCTGGCCAAAAATGCCCTCTGTGGCCTCCTCCAGCGTCATCAGCGCCTGCTGCACCGGCGGGAGATAAGCCCGACCCGCCTCTGTGAGCCGCACCGAATGGGCATGGCGCTCAAACAGCGGCGCGCCGAGTTTTTCCTCAAGGCTGCGCACCTGCTGGCTCACCGCCGCAGCCGACATATTGAGCTGCTCCGCCGCCCGCGCAAAGCTCTCCGCCCGGGCTGCTGCCTCAAACACGCGCAGCCAGTTCAGTGATGGCACCCGTTTCTGCATAGGTCGAGCATAAGAAAAACTTAACCTCCCCGTCCACAACCATCATGCTGCGATTTTGCCCCCTCTGCGTATCGTTTTGGCAAGCAGCCACGGGAGGCCCCATGCCCCAAGACACCCTCAGCCAGCACCAACAGAGCCAATATTGGGAAGACGGCTACCTCTTCCCGCTGGATGTCATGCCCGCCGCCGAGGCCGCCGCGTGGCGCGCAGAGCTCGAAACCATCGAGCGGGACTGGCTCACCGCCGACCTGCCGCTGCCGCTCAACAGCTACAAACGGGTGAACAGCCATGTGGTTTTGCCCATGGCCGCGCGCCTCGCCGCCGATCCGCGCGTACTTGATATCGTCGAAAGCGTGCTTGGCCCCAACATTCTGGTCTGGAGCGCGGAGTTCTTCATCAAGGAACCCAAGACCGAGGCTTTTGTCTCCATGCACCAAGACCTCACCTATTGGGGCTTGGGCGAGATTGACGGGCTGGTGACTGCGTGGATTGCGCTCTCGCCTGCCACAAAGACCTCAGGCTGTATGGAGTTTGTCAGCGGCAGCCACAAGAACCCGATCCTGCCGCATACGGACACCCATGGTGCGGACAACCTGCTGTCGCGCGGTCAAGAAATCGCCGTGGACATAGCTGACGAGGACCGCACCGCCATCGAACTGCAACCCGGCCAGATGTCTTTGCATCACGGCCTCACCATTCACGGCTCCGGCCCCAACAGCGCGGATGACCGCCGCATCGGCTTTGTGATCCGCTACATCCGCCCGGAAATCGCCCAACAGGTGGCCGACAAAGACTACGCCATGCTGGTGCGCGGCGTGGACCGCATCGGCAACTTCATCCATGTTGCACCGCCCCCGACCGCTTTTGCGCCAGAGGCCGTGCGCCTTTACGAAGAAATCAGAACCGCCCAAGCCGCCGCCCTCATGAAAGGCAGCAAAGACACCAAAAGGCTCTACGGATGACACAAGAACCCAAGCAGGAACCCAAAATGGACAAAGTGGCCTTCACCCAGATGAAGGACGGCACCAAAGAGGAATATGAATTCCTCAACGCGCTGGAAATTGACCACACCAAACACACCGCCGACCGGCTGATGAAGGCGCTGGTGGAGCTTGATGAAAGCCTCTCAGGCTATCAGATCACGCGCCTTGGCCATTCCCTGCAATCTGCCACGCGCGCCTGGCGCGACGGCGCGGACACGGATTGGGTTGTCGCCGCTCTGCTGCACGACATTGGCGACATCTACGCGCCTTACAATCACGACGAATACGCCGCCACGATCCTCAAACCTTTTGTCCGGGAGCAGTGCAAATGGGTGGTAGAAACCCATGGCGACTTCCAGATGGTTTACTACGGCCAGCATCTGGACGGCTACGACCAGAACAAACGCGAGCGCCATCGGGGCCATCCCTATTTTGAGGACAACGAAGTGTTCTGCGAGCGCTGGGATCAGGCCAGCTTTGACCCGGAGTATGACACGCTGCCACTGTCGTTCTTTGCCCCGATGGTGCGCGAGGTCTTTGACCGCCCCGCCTATGACCCCGCGGTGATCCGCCCCGGCGAGCGCGTGCCACTGACCGATGCGGCCATGGCTGCCGAGCGCGCGGACGCTTAGCGCAGCGCATTGGGTATTTTTGACCTGTAAGAAGAGCGCGCCCGCCCCATGCCCTCTGGCACAACAATGGGGCGGGGGCGCTTTTCCGCCATCCCGCACAAAACACCCCGCAAACCCGTCCTTTGCGGTGCAGATGCGCTTGATCACCAAGCTTTAAGCAATTCTCCCCGCTTCCCGCTTCCCCTTTGCCTGCGCTTTCGCTAGAGACAGGTCCGATTGATAAACGGCCCGACCGACAAAAGGGATCAGACCAATGGCGATGGAAAAGACCTTCAACGCAGCCGAAGCCGAAGGCCGGCTCTATGACGCATGGGAAAAAGCAGGCTGCTTCACCGCAGGCGCAAATGCAAAGCCCGGGGCCTCCACCTACTGCATCATGATCCCGCCGCCCAATGTGACCGGCGTGCTGCACATGGGCCACGCGTTCAACAACACGCTGCAGGACATCCTGATCCGCTGGAAGCGCATGCAGGGCTTTGACACGCTCTGGCAGCCGGGCACCGACCACGCGGGCATCGCCACCCAGATGGTTGTGGAGCGCAAACTGGCCGAAACCCAGCAACCCTCCCGCCGCGAGCTGGGCCGTGAGAAATTCCTTGAGAAAGTCTGGGACTGGAAAGGCGAAAGCGGCGGCACCATTGTGAACCAGCTCAAGCGCCTTGGCGCGTCCTGTGACTGGGACCGCGAAGCCTTCACCATGTCCGGCGCACCCGGTGCCCCGGCCGATGTGGCGGGCGGCAACTTCCACGATGCGGTGCTGAAAGTCTTTGTTGAGATGTACAACAAGGGCCTGATCTATCGCGGCAAGCGCCTCGTGAACTGGGACCCGCATTTTGAAACCGCGATTTCCGACCTCGAAGTGGAAAACATCGAAGTCGCAGGCCACATGTGGCACTTCAAATACCCGCTCGCAAATGGCGCCACCTACACCTATGTCGAGAAGGACGAGGACGGCAACGTCGTGCTGGAAGAAGAGCGTGACTATATCTCCATCGCCACCACGCGGCCTGAAACCATGCTGGGCGACGGCGCTGTGGCCGTGCACCCGTCTGATGAGCGCTATGCGCCGATCATTGGCCAGCTCTGCGAGATCCCGGTTGGGCCAAAAGAGCACCGCCGCCTGATCCCGATCATCACCGATGAATACCCGGACAAAGACTTCGGCTCCGGTGCGGTGAAAATCACCGGCGCGCATGATTTCAACGACTATCAGGTCGCCAAGCGCGGCGGCATTCCGATGTACCGCCTGATGGACACCAAAGGCGCGATGCGCGCGGACGGCGAAGACTACGCCTCTGCCGCCACCCTTGCGATGGCTGTGGCCAAAGGCGAACAAACTCTCACCGAAAACCAAGCTGACGCGGTCAACCTCGTGCCAGACGAGCTGCGCGGGCTGGATCGCTTTGAGGCGCGCAAACTGGTGGTCGAGCAGATCACATCAGAAGGCCTCGCCGTGACCTTCGCGGAGACCTACGTCGATGAGGAAGGCCATGAGGCCACCCGAGAGGTGCCGATGGTCGAAAACAAACCGATCATGCAGCCCTTTGGGGACCGCTCCAAAGTGGTGATCGAGCCCATGCTGACCGACCAGTGGTTTGTGGATGCAGAGAAAGTGGTCGGCCCGGCGCTGGACGCGGTGCGCGACGGCACCGTAAAAATTCTGCCGGAGTCCGGTGAGAAAACCTATTATCACTGGCTGGAAAACATCGAGCCCTGGTGTATCTCCCGCCAACTGTGGTGGGGTCACCAGATACCGGTGTGGTACGGTCTTGATCTGTCCGCAGAGGACTTCAAAGACGACGAGACCAATGGCGCGCTTGATCTTGTTGAAATGGGCCGTTTGCTTGGCGAAGGCGGCATGCTGCACCGGGGCAATGTCATGCACTGCGCCGCAAGCTTTGACGATGTCGCCGCGCAGTTTCTGGACGACAACGCCAACATCCCCGCACCGCTGAACAACGCCAAAGTGGTTGAGGTCGCGGACAAACATGAAGCCATCCACATGCTGGCCGAAAGCCTCGCGCAATTTGTGGTGGATCAGGATCCGCTGAAGCTGGTCTTCCCGGTCTGGCGTGATCCGGACGTGCTCGACACATGGTTCTCTTCCGGCCTCTGGCCCATCGGCACACTGGGCTGGCCTGAGCAGACCGACGAACTGGCAAAATACTTCCCGACCTCCACGCTGGTCACCGGTCAGGACATCCTGTTCTTCTGGGTCGCGCGCATGATGATGATGCAGCTTGCTGTGGTCGATCAGATCCCGTTTGACACGGTTTATCTGCATGGTCTTGTGCGCGACGCCAAGGGCAAGAAGATGTCCAAATCCACCGGCAACGTGATGGACCCGCTGGAGATCATTGATGAGTACGGTGCTGACGCGCTGCGCTTCTCCTCTGCGGCCATGGCGGCTCTGGGCGGCGTGCTGAAACTCGACATGCAGCGCATCGCGGGCTACCGCAACTTCGGCACCAAGCTCTGGAACGCCGCGCGCTTTGCCGAGATGAACGGCGTGTTTGAAGACGACGTCACAGCCTGGAGCGGTGATACCCTCAGCCAGACCGCAAACCTCTGGATTGTCGGCGAAACCGCAAAAGTGCGCGAAGAGTTCGATGCGGCGCTGGAAAGCTTCCGCTTCAACGATGCCGCCAGCGCGCTTTACGCCTTTGTCTGGGGCAAGGTCTGTGACTGGTATCTGGAGTTCTCCAAGCCGCTCTTCTCCTCAGAGGACGCCGCAGCGGTGGCCGAAACCAAAGCCACCATGCGCTGGGTCATCGACCAGTGCCTGATCCTGTTGCACCCGATCATGCCGTTCATCACCGAAGAGCTCTGGGGCAACCTTGGCGACCGCGCCAAAATGCTGGTGCACGCCGACTGGCCGGCCTACACGGCGGCAGAGTTTGTCAACGCCAAAGCCGACCGCGAGATGAACTGGGTGATTTCCGTGATCGACAACATCCGCTCCGTGCGCGCCCAGATGGGCGTGAACGCGGGCGCAAAAATCGATGTGGTTGTGAGCGAGATCACCGAGGAAAACCGCGCCGCCTTTGCCGCCAACCAGGCGCTGATCTTCAAGATCGCGCGTGTGGTGTCACTTGAGGAAGTCGCCGCGTTCCCCAAAGGCACCGCAACCGTGGCGGTCGATGGCGCGACTTTTGGTCTGCCGCTTGCCGACATCATCGACATTGATGCGGAAAAAGCCCGCCTTGAGAAGGGTCTTGGCAAACTCGCCAAGGAACTTGGCGGTCTGCGCGGGCGTCTGAACAACCCCAAATTCGTCGCCTCTGCGCCGGATGAGGTGGTGGAAGAAGCCCGTGAAAACCTCGCCGCGCGTGAGGCCGAAGAGGCCAAGATCAAAGGCGCTCTGGCAAAGCTCGCAGAGTTGGACTGAAGCCCTTTAAAACCAGACGGATCATGCCTATTCTCTGGGCATGATCCGCAGCTTTTCAAACCTCATCGAACGTCAGATCAAAAAGGCTCAGGCACAGGGCCAGCTGAGCGGTCTTGAGGGCGAAGGCAAACCACTCCCTAAACGTCATGACGGTGAAGATGCCGCCACCTCTGTGGGCCACTCCATCATGGCGCGCGCAGGCGTTCTGCCGCGGGAATTCAAACTCAAAGAGGCGCTTGAGGCGGCCAAACAGGACTGGCAGCAAGCCACAGATCCTGCGGAGAAAAAGCGCCTGATGGCAAAAATCTCCGAGCTGGAACTGGCCTATAACATCGAACGCGATGCCTACCGCAAGTTCCTGAAGTAGCCCTTGGGCTTTCCCATTCGTCAAATATACCCGGGGTATGGGGGCTGGCCCCCATGTGCTTCATTGCCCCTGATCACTACACCGGCCGGCAATGCCGCAAAGCTTGCGCACAAAACCAGCCGCACGTCCCGCGCTTATTTAAAAACCGGTGCCCGTTTCTGCAGATTGGCGGCAATCACCTCCATCTGATGCGGCTTACCCATCAGCGTGGTCTGCACGCGGCTTTCCTCCAGCAGCACAGCATCCTCATCCGCCGCGTGGGTTTCTGCAAACCCGATCAGCGCTTTGGCTGCGCGAATGGCCGAAGGGCTTTTGCCTGCGATTTCCTCAGCAAGCGCCAGCGCTGCGGCCAGCGGATCGTCCACCACCTCGGTCACCAGCCCCCAGTCCGCAGCCTGCGCCGCTTCAAACGGGGTCGCGGTGTAGGTCAGCTTGCGGATCACATCGGAGCGGGTGAGTTGCGGCAGAAGCACCATGCCGCCCATATCCGGCACAATGCCCCATTTCATCTCCATCACAGACATCTTCGTGCCCGGCGCGGCAAAGCGCACATCCGTGCCCAGCGCGATCTGCAGCCCGCCGCCATAGGCCACGCCCTGCAGCGCGCAGATCACCGGCACCGGCAGCTTGCGCCAGACCATGGCCACCTGCTGAAACAGATTGCTGTTTCCAAAGCGGCGCGGCATCAACAGCTCTTCCGGATCCTTGCCCGCCATCGCCCCAAAGGACATCACATCGAGCCCCGCGCAGAAGGCTTTGCCTTCGCCTGAGAGCACCACCACGCGGACGTCCTCGTTGTCCATCAGGCTCTCGCCCGCAGCTGCAATGGCCTCCAGCATCTCCGGATCCAGCGCATTCATTTTATCTCCGCGTGTCAAAGTCACGCGGGCTATGTGGTTCTCAATCTCTACAGAAACGCGGGCCATGCTGCTCTCCTCCCAAAGGCAATACTTGCCACACACTCCGACGCGCTCCGGCAAAAATCCACCCTGACGTGAGGGCAATTCCACTTGTCCCGCATAAGCATATGCGGCACCTTCCGCGCCATGACCGGACCTCGCTATACCAAATTGGCCCAAGGCCTGCCCGCCACCGTTCCTTTTGTCGGCCCCGAAGCGCAGGAGCGCGCCTTGGGCCACGCGTTTGCCGCCCGCATGGGTGCCAATGAAAACATCTTTGGCCCTTCTCCCAAAGCCATTGCCGCCATGGCACAGGCAACAGATGGCATCTGGATGTATGGCGATCCGGAAAGTTTTGAGCTGCGCCACGCGCTGGCCGCCCATCACAAGGTCGACGCCGACAACATTGTGGTTGGCGAAGGCATCGACGGGTTGCTTGGCTATCTGGTCCGCCTGCTGATTGAGCCGGGTGATGCGGTGGTCACATCGCTCGGGGCCTATCCGACCTTCAACTATCACGTGGCAGGCTTTGGCGGTGTGCTGCACGCGGTGCCTTACAAAGACGACGCGGAAGACCTGCCTGCGCTGCTGTCCAAGGCCGCGGAAGTGGGCGCAAAGCTTGTCTACTTCGCCAATCCCGACAATCCGATGGGCAGCTGGTTCAAAGGCACTGATATCGCCGCACAGTTTGACAATATCCCTGAGGGCTGCCTGCTTCTGCTGGATGAAGCCTATGTGGAGCTCGCACCAGAAGGCACCGCCGCCCCGGTGGAGATCGAAGATCCGCGTGTGATCCGCATGCGCACTTTCTCCAAAGGTTACGGCATGGCCGGTGCCCGTGTGGGCTATGCCATGGGGGCCAAGGAGCTGATCCGCGCCTTTGAGAAGATCCGCAATCATTTTGGCATGAACCGCGCCGCACAGGCCGGGGCGCTGGCCGCACTTGAGGACAACGACTGGCTGCACTCCACCTGTGACAAGGTTGCGGCCGCGCGGGCTGAAATCACCCGCATCGCTACCGCGCATGGCCTGAAGGCTCTGCCCTCAGCGACCAATTTTGTCACCATAGACTGCGGCCAGGACGGCGCCTTTGCCAAATCGGTGCTTGAAGGCCTCGTGGCGCGCGGCATCTTTGTGCGTATGCCGTTTGTAGAGCCGCAAAACCGCTGCATCCGCGTCAGCTGCGCCCCTGCCGAGGATCTGGCCCTGTTTGACGCCGCTCTTGGCGAGACGCTGTCGGCACTTTCCGGCTAGCCCGCCCTGTTCACGAATATTTTCCTATGGTGCGGGCAAACTCGGGGTAGTCTGTCTGTAGGAGAATGCACAATGTCAGGTCCGGTACAGTCTGCACCGAACTACACCAACGCCGCGCTGGTCATGGGGTTTGTAAACCTCATGTGGGTCTTTGTTCTGATCTTTATTCTTTGGGGAATGCCCGCAGTGATGGTGCTGGCGGTGATTTTGAACGCAGGCATTGATCGGCTCGCGCGCCGCAAAGACCGGCACGCGCCCAGATCGTAAACTTCAGGCCTCAGCAATCACCTTGGCCGCCGCTTCCACCGCGCCCGGCCCGTGGGGAATATCCAGCGCCATCATGCCCGCCTGCACCGTGGCCAACAGCCCCATGATCATTTGGGCATTCACATGCCCCATATGGCCAAACCGGAAAAAGCCGTCGCTTTGCGGATCCTCCTCGGTGGCCATGCCAAGCCCGATGCCAAGCGTCAGACCGGCGTTGTCCTGACACCAACGGCGCAAGCGCGTGCCGTGCTCCGCGCCAATCTGCAGAGAGGTCACAGCAGTGCTGCGATCCTGCGCCTGCGCGACGTTCAGAGCCAGCGGGCCACCTGCCCCCCAGACCTCACTCGCCGCCCAGATTGCACGTGCCAAAGTTTCGTGGCGCTGCCAGACGTGCTCCATGCCTTCGTCCATCAGCATATCGAGCGCCACCCGCAGACCATAAAGATGATGGGTCGGCGCGGTACCGCAGAAATGCTGGTAGTAGACATCCGGATTGACCCGAGGGGCCCAGTCCCAATAGCGGCTCACACGCTTCAGTTCCGCACGGCGCGCCGCCGCCTTTTCGTTGAAGAACACAAACCCCATGCCTGGAGGCACCATCAGCCCCTTTTGGGACCCCGCCACCATCACATCCACGCCCCAGGCGTCCATCTCAAAACGGTCACAGCCCAATGAGGCAATGCAATCCACCATCAAAAGCGCCGGATGCCCGGTCGCGTCCATGGCTTTGCGCAGCGCTGGCACGTCGCATTTCAGCGATGTGGATGTGTCCACATGGGTGACCAGCACCGCCTTGATTTCGTGGGTGACGTCAGCGGCCAGCGCCTCGGCCACTCGGGCCGGATCAATCGGGGACTGGCGGCCAAAGTCGATCACCTCGGCCTCCGCCCCAAGACCAACCGCCATTTCTCCCCAACCATGGCCAAAGGTCCCTGCCGCGGGCACCAGAACCTTGTCACCCGGTTCCACAACATTGGCCAGCGAGGCCTCCCAGACCGCATGGCCGTTGCCGATGTAGATTGCCGCGTGATGTTCCGTGCGCGCCACTTTCTTCAGATCGCGTAATACACCTGCTGTCAGGTCGATCAGCTCCCCCTCATAGATATTGGGGGCCGTTCGGTGCATGGCCCGCAAGACAGCCTCCGGCATCACCGATGGTCCGGGAATCGCGAGGTAGGTCTGTCCTTGTGAGAGTTGCATGAGGGTCTCCGAATAGATTCAGCGCAAACAGTATCTTGAAGTCCTGCCGCGTCAATTCCTGCACCATCACAGTTTGTGCGACAGCCCTTCGCATTTGGTGATGCACCCAAAGAAACGCCATCCGCATTCCCACTGGTTTCAGACCGCGCCGCCCTGTAAAGGTCAAGACAGACAGATCACTGCCGACAAGGGCGACACACGTGACCAACACCGACGGCCAACCGCCAAAAGACAACGGCTATTTGCTTTCCTGGCTCTGGCGCAAATACCTGAAGAAGCACAAGTGGCTACTGATCGCTTCTGCCTTTCTTATGGCGATCGAGGGATCCTCTCTGGGGGTGATGGCCTGGATGATGGAACCGATGTTTGACAACGCCTTTGCCGGCGAAAACACCGACGCACTCTGGAGCGTCGGGCTTATTTTTGCCTTCATCTTCTTTTTGCGCGGCGTCACAAGCGTGGCCCACAAAACGATGATGACTGCGGCCTCACAACGTTCAGCCGCGGATCTGCGCGGCGATCTGCTGGGGAGAATGATGATTCAGGACAACGCCTTTCATCAGACCCATCCACCGGGTTACCTGATCCAACGGGTTCAGGCAGACGTGAACGCCATAAACGGTGTCTGGTCGAGCTTCATCATGGGGGCTGGCCGAGACTTTATGTCGATGATCGCGCTTGTGGCTGTGGCCGTAAACGTGGACTGGCGCTGGACATTGGTGGCCTGCGTTGGCACGCCACTTCTGGTGATGCCCTCTCTGGCCGCCCAGCGATTTGTGCGCCGCCGTGCCCGTGAAGCGCGCGATCATGGGGCAAAGATCGCAACTTTGCTGGATGAGATTTTCCACGGCATCGTGCCGGTCAAGCTGAACCTTCTGGAACGCTATCAGAGCGGCAAATTCAAAGCCTGGACCAAACAGCTCGTGCGCGCCGAGGTCCGTTCCACGTTTGGAACCTCCTCCATTGCCGGGATGATCGACATCACCGCAGGCATCGGCTTCTTCTGCGTGCTGCTCTACGGCGGCGGGGAGATTGTGGCTGGCGAAAAGACCGTGGGACAGTTCATGGCCTTCTTCACCGCCCTTGGCATGATGTTTGAACCGCTGCGCCGCCTCGCAGGTCTGTCCGGACGCTGGCAAGTGGCCGCCGCCGCCATTGAACGGCTCAAGGAGCTGGTCGAAACGGAGCCCACCATCCAGTCGCCCACCACACCGGTTGCGGCCCCGACAGGCGTTCCCGCCATCGAACTCAAAGACGTGCATCTCTCCTATGGCGATGTGAAAGTGCTCAACGGCACCAGCTTTGTGGCCGAGGCCGGCAAGACCACCGCCATTGTCGGCGCCTCAGGCGCAGGCAAATCCACGCTCTTTAACGTGCTGACACGTCTTGTGGATCCTCAAAACGGCCACAGCCAGATCGGCACGGTCGACAACCGCGCCATGACGCTGGCGGATCTGCGCAGCCTGTTCTCTGTGGTCTCTCAGGAAGCGGTTCTGTTTGACGACACGCTGCGTGAAAACATCGTGCTGGATCAGCAAAACGTCGATGATGCCCGGCTGGAAGAGGTGCTGAAAGCAGCTCATGTGGCGGATTTCCTGCCCAAGCTCGCTGGCGGGCTCAACACACAGGTCGGCCCGCGCGGCTCCAACCTCTCTGGCGGACAGCGCCAGCGGGTAGTGATTGCCCGCGCGCTTCTGCGCAACACGCCGATCCTCCTGCTTGATGAAGCCACTTCAGCACTCGACACGCGCTCTGAAACCATCGTGCAGGCCGCGCTAGACAAGCTCTCCACCGGCCGCACCACGCTGGTCATCGCCCACCGCCTTTCCACTGTGCGCGAGGCGGATAAGATCGTGGTGATGGACAAAGGCGTCGTGGTCGACGAAGGCACCCATGACGAGCTTCTGGCCCGTGGCGGGGTCTATGCGGAGCTGCATGAGTTGCAGTTCAAAACCAGCGGCGAAACCGCTGAGGCGCGTGCCCTCAAGCCTGTGAAATCCATCGGTCAGGATCAGGCAGCGGAACAGAAAACCTTTGTCGGACGGCTGTTTGACCGTCTCGCGTTCCGGCGCTGATCAGCTGCCTTTCCGGTAAGACGCCGCCAGCGTCTCCGGTTTGGCGCCTAGAAAATACCTCAGCAACGTCAAGAGGTTGCGCCGCCCGCGGCGCAGCCATCCCTGCCTGCGGTATTTCTCGGCGCTGGTCGTGGCGATCGAATCAAGACGCACCAGCCGTTTGCGCCCCAAGCGCCGCGCCAAGGCCACGTCTTCCATCAAGGGGATGTCGTCATAGCCGCCAAGCTGCCCGTAGAGCCGCCGCGAAATCAACAGCGCCTGATCACCATAGGGCAGACCAAACACCTGACTGCGCAGATTGGCCCACCCGGCCACAAACCGCCCCGCAGGTCCGGGCGTATCAAAGGCCAGCGTGAACCATCCGGCTTTGTCAGATTGGCCCAGTCTGGCCTCCACCGCCTCTACCCAGTTTTCAGACAACACAGTGTCGGCATGGACGAATAGAAGCCAGTCGCCGGTGGCCAGCTCCCCGCCCTGACGCAGCTGCCCGCCGCGCGAGGGCGGGGTGCGGATGATCTTCGCCCCAACCTCATCGGCAATGGCCAGCGTCTGATCCTCAGAGCCACCATCAACCACAATCAACTCGCGCAAAATCCCAGCAGACACACCGGCATAGAGCGCGCCAAGACAGGCAGGCAGCGCCTTTTCAGCGTTAAGCGTCGGGATGATCACACTGAGTGGAGCGCGCATTTCTTTGTCCTGCCCTGTTGCACGGCAGAAGCGCTTCTATATGAGAAGAGTACGCAAGAACAGGACGAACCGCATGACCACGCCCGCCCGCAAGATCCTCCGCCTCAGCGGGGCCGACACCGAAAGCTTCCTGCAAGGGCTTGTGACCAACGATCTGGACCATCTGAGCGATGGTCTGCTCTATGCCGCGCTGCTCACGCCTCAGGGCAAATACATCGCGGATTTTTTCCTGAAACGCGACGGCGCAGACATTCTGCTGGATGCAGATGCGGCTCAGGCCCCTGCGCTGATCCAACGTCTCAGCATGTACAAACTGCGCGCGGATGTGGCGATTTCGGAAACCGACCTGCACCTGCACCGCGGTCTTGGCGACACGCCGGAGGATGGCGCGCCCGACCCGCGTGACACGGAACTTGGCTGGCGCGCCTATCGTGAGGCTGCGCAAACCGATGACACCGTAGACTGGACCGCGCTAACCGTGGTCAATCAGGTGCCTTCCACCGGCATCGAGCTTGATGGCGACAGCTACATTCTGGAAATGGGTTTTGAGCGCCTCAATGGCGTGGACTTCCGCAAGGGCTGCTATGTCGGCCAGGAAGTCACCGCCCGCATGAAGCACAAAACCGAGCTGCGCAAAGGCCTCGCTCTGGTCGAGATCGACGGCGATGCCCCTGTGGGCACGCCAATCCTGCGCGACGGGCGCGAAGTCGGCAAACTCTACAGCCAGTCCGGCGGCAAGGCGCTGGCCTATCTGCGCTTTGACCGTGCAGGGGACGGCATGACCGCCGGAGAGGCCACCGTCACCTATAAGGGCTGAGCATGCTAAGGCGTGAGGGTTTTCTGAAACCGGAGCGCCAGCACATTTGCCCCCTGCCCGCGCATCAGGTTCTGGGAATGGGCATTGAAGTCATGCACGACCGATCTCCATTCCCCATAGCCTTCTTCCCGCATCCAGCGCTCCATGGCGCCGATCAGCGCCGCGCCGATGCCCTGCCCGCGGCAACGCTCATCCACGCAGATCTGGTCCAGCTCCACGAGCGCGCTGGCATAAACAAACGGATTGCTTTCCCGGCGGCTTGGCACCGCGAGCAAGAACCCACAGACAGCGCCACCCTCATCTTCGGCCACAAAGAGCTGCGCGCCGTCGCGAATCTTTTCCTCAAAAAACGCCTTGGCCGCGGCCTCTGGCACCTCCGCGCAGTATTGCTCTGGGTGTTTGGCCGCGTGAATCACCTGCACCTGCGCCGAAAGCGGCAGGATCATGCCGATCTCATCTATTGCTAAAATGCGGATCATAAAAAAACCTCCGGTTGTTGGCCGGAGGTTTTTGGGTTTTGCCCCCGGCAGATTGCGCGGGGAAAAGGGTCCGTGCGCGACTTATGCGCGCTCGGAATATTCCATGGTTTCGGTGTTCACGACGATATCTTCGTCCTGCCCCACAAACGGTGGCACCATCACGCGCACACCGTTGTCCAGCACCGCTGGCTTGAAGGAATTTGCCGCTGTCTGGCCCTTCACAACCGGCTCAGTCTCGACAATTTTGCAGGTCACTTTCTGTGGCAGTGTCGCGTTCAGCGCCTCTGCTTCATAGAACTCCACAACGATGGTCATACCGTCCTGCAGGAACGGGCGACGCTCACCGAGCAACTCCGCAGAGATTTGATTTTGCTCATAAGTTTCGGTGTCCATGAAGATCAGCATACCGTCATCCTCATAGAGGAACTGCTGGTCTTTCTGCTCCAGACGCACGCGCTCTACCTTGTCGGCAGACCGGAAGCGCTCGTTCAGTTTGGAGCCGTTGCGCAGGTTCTTCATTTCGACCTGTGCAAATGCGCCACCTTTACCGGGTTTCACGTGGTCGACCTTGACGGCGGCCCAAAGACCCCCGTTGTGCTCCAGCACGTTGCCGGGGCGAATTTCATTTCCGTTGATCTTTGGCATGTTCAGAAACCGATAGAAAAAAGGTTGATTGAGTTGTTTCGCCTCCTATATCTGGCCAGTCGGCAGCTGGCAAGGAGGCCCGATGCGGAGCCCGATTTTTGAGCGATATGCACTTCACGCATAGAAGCTATGCAAATACAGGCTACCCGAATCGCGCGGAATGCTTCATAAGGAGCGGCACGCCGAAAAACACAAGAGCAATAACACAAGGACGACGAGATGACCGATTTCGTTGATGCAGCGGCTTACAACAATGAACAAGGCAACCGCGCCCGCAAACTCTTTGCGGCAGTTGTTTTGGCTGCGTTGGATGATGCCATTGCGGACGACAAAAAATACGGCAATGGTCCGGAGCAAATCGCGCGTTGGGCGCGGTCCCGCGACGGTCGCGAAGTGCTGTCCTGCGCCGGTATCGACCCGAACGAACGCGTGGTCGAAGGGCTGATGGAATTTGTCGGCAAGGGTGTTCGCACCTCTGTTGCGTTGTCGCGTGAAGAAAGCGAACGCCGCAATGCTGCTGCTCAGGCAGAAGCTGCCTAAGGCAAGCCACAAGCTGCCAAACAAAAAACGCGCCTAAAAGGGGCGCGTTTTTTGTTTTCTAATGCCATGCACAAATGCCGAAACCGGCTGTGGTATCACCGGGAAATCACTGGGGTATCGCTGATTTCATCGCTGGATGAAGCAGGCAAAAGACCTGCGCGCTCAAGGTGCAAAAGCCGTGGTGCGCGGTTGCTGGTCAGCCCAGATCATGCGCGGCCAGCGCGCGATGGATCTCCCGCCGCACCAGCTTGCGCACATTGCGCGTGATGCGCTCACCCAGCGCGCCCTGAAGCTCCTGACGCACAATGTCTGCCACCATCTCGCGCAGCATTGCCTCGTCGATTTCAGAGGTCTCTTCCAGCGTCTCCGCCAGTTCTTCGATGCCGGGCAATTCTGCGGATTGCACGACCTCTTCATGTATCTTGCCTTCCAGATCCGCCATCATGGACTCCGCCGCAACAACATCCTCCTCATGATGCGCCCGCTCTGCTGCTGCCATATCAATGGCGGCAACATCCTCTGCGGTTTCAGCATCACGGAACTGATGAATGCGTGTTTCCAGAACTTGCTTGAAGTCAAATGGCCGATCTTCCTCGATCGGCTCCTGAGGCAGATCTGCTGCCTCCTCCGTCACCTCGGCCGCGTCACTTTGGGCCTCAGCGTCCGCCGCCTCTACCACATCTTCGACAGAGGAAAGCGCCTCCTCTTCGACAGCATATTCATCGCTGTCTGAGAGGGCTTCATTTGCAAAAGCCTCGATGTCGAGATCATCTTCGGCTTCCAGCGGGGACAATGCAAAAGGGTCTTTCGGCTCGTAAGGATCCTCTTTGGAGGCCCGCACGATATCCGCATCAAAGGAAAACTCATCCGCCTGACGAGTCGACGCCAGCGTCTCCTCGCCCTCAGCCGAAGCGCTCTCTACATCAGCCTCCGGCAAGTCATCCGCTTCCGGCACACGCTGCGCCGGTGTCAACACCAACGCAAGCGGCGCATCTGCGGCAGACGCTGTTTCGTCAGCCTCTGTCTGGGCCTCAGTCGAAACCTCAGCCTCGCCACGAAAGGCAGACAACGGAGCGGCCGCGTCCTCAGACGCATCGTCATCCCGTGCATCAACCGACCGGTTGTCAGAAACCAGTCGGCGAATGGAAGACAACACATCTTCGATTTCAGTATTTGTTACCGCGTCAGACATCGTTGATTACCGCTCTTACCTCACCGCGAGTGTAACGATTGGGAATGAACGGCACAACAGATAGGAAAAATTGTTATTCTTTCCCAATGGCTCGCAGCACACGGTCCAGCTGTTGCCCCTGCTTTGAGCGCAGCGCTGGCGCGTCTTTAACCAGGTTGTAATAGGCTTCCGGATCGTAGCGCTCCACTCGCAGGTTCAGGTGATCCACCGTCAGCAGCCCCATGGAGGAAAGCACACCATAGGCAGCCACAATCTGTGTCGCCTGTGCGGTGATTCGATCTGCTTCCGCGTCGAGCAGATCCTGCTCTGCGGTCAGAACATCCAGCGTGGTACGTGCGCCCAGTTTGGCTTCCTCACGAACACCCTCAAATGCAATCCGCGCTGCATCCACCTGACGGCCGCTGGCCTGAATTTGCGAACCAGAAGCCACAAAGCGCGACCATGCCGTGCCCGCCTGCTGACGGATATTGTGGCGTGTCAGGTGCAAGGAGGCCCGCACCGCATCGCGGCGTGCCATGCTCTGGCGCAGCAGCGCCGACAGGCGGCCGCCCTGATAAATCGGGCCGGAGACCACAACACCGAAGTTTGCCCCTTCGCTGTAGTTGTCGTTGTCAAAACGCTGGGTCGTGGCCACCGAGGATTCAAAGCTCAGCGACGGGTTCATAACCGCGCGCGCACGGTTCACGTTGAACTCAGCCGCCAGAATTTCGTGCTGAACGCGGCGCATGTCCGGGTGCGAGCGGATGGCCACGGCTTTGGCTTCTTCAATCGAATTGGCCGCGCTTGGCAGAGAGGTCGGGGTCACAAGATTGTTCGGACGCGAGCCAATAGCCGCTGCGTAAAATTCTTCGCTTGCTGCGAGATCGCCCTGGGCTGCCGCCAAAGAGGCGCGCGCACCGGCAAGCCGTGCTTCGGCCAGCGCCACGTCGGTGCGGGTCACTTCGCCAACCTCAAAACGGTCCTGTGCGGCCTGCAGTTCGCGCTCCAGAAGGCGCAGGTTGTTGATGCGCAGCTCTACGATTTCCTTATCGCGCACCACGTCCATGAAAGACTGTACCGCGTCAAACAGCACCTGCTGCTCTACAGAAACCAGCGACTGGCGGGTGGCCAGCACGGTTTCCTTTGTGGCTTCCACAGCGTTTTTGGTCGCGCCGCTGTCATAGAGCAAAATGCTCGCAGAGATGCCCACAGAGCTGCTGGTCGCCCAGTCGGTGACGCGGCGGTTGCCGGTCGCGCTGGAGCGGTTGGCGCTGTAGTTGTGATCAATGCTGGCAGACCAGTTGATGATCGGACGCAGCAAGGCGGTGGAGGCCGCGACATCTTCGTCGGCAGCACGCAGCAACGCACGGTTTTGCTCAAGCAAACCGCTGTGTTCATAAGCGGTGGCCAGCGCGTCTGAAAGCGTCTGCGCCTGAGCAAACCCGCTCAACCCAACGGTCAGCGAGAGCGCAAGCATGCCATGCCGGGCCGTTTTTTTGAAAGTGTGAAACATTTTTGCTGCCTCTTTTTCTATCCGCGCAAGGTGCCTGTTTTGCTTATAATTCAAAAGCGCGCTGTTTCTCAAAACCGGGCAAGACCGGCGCATTTGCATTAAACGCAAAGCTCCAGTTGACCTGGCCATCAATTTTATACCCGATGCGCACAACCCCCAGCGCACCTTCCACAAAGAGGGCGCCAATCCGGCCACCCTCTTTGAGCTGTTCAAGAATCGTTGCAGGAAGCTCTTCAACGCCGCCCTGCAAAAGGATCACATCATAGGGGCCGTGTTCTGCTGCGCCCTCAGCAAGCGCGCCGGTATGCACAATCGCATTGTCTGCGCCCTGCTCGCTCAAGGTGGTCTGCGCCTCAGAAGCGCGGGACTCGTCATCCTCAACGGCAATCACCGCCTCCGCCATGCGCGCGATGACCGCGGAGGAATACCCCAGCCCGGTGCCGATATCGAGCACCAGCTCTTCGTTCTGAATATCCAGCGCGTCCAGCATCTTCGCAAATGTGCGCGCATCCAGCACCACCCGCCCCGAATCCAGCGAGACGCAGGTGTCGGCATAAGCCGCGGCGCGCTGCCCTGTCGGCACAAACGCTTCACGCGGCACCTCCAGAAGGGCCTCAATCACCGTGTATTTTGTCACGTCTGACGGGCGGACCTGTGTGTCCACCATGGTGGTGCGAAGTTCAGCGAAGTCAGTCATTTCAATCCCATGGAAGGAGACTCTCTGCAAAAGTCTTGCCACAACTGCGCAGTCACAGCAACGGAGTCGATCTGTCTTTTGCGTCACCTGTGGCATGTCTGCGCAAAGGAGGCCGCCTCATAAGGCCTGCTTGCGATTAATTTTTTGTGGCAGGATTGCGCAGCATTCTGAAAAAGGGGCTTGCACCCGCCTCAGATTCGGATCATTTATGCGCCACTTTTGGGAGATCCCAAACACCACGGATGGCGAGTTGGCGGAGTGGTGACGCAGCGGATTGCAAATCCGTGTACACCGGTTCGATTCCGGTACTCGCCTCCACTTATTCCCTTAGCGGACGGAAGCCACTGACAGCGTTGGAACAACAGATTTCCGCCTAACTGGCTCAGTGTCATAGACTATACGCTCCTTCAGAACAGACCAGCTTACCAAACTCTTCCCTCGTGCCTTTGTCGGCAAAGGGTCGGAAATACCAGGTGTGCGCCACGACGCCCGAAACCCTGCAACGCGGCTCAAAAAGGCAAGTATTGCGCTCCCCCCAATGGAGCCCCGGCTCATCATGCACTTACATTCAAACGAGGCCTCTCGCATCGGGCTGATCACTCACCCGCCAACATCCACAAACCAATTTGACGTCAATTGATTGGCGCAGGGGGAGACGTATGGATCGGAAATCCCCGAAAACTCGTAGTTTTCAACGCGACCCTCGGCAAACAAAACAACATTGGTTGACTGAACAAGCTGCAACAGCAAGTGCTGTTCGCGTCGTCTTGAGGTTTCCCCGAGCACTGACTTGATGAAGTCTTTCGCCTGTCGAACCAATCCAACGTCTGGCGCCACGTAGGACTGCAGAAACGCCTGCGTCGTCGTGTGTTGCGCGATCTCCTTGCCAAAAAACCGCTCTATGATGGCGTGTTCTGCCGCCAAACCGCGCCGGAGTGCGAGCGTCCCGCCTCCCGCTATCACGACCGCTGGCATATATAAAAGGAACACACGCCTTTTCATCACGTCACCTTGGTTCCTGCCCTCAAAGAGAGCGCGGACAACGTCAATGTCGGATTGGCTGGAGAACTGGATGGAAAGGCGCTCGCCCCAAGGACCCAAAGGTTGTCATTACCGTGTTTACGCAGATCTGCATCGACGACACTTTCGTCTCCGCTGTGTCCCATGCGGCAGGTACCTTGGATATGCGCCTCGGTTACATTTACTGGTGACGCGTTCACAACAGACACAGGCCAAGGGAAAATCTCAGACAGGTTTGCCGCCGCGTAATCTATACCGTTGTAAGCATAGTCATGATGGCCATGCCAAATCACCTTTGGAACGCCTCCATCATCTAGAACCACCTGATTTCTTGCCTGAGGTATATCCTCGGCGATCAGTTTGATGTTCATGGTGTTGGTCACGGCACCCGGCACAAGTTGTATGGCAGGAATATTGAAGTTCTCGATCAATACTGCCGCGCGAGCCCCTCGGTCAGCATCTTTATAGAACTTATAATTGTGCCCAGTGATCGACGTGCCGCCATAATACCCCGGACCCGGCGCTGTCAGGCTTATGTTTTTTGACGCCTGCTCGTGGATGTAACGTCCCGTGCTCGGGTTTTCATCTCCTGATCTCAGCAGAATGGATGCATTAAAAAACGCGTTGGCGGCCAACGCAACTCTGTCAGCTTTGACCTTATAGCTATTCGTCCGCTGTCGTATTTCCACTCCACTGACCGAGGTGCGCGCCAGGTCGAGCACCCGAGTGACTTCGCTATCAAGAAGCAAAAACGTGTTATCGCGATCGAACAACTCCAAACCGTTCAAAATCGAGAATTTGGCATCTATTGGACATAGTCCACAGACATTATTTCCGCAGCAGATTGCGCGGCAACCACCGTTGCTGCGTGCTGTCGCATTTGGGACCCAATAGCTGTCGGCACGAAGTCGGAATTCATGGCGCGTTGGAGAATGACTTGGATACGGATATGGTCGGGACATGGGGTGCAGAAATTCCCGCCCATCACCGGCAATCTCCATTATCGCCTCAGTTTCAGAATAATAAGGCTCCAAAGTGTCATAGGTGATTGGCCAATCCCTTCCGATGCCAAATCTCGACCAAAGCATGAAGTCATCCGGAAGGAAGCGAGGCGTTTGCGCCCACCAACAATTTGAGTTTCCACCAAATTTAGAGTGGGCAACCCACAGCTTTTTGTGAGCTGACAGGTTATCCATTGCAATTGTTTCTAACGCATTTGCGTGACTTCGGACGTCGAGCGCATTGGCATGACTGACCCAGGGACCTTTTTCAACTATCAGAACACGAAGGTTGGATGGCAGCGCTCTCAAAAAGAACATGCTGGCAAAACTGCTTCCAACGATTATCATATCCCAGCTTCGAGAAGCTGCGTCGGCAATTTCAATAAGTTTAAGCATTTATAAAATCCTGAAAGCTCAGCTAATAATTGCTTTCATCTGTGCTGGATTCTTTTTGGTATTAAATCAACGTGTACAACCTTTGGAATCACCATATACCGCTTTTGAGATTCCTACATGCAATAATTTCAACCGTTTCACTCGCGTCAAATTTCGCCAATGGCCCAAGAAGCAACGCCATGAGACAGTTAGTTGTGCACATTCTTTAAAATATCTGTTTTCCGGGGACTTAAATTAAAGCACGTGCGCTGGTGGGAGTTGTTGCCAAATTTTCGGCAAGAATGAGACTATGAATCTCCGTGTATACTTCAGAAGTCTCACCTCAGCATATTGCTATACTATATCTTAAATAGAAAATTCTCCCACGGCACTCGTCACTATTTACCCCCTGCGCAGCAACACCGCCCAAAAACCGGCCCATGCCTCTCCTTTGGCGGGCTTGCCTATACTTTTGGCAATGCGGCTAACCAGCTGCCCGTCCCTCCGCCCGCTCTCCCCGCGCTATCCAGCTTGGGACAGCGATTTGGAGCCGGACGATGCCCTTTTTCAAACCACAGACGATATTTGCCGCCCTTATGGCCACCGGAGCCGCGATCTTGCCGCTGCGCGCTGAGGAGGCGGCGCTTTATGAGGCCCCCGCGCCGGAAGATGCGGTGTTTGTCCGTGTGCTGGCGGAATTTGACGCTGCTGACAAAGCGATCACTTTCGCGGGGCAGCATTTGCCCCGAGGAGAGACTCCGGCCGACACATATGTGGCCATCAGCGCTGCCAATTTAAGCGGGGTGCGTGCGGGTAGCTATTATAGTCTCGCCGCCGGCTCATCCGCCCCTGTTGTCATAGAGGAACCAGCTCGGGAGACCGCCGCCAAGGTGCACCTCATTCTTGTGAACACCGCAACAGATCCAGTGCGCCTGATTGTGCCAACGCGCGAGACTGAGGTGATTGCGGCGGTGACCGAAGGCGCTGCAGCGAGCCGGGCTGTGAACCCCATCGCGGTGACACTGGCGGTTCAGCGTGTCAGCGACGGCGCGCTGCTCGGCACCTTTGATCTGTCGTTGTCGCGCGGACAGAACATGAGCTTCATCGCAAGTGCTGACAGCGCGCGCCTGATTGAGAACAGCTTTGGTCCTGTTCTCTCATCCAACTGAGGGCGCGGCCATGGTGTTTTCCACCCCCATCTTCCTGTTCGGCTTCCTGCCCGTCTTTCTGTTGATCTATTACCTCACGCCCCCGCGCTTCCGCACCTTGGTGCTGCTGATGGCAAGCTGTGTGTTTTATGGCTGGTGGAAGGTGAGCTACCTCGCCTTGGTGCTGGCCATCGCGTCGATCAGCTATGTGGCCGGAGCTATGGCAACACACAGCACTTCAGCATCACGGCGGCTTTGGGCGGTGCGCCTCGGTGTTGCGATCAATCTACTGATCCTCGGCTGGTTCAAATACGCTTACTTCATCGCAGGTTCCTACAACGAAGCGCTTGCCCGCCTCGGAGCCACGCCCAGCGGCGGCGTCAGCCTACCGGAGATCGTCCTGCCAATCGGGCTCTCGTTTCTGGTGTTTCAATCCATCAGCTACATTCTTGATGTGGCGCGCGGCGACGCCCCGCCCGCCGCGCGGCTAGTGGATTTTCTGGCGTTTTCTTCCCTGTTTCCACAGCTCATTGCAGGGCCGATCCTGCGCTACAAGGATCTCGCCCATCAGTTTGAACACCGCACCCATTCTCTGACAAATTTCGTCTCAGGTGTGCGCCGCTTTGTGACAGGTCTGGCGATGAAGATCCTGATCGCAGACAGCGTCGCCCCGCTCGCGGACCGGATGTTTGCGCTCAGCACCCCAACCATGGCCGAGGCCTGGCTTGGCGCAGCAGCCTACGCGATCCAGCTCTTTTTTGATTTCGCAGGCTACTCCGCCATGGCGATCGGGCTGGGGCTGATGCTCGGCTTTCGCTTCATGGAGAATTTCAACGCACCTTACGTGAGCCAATCCGTCACGGAATTCTGGCGGCGCTGGCACATCAGCCTGTCTACATGGCTGCGCGACTACCTCTATGTGCCGCTGGGCGGCAATCGCCGGGGCGCGGTAAGAACCTATCGCAATCTGATCCTGACAATGCTTCTGGGCGGCCTGTGGCATGGCGCAAACTGGACCTTCCTGCTCTGGGGGCTGTGGCACGGCGGCTTGATGGCGATTGAGCGCGCATTGGGCGCCAAGCACCGCGCCACGGTCTGGCCCCGCGCCCTGGCCTGGCCTCTGACCATGGTGTTTGTGCTGATCGGCTGGGTGATGTTCCGTGCCGACACGGTGGCCCACGCCTTTAGCATCTATGGTGGCATGATCGGGATAAACGGCCGCCCGCTGCCACCTGAGAGCGCGCTGCTGCTCCGACCAACCGAGCTTGCCTGCCTGATCCTCGGCGCTGTCCTCTCTGTGCGTCCCTTCTGGCAAGCTGCCTTGCAGATGCCACGCGGCAGCGCGCTCTGGTCCGCCTCCGCCCGCCTGCGCAGCGCGGCCCTGTTCCTGCTCTGCGCTGTGGTCATTCAGGCGCGCGGCGAGGCCCCTTTCCTCTATTTCCAGTTTTGACGGAGCCCCGTGATGTCGTCTCGCCCCTACCTTCACGCTCAAACCTTTGTCGCCGGTTTTGTCGCCCTGACGCTCCTTCCGGGGATCTGGATGTTTGCCAAAGCGCCCCTTACAGGCCTTGAGGCCAATGTCCTCTCTGGTGCCGCCCAGCGCCAGTATGAGAGCCGGTTTGACAACAGTTTCCCTCTCCGGTCCTCCCTGCGCCAGACATGGGCCGCGCTGAAGTTCGGTCTTTTTTCGGAAATGGCAGAAGGGGCTGTGGCAGGGACTAACGGCGTCCTCTTCACGTCAGAGGAGCTGTTGCCGCCGAAAGACAGCCAAGACTTTTTGACAGCGCTGCGCGCGGCGCAGGCGCCGATTGAAGCGGCGGGCGCTGAACTGGTGCCGGTGATCCTACCGGATAAAATCCGCATGATGCCAGATGCCCTGCCCCGCATCCGTTCTGCGCAGTTTGCTGAGCGCTATGACCACCTGCTTCAAATGATTGCCGCAGAAGGGCTGCGCACTTTGGATGTGCGCCCAGCGCTCTCAGGGCCAAATGCCTTCATGCGCACAGACACCCATTGGAGCCCCGAAGGTGCGCGCAACGTGGCGCAGGCTTTGTCTAACACCCTCGCCGGTAAAATCAGCAGCCAAACACCTTTTGAGACACGGCACACCGGCACCCGCCGCTTTGACGGGGATCTGCTGGCTTTTGCCGATACCGGCATCTGGCGGCCCTACGTTGGCCCCGCGCCCGAGCGGATCAACACCTACGATACCCAGTCCGCGGCCCGTCAGGAGCTTGGCCTCTTTGACGACATCAAAACGCCGATTGCCCTTGTCGGCACCAGCTTTTCGGCGCGTGAGGACTTTCACTTCATAGGTTTCCTGAAATCCAGCCTGCAGGCGGAGGTGTTGTCTTTCGCCATGGAGGGGCGCGGCCCGTTCACGCCGATGGAGCGCTTTCTGGCAGACGGGCAAATGACCACCACCCAGCCGCAAATCGTCCTTTGGGAAATCCCTGAACGCTACATTGACACCTGGAGCACCACACCATGAAACACATTCTTGCCGCCCTCGCCGCCACCAGCATCTGCGCAACCACAGCCCATGCCGCGCCCTTGTGTTCAGAGTTTCGCTCGCCTGACACCATGCCCAAGAAGTATCGCAAGCTGGCCCCTGTCCTCTCGGGCTCGCCAACCGATTGGGTGATCACCGCCGACCAGATGGACACCACCTATCTGCCTGATGCGCAGGCCGCCCATCTACTGTCACAGATCGCCTCCGAATTTGAGGCCCGCGGCACGCGGCTTGCCATTCTGATGGCCCCGCCTCGCCCGCTGATCGCCGGACAATCCACCTTGGAGACACTGGCCAAAGCGGAGATCGACTTTGATGCGGCTGCGGTGAGCGAGTCTTTCACGCAAATGATCGAGCTGCTGCGCGCCTCAGGGGTAGTCGCGCCAAACCTGCTGGAGCACGCAATCAGCGATGAGACCCTGCGCGAGGCGTTTTACTACCGGCACGACACCCATTGGACACCGCGGGGCGCGGCCGAAAGCGCCATGGCCCTCGCTCATGAGGTCAGAGCCGCCGGGATTGACGCCTTTGCCGACACCCCCCCTGTGCAGCCCGATCTCGCCTCAACGCAGGTCTTTTCCGAGCGCGGCTCACTGGCCGATATGGCAAAAGCGGTGTGCGGCGTAGAGCTTCCTCCGGTGACACAGACCATACCCGCCTTCCCAAGCGCGGAGACCGATCTTCTGGCCGACACCACAGGCCGCCCACGTATCCTTTTGGCGGGGTCAAGCTTCAGCAACCGATACAAGAAAGACGCCTACCGCGTGGCCGATGCGATCAGCGGGACCTTGCAGGCGGATGTGATCAACCACTCTGTCTCCGGCGGTGGGGCCATCGGCGCAATTGAAGGCGTGATCAATGCCGGCCTGCTGAAGGATGAGGACCCATTTGATCTGGTCATCTGGGAGCTGCCCTACACAGAGGGTCTGCGCAGTCCGGGCGTCTTGCGTCAACTGCTGGGCGCCTTGCAAAACGACCCTGCCAAGCTGGCTGCACCCGTCGCCACGCTCGCACCATCCGGCAAGACACGGATTGATGTGGCCAGCCAACAGCCCGCGATGATGGCGCTGCATCTCCCTGAAAGCACTGTGCAGCGTATCAAAATCGATCTGCGCTTTGAGGACGGCACCAAGCAAACCCAATCCATGATCCGCAAGAAACATGTCCCTGCAGCGCTGCGCTCTGACTGGTGGGCCTTCAGCCTAGATGGCCTGTCAGCACAAGGATTGCAGTCAATCACCCTGCGCTATGACGGGCCAGCGATCGGCACCGGGGCCACCGCGCATTTCTATTGAGCGCATAGGCAAGCTCAGGTCACAGACAAAAGCCCCGAGGGGGTCTCCTCCAGGGCTTAGCTTTTGGATCGAAGATGCCCCTCAACCGCAGGTGTTGACCGACACGCCAAGATGTTCCAACCCCAGCGCCTTTATGGTTTCTGCCTGTATCGGCGCGGTCATCGTGTTGATGGCCTCCGCCCCGAAGCTGTTGCCCACCACAACCCGCGCCGGGCGCTGGCCTGCGAACTGCACCACCAGATCCGCCACAGCATCGGCAATATCCTGCGGGTTGGGCGCCTGCTCCCCTGACAGCATCACCATAAACTGATCAAACATCGCCGCTGGGATCTGCCCGACCTCGCCATAGGCCTCCACCCGGCTGTGATCCACCGGCTGATCGGCGCTGGCATACATCTGTGTCGGATAGGCACTTGGCTGCACCAGACACACATCAATCCCCAACTGGGAGAGCTCATAGCGGTAGCTGTCAGTCATCGCCTCCACCGCAAATTTGCTCGCCCCATAGAGACCAAAAAACGGAAAGGTCACGCGCCCAAGGATCGAACCGATGTTCACCACCAGCCCCGTCTTGTGCTGGCGCATCAAAGGCAACACCGCACGGGTGACGCGATGCACCCCCATCACGTTCACATCAAACAGATTTGCGAGTTGTTCCTCGGAAAACGCCTCAGACACCCCGGCAGAGGCCACACCCGCATTGTTGACCAGAACATCAATCTGGCCTTCCTTGCCCGCAATGACATCCACAGCCGCCGCGACCGACTGGCTTTGCGTCACGTCCAGGTCCAGCACCTGCAGCCCCCGGTCACGCAAGGCCTCCGCATGGGCGCTGTTCTTCCCCTCAGTGTCGCGCATGGTTGCATAAACCCGATGGCCGCTCCCCGCCAAAGTCTCACAAATCAGCCGCCCAAACCCGCTGGAGGCACCGGTCACAAGAATTGTTTTAGGCATATCAATCTCACTTTCATCTCTCTTGCCATGGCAACGCCGGACTGGCGTCTCGCCTGTGGTTTCAATATGATTTATGCCAATGTTGAGATAAGTCGCTAACCGGGAACATCATATGTGCTCATGAGGAATAAATGGATGATCTGACTCTGCTGCGCCTGTTTGTGCAGGTGGTGGACAAAGGCAGCTTTTCCGCTGTCGCCCGCGCCACGCACACCACGCCCTCCGCCGTATCCCGCCAGATATCCCGGCTGGAGGAGGATCTGGGCACCCGACTTCTGCAACGCACCACCCGGCAGCAGGTCCTGACCGAGGCCGGAGAAATCTACCTGCGCCACGCCCGCCAGATCGTCGAAGACACAGAGGCCGCGCGGCGGGCTGTGTCCCAGCTGGGGCAAGACCCTTCCGGCGTACTGCGGATCACGGCAGAGGCCGACCTTGCCCACGCGCTCCTATCGCCGATGCTACCGGAGTTCCTCGCCAAATATCCGAACCTGCGCGTGCAGCTGCACACCTCCGCCAAGATGGAAGACCTCATCGACCGCGGCATCGACGTCGCCATCCGCATGGGCCATTTGGAGAGCTCAAGCCTGATCGCCAAACGGCTGGTGATGAGCCGGTCCCTGCTTGTGGCCAGCCCTGCGTTTCTGGCCAATAACGGCCCCCCCAGCCACCCCGGTGATCTGAGCACCCTGCCCTGCCTGTCCTTCAAGACCGGAACGGAGCGCACGATCTGGCGCTTCAAAACCGGCGATGAGGTGCGCGACGTCCCGATTGCCGGGCGTTTTCAGGTCGGCAGCCTTGTTCTGCTCAGAGAGGCGGCAAAATCCGGTTTGGGCATCGCCATGCTACCAATCTGGACCGTGCGTGATGATCTGGATGCAGGCACCTTGCAGCCGGTGTTGCCCGGCTTCCCGCTGGAGCCCCCCGCCACCCCGATCAATGCCGTCTACCCCAGTGGCCGCTTCCTCGCCAGCAAGGTGCGCGTGTTCATTGATGCGCTGAGCCTCTGGGCGGAGACACACTTCAAATAGCGCGCGTTGCCTCAAGCGGCCTTCAATGGCAGCCAGCGTCATAGATCTTGCTCCGCGCAAACAGGCCGTCAAAAAGGTGCAGAAAATCTTGCGGTGGGATGTCACAAATCCCGCCTGCCGCACGTCCTCCTTATGTCACGAACAACAAAAGACAACGATGTCCACGCAAAACGCCCAGCGCCTTGACCATTTCGGGGTCGCGCCTGACCTGCTCAAACCCCTGCTTGATCAGGAAGCCCTCCTGAAGCAAAGCGGGCTCGAACACAGCCTGATTGAGCTGGTGAAACTGCGCGTCTCACAGATCAACGGCTGCGCCTTCTGCATCAACATGCACTGGCAGGATGCCAAGACCCACGGCGAGCGCGAAGAGCGGCTCTATCTGCTCAATGCCTGGCGCGAGGCCTCGGTCTACACCCCGCGTGAAACCGCAGCGCTCGCTTGGACCGAGGCGCTGACCCGCATTGAAACCACGCAAGCCCCCGATGCGGATTACGCCGCAATCAACGCACAGTTCACCCCGCGCGAGCAGGCTGCGCTCACCCTTGTGATCTGCGCGATCAACAGTTGGAACCGTATTGCCATCGGGTTTCGCATGCCCCACGATTTGCCGCAGGAGGCAGATGCCGCATGACCGCCGGGGCGGACCCGATTTCCACGAGAGACTTCCTCTCTTTACGGCCGCGCCTCTTTGCGGTCGCCTACCGTATGCTCGGCTCGGTCAGCGACGCCGAAGACATCGTGCAGGACTGTTTCATCAGGTGGCAACAGGTCAATCGGGAGCATGTGAGCGACCCCACCGGCTTTCTCATCAAGATTGCCACCAACCTCTGTCTCGACCGGTTGCGCGCCGCCAAACATCTGCGCGCGGAGTATCCCGGCGAGTGGCTGCCTGAACCCATCCTGACCGACGATCCGACAGAGCGCACCGACCATGATGTCTCCGTCGCGCTGCTGCTGGCACTGGAACGCCTGACCCCGCTGGAGCGCGCGGCGTTTCTGCTGCGGGATGTGTTTGACGTCGACTACGACGAAGTGGCCACAATCCTAGAGCGCAGCCCCGCCACCTGCCGCAAACTGGTGACCCGGGCGCGCAGCCATCTGCATGAGGCCCGCCCGCGCAGCACTGTCAGCGCCTCAGAGGGCGAAGCGATTACGCTGGCCTTCTTCCAAGCAGCGCGCACGGGTGACACCGGGGCCTTGTCCCGCCTGCTTGCAGAGAACGCGCAGGTGATCGCGGATGGCGGCGGCAAGGCCATTGCCGCCCGGCGTGTGATCGCTGGGCGAGAGCGCCTTGTCCGCTTCCTTGCCGGCATCGCCAAAAAACAGCAAGGCCTGCCACCGGAACCGTGGCACTTCCGCCATCTCAACGGACTGCCTGCCATCCTCCGCCGCACGCCCGAGGATGGCCTGATCCAGACAACGGCCCTCAAGATCGAAGACGGCCAGATCACCGGCATCTACATCGTTCGCAACCCGGAAAAGACCGCCCATCTGACCCCTGTCTTCGACCTTCCAATGAGCTCAGACATCTGAGCGCCTTTGCCTTTCGTGCCTCGTCGGAGGCTAAAAACCGCGCGCTTAGTGTAAAAGCGCGCCCTCAGGCTGGCTGATCTCCGCAAGCGGCGGCGGCGCAACAGCCGCGCCAAGCGTTTGCGGCATAAAGAACGGGTTCACATCATTGCCCGCCAAGGCCTGCGCCAAAGCCTCCTTCGCCGCCGCATCGGCCTCTGGCCAAGGCAGCTGACGCCCGATCGGAAAGTGCTGAGCCATCACTTTGTGGCACTCATCCGCAGCGCCGGAGGTCTCGGAATAGGCATCCGCCGGTTTGCTATCGCGCATCTTCCAGGACAGATATCCGATGACTTCGCTGCAGAAATAGCTCTGCCAATCCGGAAAGACCGCACTGGCCACCTGCCGGTAGGCGGGCAGCTCACTGCGCAGCTCTTCCCGGCTCAGGAAACCGGCGGCATAGGCATTGCGCAAAAGGAACATGCCCCGGCTCAGATCAAACCCCCAGCCCAGCGCCAGCAGATCGTCCTCACCCTGCGGATAGAGCACCTGATCAATCGCCTCCGCCTTAAACAGAAACATATTGCGCAGGTCATTGCGCAACGCCAAACGGCCCACATGGCGCACGATCTGGAACATCTGATCGCGCGCATCCCCATGCAGCTTCAGGCTCTGCGGATCCTCGAACTCTTCGCATTTGTCCCTGATCGCGGCCAGAAACACCGCTTCATCCAATCCAAACTGATCCAGTGCCGCCACCAGTGACTGCCCCTGTGTCTCCGCCGCATGGGGCTGATCTTCATCCGGGAAAAACACCTGATGAAAGCTGTCATGGGGCACCCCGGTCAGGCTGGACAGAATGTCATAGACAATATCAAAGCCTTCCTGATTGAACATATTCACAATTGAGCACCGGTGCAGTTTGCCGTCACGCAGATCATGGATCATCGTCAAAGCGCCCTTCTTGGAGGTGATCCCCCAACTCTGCTTCAGCGACCGCGCAAGATGCTCTGAATAGTCAAACTTCAGCGTGATGTAGGGCCGCGTCTCGGAAAACGCCGGATCATCATAGCCTGCCTTGCGGTCCCAGAACGGGAAGTTCTCATAGGTGTGGTACCAGCCCTGATCGCGATAGGTGAACCGCGCGCACAGATTAAGCGCCTGCAGCTCCTCTTCTCCCAGGAGCTCGTTTTCGCGCGCTTTGTGATAGCGCGTGATTTCCTGCTTGGCCCGCCCGCGCAGCTTTCTCACAGCAAAATGCGTCAAAAACAGCGTCGGGATCATAAGGTAGAAAAAGATCTCGCTCACCCCGAAAAACGGCAGAGACAGCAGCGCCGGCAGGCTGCTCACCGACAGCACGATCACGCGGATCCGGGTGAATAAGTTGCTATACACGCGGCGCCAGGGTTCTTTGGGTAAAGTCAGCGTCCGGGTGCCTGCGAGGTTCTGGATATTGCTCGACAAAAAAGGCTTGGTCATTCGGGTCACACAGTCTCAATAATGCCCGTCTGAAGTGGCACAGCTTTTGAGCGAATGCAAAGGACGCAACACCCGAAAGACCAAAGCCGCGTTAAACTCCGCGTTACTGCCACAGCTTACAACCCTGCCGCGCTTTGCGCCGCACCACGACCATGCCTGCGCCATGTCTTTGCCGACGGATTTGCGCAGAAAGAAGTGAGATCTGACTTTTCTGTCTTTTTGCTCTTGCGCTCCCGCGCGCAAGGCTCTAAATCCCCCTTCACCGCGCTCTGGTAGCTCAGCTGGATAGAGTACTTGACTACGAATCAAGGGGTCGGGGGTTCGAATCCTCCCCAGAGCGCCATTTTTCAAATGTTGTTGCACGTCACATGACTTTGACCTTTGCGTCATAAACTGACCCAACATTTCCACTTTGCTCCCGCAGGCTGTTTCGATTGATCTGACTTCCCGTTCGGAAAATCAGGGCTGATTTGCAGGTTCAGTCGGCGAAGCCGCCTGCTCCTGCTGATCTGCCACGTAGCGAACGCGGGAGGGGGCGAGGCAATGCTATTCGACAGGGGGGGTGCGGCCCGCAGGCGTAGCCGAGGACACGGCCCTGTCTAATAGGGTTGCCCGAGGGGGAGGGCAGCGCCCTCACCCTGACGGCTAGGGGCGTTTGGCTCGTCCAAATCCCGCTGGCCCAACAAACCAGAGCGGCGGGGCGATAAGTCCCACCACAATCGACGTCGCACTTCAGAAATCACTATTTGTGCCGACGATGATGAGCGCTGCGGAATAACACGAACGGCCCAAAGCCGCCTTTCAAAACACGTAACGTCGCCGCGGCGCAGCTTCCCAGAAGCGGACGATGATACTAAGTGCAGCATTTTGAGGGGGTGAAAGACGGCTCAGCGGACTTTGCGGCCATCCGCATTATTTCTCCAAAGAACCGCAGAGGGCCCAAAGGCGACATGCAACGCACCGTCCGGATACTGCGGCTGCAGCCCGCATGACAGACATTGACATTGAACGCGGCGAGACTCTTGCACGCAAATTGCGTAGCGATCTGTTGCAACCGTCGCCAACGTTGATCCAGCCCGTTGAACAAGTAAGGTCAGATGAAAACCTGCAATGCGGAGCGAAGAAGAAGAGGACATCCCTTTGCAACAGAGCCACCTTCAGATGTCGCGCATGTCACCGCTCCGTTTCTTAAACCGTGAACCTATTGGCCCAGCAAGAAATCATCGCACCCGGTCGCTATGGCCATGTCATCAAATCCCGCTTCTGCGTGCACGCATCCCCACTCCTGGGCCAAAGTCACAGTAGCCATGAGGATACGGCAGATGCCCAGCCCCTGCTTTCAATGGCGCTGCACGCATGTAGTATTCGGGGCGACCGTCATTCGCGTAGTCGCACGCCTGTGTTTGTAGCCATGGCTGCCCAAGTTCAGAGTCTGGATTGGTCAACAGGAAGTCGATCATCATGCGCGAGCTGAGAGCCGCCGCCACGCTGGTCCCATTCATCGCCAGTAGCGCACCGTCCCGAGGCCCAGCTCCAAGAATACCTGCGTTTGCAACGCTGTCGTCGCAAGGGAAAACTACATCGACATCAGACTGACTATTGAACGCAGGCGGGCCGCGATACCCTGTTGCAGAATAGTTGGCGGGGCGGCCATCAGAGTTGCGATACCCTCCTATCATGGAAACATACGGCGTCGACGCGAGTGCGTTGTGTGTTCCCACACGGCTGATCGGCCCTTTATCAAGCGGTTTGGGCGGTTCCTCGTAGGAAAAACTGTCGCGCTCATGACCGCTTTCCAAGTAGTCGCGATAATGCCTGTGATCGAAATAAGCGCGTCTTGCATTTTGCGGCAATGGGCCGCCGAACAGATCTGCCTGAATATATGCGTCAAATCGCAGTGTGTTTGTGAGACCGGTGAATGTAAACTTCCAACGGCCCGCAGGTGCAAGCTTCACAGTTGTGTCGAGGATTTGGTTTCTCATCGGAAAAAACACGAGAGTTGGCGCAATGGCAACAACAACGCGCAGTCTTACCTGATCCCTTGAGCGTAAAGCCGACCGATTCAGGTTGAAATAAACACGCCCAATCTCGCCCGATTTATCCCCCGCCAGTATTGACCGTACCCTGGGGACGCGCCGCCTTGGCTTCTTTAGCTTGATTGAGATTTTCCGACCGTCGGGCAAATCAACGTGAAGCGTGAGCTTATTCAGATAGCCAGCACTTCTGTTGAAGGGTTCTGACCAAAATTCGATGTATGTCGAGGAATGATCGCTGGGTTGAAGGATGGCTTCGAAAGGATCATGGCCTTCCGGTTTAACCACTTCACGCCCCGAAACACGCATTAGGTTTGAGTTTCCCGCAGGCATGTTGACGAAGGTTCTAACCTCCCGAGGCTTACACTTGCGTTTTCGCTTTCTTACCACTTCGTCGTCGTCAAGATCGCAGGCCCGATCGCGTATTTCGTTTCGGATCGCCCGTTCCATATCCAATGAGCCGTCTTTTGGCCCTGCTTCAAATCCGAATGAGAAGTTCACGACAACTGGAAACTGATGATCTTCATCAAAACCAGAACAATTGGCTTCGCGCTTAGCCGCAGAAATTGCATCTGCAATCCGAATTATTCGAATCAGACCCAGAACAGCGTGATATTGCAAAAAGTTCCCGCTGTGGCCGTGGAAGAAAAGCGGAGGCAAAGATACAGCCACCAAATGGCAGCGTCGGCGGCCATCGGCTAGGCTTGCACCAGATGCACCCGGGTTTATTCCACCCGCCACGTCAAGAATATGGGTACCATGAGAGATCGAAAGTTGAAGTTCCTTAGACCCTTCCCAGCTTGGTTTATCCGCATCTATAGCGCCAGTGGCGCGGTTAAAGCCTTCCTGATTCAAAGGTTTCCTTAAGTCTCCTCCGCTGTGTTTGCGCAGCTCCTCTTCGATCTGAACCGTCGAGAATTCGCGCCCGAAAGGAAGATGCGGTGCGCCCCGGTTGCAAACATCTGCCCCTTGCTGCCAGGCCGCCAATAGCCGAGGCTGCCCACTTTCAAATCTCAGGCGTCGTTGACCCAACGCAAAGCTGGTATCAATCACCCCCAGGATAACATCGTCAGCGCGAATATAGGGGTAGTCAGACGCTTTGGCCGTCCAGGAATCCCAAGCTTCAGGACAAAAGTTGAAGTTGGTTGCGCCGTTTGGCAGTGGAACATCAAAATTCCGTTTCTCTGAACCTCGCAGGCCAAAAACCTTGCGTGACAATGACTGAATTTCTATCTGTGTGCTCTTGTCACCGGACTGGGTCCTGCTGCCTTCTGCCATGGCCCACCAATCCACGTAAGGGTCGGAATAGTCGGGTCGCGGCGGTCTGGAAGAAGATGAAGCACGCTTTCCCATATCACCACTCCTGATTTGCTTCATTCCAAATATGACGCGCTATCGATAGCGGAGCAAAACCGCCTACCAGCTCCGTCACATCGCCCTCTTCGGCCAGTTCCCCAAAGTCATTTAGCAGAAAATCCGGTGTATCATGTGAAGGACCCCATTTCGTATTGGGATTACACTTCTGCACTCTGAGTTCACGCAAAGCTTCGGCTTGTGCTTCGCTCGTGTCTTTGCACGCACTTGCACCCAGATTATAAATCAGCTCTCCCAAGACTACGCCGATATAGGCACCTGCACGGCAATCAATTGGGAAATGTACTCCAGCAATAACCCGATTGGCTGCAATCCGATGCGCCAGCATGAAAGGTAATGGGGCTTCTTCTTCGCAGAATTTTACATTCCCGATGTCACCAGCAAGTGAGCCGATCATGAAGCGATGCAAAACCGTGGCAACCGCAAATGCTTCGATCGAATGGCCAGCCGGGAACGTCGAATGATCGGGGGTCTGGATTATTGGCTGAACTTCAGAGGCATAGTCTATCGGACGCTTTTGGCGAAGGTGATACTTCATCAATGCAGCGACGTGGATTGCTACCGAAAGCGTAACTGATAGGTACAAGAGCGTTTTGCTACGACGTCCGTTGTCCAGGTATGCATGTGCGCCAAAGAATGACAGCATGTCGCTCAGCTGCACCTGTATCTCGGGCATCCTGTCAGCCCTGAGGTCCGCATATGCGCGTACCCAGCGCAACTGATCTTTAAAGTAGTCTTCTTCCGGCCTCTTGAGCTTGACCAAAACCTGAGACTTGGGTGTCCCGCCAACATCATGAAAATACACAAGTCTGGCCTTACCATCGGTGACGCAGCCACTCTCGTTCGTCGATCCCGTAACAGCCAGACGACTGCGCAATTCGCAATCAAGGATCATGGCCTTGGTCGGGTCTCGAACGTCTTCCAGATATGAAGCGTCGGTTGGGAATGGCTTTACCGGCCTGCCGCAACCGTTCCAGTAGTTTATTAAGCCGTCCCGTGATGTATTAAGTGCAGTGCTTAGAAATGGCGACGCAGGTGAGCCGGCGTGTCTGCTGATGAAAACCTCGCCTGCCAACCCGACATCACCTGAACTACCCGCGCCGGGCCCAGTCCCTGGCCCTGTTCCCGGTCCTGTGCCTGGTCCCGTTCCGGGTCCTGTCAAACTCGTCATAGCAATTCCCCCTCAGCGAGTAACCTTAACAACAGTCAGCGCAAAATTGTGGGAGTCAATGCCACGGCCCTTGCGCGGCTGCACTTTTAACGCATTAATAACGGAAGCCGAACCAAAGCACCGTGACTTATTTGTGCTGCTAAAGCTATTTGAGAGGCTACGGAATTGTGAGTGTTGTCGCGCATATGACGGGCCCATTTCGATTGGAGACCGAGCAAGGCGTTGATCTGACGCCCAGATCGGCTAAGATCTGTGGCCTTTTGCTGTTGCTTCTGACATCTCCCAATGGAAGCCGTGAACGCGCATGGTTGCAGGACAAATTGTGGAGCGATCGGGGCAAGGATCAGGGAGCGGGCAGTCTTCGTCAGGCAATCTATCAATGCAAAAAGATGCTGGGCGCGGACGGCTCGCTTTTTACTTCGACAAAGCTAAGAGTATCGCTGAACCTTGCCGAGATACGCATCATTGAGGGTGGTTTTGGAGAATTCGCGGAAGGCATTGATGTACGTGATCCCGAATTCGAAAACTGGCTTACATTAGAACGATCGGGTCGTTCGGGTGATCAGAGGACGGCACCCTTATGGCAGCAGCGCTGTGCAGAACCATCGCCGCTCCCACCCACCATAGCTTTGGCCATAGAGACACTGCCTGGACCGAGCCCTTTGGCCGAGTGGTTCACGGAGGTGACGGCAGATCAGTGTTCGTCAATGCTCTATCAGGTTATCGGTGCAAATGTCGTTGGGCCAGCAACCGAGACGCAGAATGAACCCGAGTTTCAGCTAACGCTAAACGCGGTGCAGAGCGAAAACGGCTGGGTGTTCATGCGTGCCAGACTTCGCGAAGCGCCGTTTGGGTTGCAAATTTGGTCTGGGCATCGAGTGATCAAGTCCCTTCTGGATGATCCGCTACAAAACGCAGATGTATCGCAAATGGTGTTCGAAATTGCTGAGACCATTCGGCACCGTTTCAGTCAGCGTCCAGATGACAAAAAATCCGCGCCGCCCTTGATGAGTTCGAAGGCGATTTCGAACATGTTTACCATGACCGAACAAGGAGCAAATGATGCCGATCACCTGCTAGCGTCTGCTTATGAGCACGATCCACATGCAACACATCTTGCTTGGCGGGCGCAAGTCCGTGTCATCCAATTCTTCGAGCGCTACAAAAACGGGGATGTAGGCATTCTGGAAGAAAGCCGAGAGCTCTCGTCCCGAGCACTCGAAAAAGAGCCCAACAATTCAATGGTTCTGGCGTTGGTGGCCAATAGCTTAAATTACCTGGAGGGTCGATTTAAAGATGCCTTGTCTCACGCTAACCGTGCCGTCGAATTGAACCCTGGCAATCCATTTGCTTGGTGGACACTCGCTGCCGCACAATTAAACAATCACGAGTTAGAATTAGCATATGAATCCTCGCAACGATCAAGGGAACTACTGCGCGGCTCAACGCTTGAGTTTTTACCCGAGTCGCTGTTGGGCGGTTCGGCTTTGGCGCTCGGGATGGAACAAGTTGCACTTCGGCACTTTGAGCGCTCGCTTAGTTTCAGGCCAACTTTCAAGCCTTCGCTGAGATATGCAATCGGCCTTAATGCCAAACATGGAAATATGGAACGCGCGCGAAAGCTTGTCGCTGCTTTGAGCGATCAGGAAGAAGGGTTCAAACCTGACCAACTTGTGGAAGATGGAAAGTACCCCACTTCGTTGCTCAGGCGGGATGAGAGCGTTGATTTTCAGCTTTTCCGAGACCTAATCTGACTTTCCGCTGAGTTACCACGCACGAGAAACATAAGACAGCGGACCCGACCAGTTCATTGGCGATGACTGGAAGGATCCGCAGAGTATAAGCGAATGAACCTTAGAACTGAAGGTTCATCAATCGTGCCATATCCAGTGTCCATGTCCCTGTTGCAAAACCAAGGGTGTCGTTCTGAACGTCGGTTAATATTTTTTTGGTTCCCGGGCCAAAGTTACCATCGCTTGCCGCATTTATTTGCTGTTGGAGCTTTGCAACGAGTTCACCTCGCGAGCCGTGTCGCAAACAAGCCAAACGCGGCCAGTCCGCCGGATCGGTAGCCGAAAAAGCTGCTGCCTCGTGCCCGCTCAGCAACAGAACGTCATAACGTGCCCCGTGTCTTTCACCATCAAACCCAGCGGCCTTGCGGAAGCGGCGCCATTCTCCTGTTCCCGTCGTGTGAGATGAACCATCGCCGCTTTGGGTTCCAGGCAGCGTTAGACACCCTTGCGACGAAAAACTTGCAGAGAGGAAGGCCGGATGAATATTGTCACCGGGTTTGGTTCGGTCCCAATAATCCTGAGTTCCGTAGGCCAGATCATTGTGGGTGCGTAGTGTCGTGACTGTGCTGGCGTTGGCAGGAAGCGGACCGTTTCCTTGGCGCAGGATGAACTTAATCTCTCCATTCGATATAGAAATATGTGAACCTACACAGTACTCGTAACACCCGGTGGGAAGCATGTTGCACAGTACATTCGACGTGCCGAAATTCACGCGATTATAGTATTTTAGCATCTGCGTTCGGCGAGGAACCGTGGAGGCAGAGTAGAGCGACAACTCGCCTGAAACGGTATCGGCGACTCCGATCACGCAGCGAAAGTTCTCATGGTCCGGCGAGATCGGTTGCAGCTGTGCTTGGGTGACGCCCTCAAGCCTCGACCCACCATTGCGAAGCTTGCATCCCCGCAGCGCAAAGACCAACTTATTATGGCCATCTGTCACCGGTACGAACGCGTTGATTTCAACCATACCCTTTAGGATTGTCAAATTCAGTTCGAAGCTTCGATCCGCAAACTCCTCTGTAAGATGCCAGGTGTCCGGGGTGTTGCGTGGTGATGATGGCCAATATGCATCTTGCGCTGACAATCGCGGTCGTATGGTTCCTGTTTCAAGTGCATTTGGCGTGAAGTTGGTCGTGTCAACGTTCTCCATCCATGCGCTTTCATCCATACGCTCGGATGGGTTGCAAGAACCAATCAAGGGGGTCGAAACCGGCGCATTCAAGGGCAATGGATCTGATCCGTTTCTGGCTTGCAACAGTAACTGATCGACCTCGGCTGCCGAGGCGCTGCCCGCATTTCGTTTGTTCAGAATGTCCTTGAGAATTTCGCTGACGCGTATGCCCCGATTTGCCACGAACTGACCTGGTGTTTCTGGATCAGGTACCGCCATATGATGAAGGGCGACAAGCTGGAACTCTTCGTTGAAGACCGGTGCTCCAGAGGAGCCCGGCTCAGTGTCCGTGACATAATACAAGAACTGCCGACGTCGCCCTAGAACAAGGTTTTCCCGCAATGCAACTTTCTTTAGATCACCGCGCGGATGCTGAATAATGTTAACGTATTCGCGCTTCAATGCCTTACCTGATCGGGGTAGCATTTCGATATGACCAAACTCTGACAAACTGCGCCCATTGCTGGACGTCGGCTCAACACTCACGATTGTATAGTCGTGGGATACCGAGGTCAGGAACACATCCTCTGTCATGCGAAACGTCGCCGGCTCGCTAAGCGTGCCATCTATGTCGAACTCATGTCCAAAGGTCGCTTGAGAGCTCCGCGCCAGACCTAGATCCCCAAGCACATGGTTGTTTGTGATTAGCAGGTTGCTGCCAATCAGGAATCCAGTTCCAAAACTGGACCCAAAACCGGGCGAGCGCACGAAAAGCCGGGCGACGGCGTTTCCCACCATTGCACCCCGCGAAAGAACATAAAACTCATCAAGATTTCTATCATCGATAACGCGCTCATATGCTGCTGCCGCGTTCGGCAGACGGTAATCCTGCCGGGCCTGCACAAGTTCCTAGTCGTCCGGCAGGTGCATTTCCCGCTCTAGCACTTTGAGATCGGCAAGCGCGGTCGCCAAATGGTGCGAACCAGACGCCAATTTTGCGCGAGCATTGATTTGGTGCGGCACAGATTGTTGCTTAAGGCGATCATACAGCGCATTTCCAATGATGGCTTCGGGCTGCGGTCCACCGGAAAAGGGCGCCGCAGCGGAGTGTAGGGATAACCCTTTAATCGATATCCTGGTGCCAAGACGGCCGAGGACCCGCAAGATTTTGTCTGCAACGCGCTTGAATCCAGGGTTGCGCGGGTGAATCTCATCATACCAACTGGACACGTTACCACCGACGGAGGTTCGCACGTCGATGTAGCGCACGTTACCGGCAAAATCGGACGCAAACTCCGCCAGGGCTTCATTAAAGCGCCCGACGATCAGTTCAACAATTTCGCGCCCGATTTCGAGCGGAATACCCTTTTTTGCCAATGGCTTGCCAAGCCACTTACCATTATTACGCGGTTGCGCATTATCGTAACCATGTATCAATACAACCAGCGTTGGCTTTGCGGCCAGCGCGCTGTTGATCATTGCGCGATAGCTGTCCATCACCGAAATCAATGCCGATCGGAATGCAAGCTCGTTTAACAGTTCTGTAGCGGTAGAACCGGATTGGTACGGTTTCAAGAGTTTCACAAACCGCCCATCTCCCAACAAATCGTTTCCTCCCATGGACAACATGAAAATGTCTGGGTCAAGCTCGTGGATTTTGTCAACATGCTCGGATTCCAGTGCCATGTTTGATGCAAGATCACTTGGCGCGGACAAGGAGTAAGTTGGGAACACTCGAGAAACGATGTCGATGATGTCCCAAAGGATGACAGGGTATTGATGCCAACTGTCCCCTTCTTCCAGAATGCGCAGTTTGTTTGGATGTTGCGCAATCATCCCCTTGTACTTGCCGTTGCGAATTCGGCGTGCCCATTTCGTTACGAGGCCGACCAGATCAGCGCCTTCAAGCAGGTTTCCCTCGTAGTCCAACCCCTTAAATGTGACGGCGGCAGAGAATGGCTGAGTTTGATCCTCTCGTGTTAGCTCGTCAATATATTCAGCAAAAAACGCTTCGGCTTCTTCAAACTTCCCTGCATTGATTAAGTCTGAGAGTTTCTTTTCGAAATCGGAGAGTTTCATGGGGATACCTCTTCAGGAATAGCATCAGTTTTGTGCGATTTGATCTTCCGTTGGCGCGGGCATTGCTGACGGTGTTTTGAGCTCGCACACGAAGATCTCGACCGCGCGGCCAGAGGTCGCGCCTGTCGGCATCCGTTCACCCATGCCGAACGCGACAAAATGCAGTTTCTGTTCAGAAGAGGCCTGCGATGCAAGATCAGCGGCGTTGCTAGTCCGGTCGTTGAACAAATCCGCCAGCAATCGGGTTTTGACCCACTTCGCGCGCTTTTCAGACAGGCGCAGGTTCGCTTCAGAAGACCCTGTAAAACTCGCTCCGCCTCTAAGAAACACAAGGTTAGAGCTGTTTTCTGACTTTTTGCTGTTCATCAGATCGCCCAGGTGAGCCAACGCATGCCCATAGTTTTTGGGTGCATTGCCTTCCGGCCACCGCGCTTGGTTTTCTGCGAACTGAATTGGTCTCAGCGAAATACCGTTGCGAACACATGTCGCAATAAATGCATTGCCATGGCGCCGGACAAGGTCGTCAATCACGCTGGGTGCTCTGGAAGCTACTCCATGTGAAACCAATGCGCCCAGATCGGGAAATATCGAGGTGCCACCACCACCATTGCCGTGAACAAAGTTTTGCACGATGGGAACGAGGGCAAAGAAACGCTTGCTGCGGTGGGTGGCTGCAATTTTCAAACCGTTCAAGGCTTTGACGTTCACCTCTTGCAGATGAATTTGGAGCGCGTTCACTTGCGTGCGCAACTCAGTGTTTTGTTGTTGCAGGACTGTGACCAACGCCTCTGTGCCAGTTTTGGGCTCATCTTCTGGGGGGTTCAACACCTTGATCCTGGTATCCAGCGAGAACTCCAAAACCGCAGAGCGCCGGATTAATAGTCGCTTTTTGGGATCAACGACCTTGGCTACATACACCCAATCACCAAAGTCACCGATGTGAACCACCGGCTCGGTTCTGAATGAGGTTTTGCCCAGCGTACCTGGCTCTGCCTCGACATGGCTAGCGGTTGGTGCTGTATCTCGAGAGGAATAGACAAATGTTCCTACTGCCACGCGGGGGCGAAAAGTGTCCCGCGCCCACAGTGAAAGTTGCGCAAATAGAGGGGGTTCTTGAATCTCAGTCGCCTCACCTGCTACACGCGTCGTTCCGTCATCGTTGGTTTGCTGATTGTATTTCCGCGCCAGTGCGGCTTGTGCGTCAAACAAGTCCAGAATCTTATTCGGCTGAATCTGGGGACATTCCATGTTCAACCCGTAGTTGGCGCAATTCTCGTTTTCGGCAGCCACTCGGAAAACTTGACGATCACGGTCATCCGCGTTCAAAATCGCCAACGGGATTCCAAGCGCAAGAACAAGAGCGACCACCGCCAGACGCGCGAATACAACGCGTCCCTGAGGTCCTTTGCCCAGATAGATCACCTGGTAGGGAAACCCCATTGCGTAGCGGATTCCTTTCCGCGTATCTAGCCGGGCCTTCCCGAGCCAACTTATGATCCTATTGAGCAGCTTTTCGATCTTGTTCAATGCGCGTTCGACCAGCACGGGCCGAGACGGATCCTCGCGTCGGCTATGCAGAAACATCAGAAAGCGTTTACCCACTGCAAACCTGACCCACATTGTCGAAATCATAAGGGACAAATTTTGAACAACGCGCCCTATCAACGCGAACATCAAAAGAAGAAAACCCGAAACGAACGCAGCGGCGATGCTCGTGAAAATCAGTATGATGGCGGCTAGAAAGGTCACCAAAAGGACAAGGGGCAAATTGTGCAGCGCTGCGGTCGTAGAGTTAAAACCGGAGAGTGTCATGCCGAAGGGTAAATCCAGGCGCGGAGCCTGAATATACAGGATCAAAGCAGCATAGGCTGTCACAAACACGGAAAGGACGGCGATTGATATCAGGTTAATCGACGTCTCACTCCTATCTTTCGCTGAGCCAGAAGAACCGGCGCGTCGTTGTTCTTGAACGTCTGATCCGCTTTTTTGTTCGACGGCGTTTACAGTGTTGGAATTACTCTCTTTGTTCGTGATATTCGCTGAACCACCGAATTCCGCGATCAGTGAATCCAGTACTGTTTCGGCGGAGCGTCCAGCTTGTTTGCTGATCGTTATGTTCTCGCCTAGCCGCAAACGCGTCATGTGTTTTTCGCAGAGTATGCCGCGGCCGTCTTCCGCAACAGGTTGACGGCAAATCGATCCGTCCAATGCAACGCATGTGGGGTACTCACTCTTGTGCTCAGTTTTCTTAGTCACCGATACCTCCTATCCCGCCTAGATTGGGCTATGATTGCGAGTTTAGGGATACGCCGTCAGCGCAACGTCAAACGGGCGTCAAAACCCTGTAAGTTCGGACTTGGGGGCCGTGTTTTTTGGCTCCATTGGTTTTGAGAGGATCGTGGTTTGGTACAAAGATGCAGACCGGACCTATTAGTTCGCTGGAGGTCATGAGTGTATCAGTCGCGGCGCACGCAGCGCGTCAGAACCAAACCAAAAAAGTGTTAAAGCCAAAGGAGGAACAGGCGTCCATACACTGCGCCTACGCCTGACATCGAATACTTATGCCCCATCTGACGATGCACGTAGTCGAGGTTTTCGTATTTTATCAGAATTCAAACGGTCAACATTCATTTGACCGACGCCCGCGTAAAAGACCACTTCAACTGTGCACTCAAATACTGCGAACGATTAATACTGCTTCCAAAAGTCTCTCCTAAAGCGAATTGCAAAAAGAGGTTTTCGGCGACCCTGACCTCTCCACCAAGTCCAGCTTGCCAGTAGGCGTCATTGATCCCTGAGAATTCTTCATCGTAGTAGCCTGCCTCAATGAATCCTCGAAACTCTGGTTTGCTCTTGTCCACATTGACCGTTGGAGCTCCGAAGCGCTGTGTGTATCTGAGGCCGACCCCCCATCCATCCACTGTTTCAATAGTGTCGACCCCACTAACTTCCCGCGACCGAACTAAGTTCTCCGTGTAGCGGACCGACCCAGTGATTTGACCACGTTCCTTAGCAAAAGGAGCAGGACCAGAAGCGGATGCCCACAACCCAAATCCACTTTCGTTCGAACCGGTTTGTGGGTCAGTCAAGTACGCGGCAACTCCAATACCATAAACCGGGCGGTTCCAATGTTGCACTTCGTCGACGCAAGACTGTACAGCCTTTTGTCCAGATGTGATTGCGCTACGGTCGCCGTCGAAGATTAGATTTTTGTGCTGATCAACAATCTCCTGGGCCGCGCCGTTCTCGCTCCCGGAATGACCATTTTCTTTCAAAATCTCACCAACTTTCTCCACCGACAGGGTGCCATCAGCTTCAGCAGCTGCCCAGATTTGATTTGTAATTATTGGAGATTTCGTAATGTCGATGCCACCCGAGGTTAGTATGGGGGTAATCTTTATCCTAAATTCCGTAACCCGGTTTTGAACGTTACCGGGGTAAAATCCTGAGCGTCCGATGCATTGTGTAAAATCATCGTATGCGAACAGAGGGCTCTTTTTGTCATAGATGTAAGATACCCCTAGGCCATACTGCGTGAAGCCCGCGTCCCCACTGGTTTCAATAGCCGAAAACGCGACGCTCATCCCGCTTAATTTTCTTGCTGTACTATAGCGCCCACCCAAATCGGAGATCGATACATTGTCCGGCAGCATGAGTAAGCCTGGGTTGAACTCCAAACCCAACGAAAATGAATCCTCTCCAACAGCGTTGACGGCATTTGGCAAAACCGAAACAGCAAATTCATCTGCCGTTTTTACTTCCATGACATTTTCTGGCGATGCACCTAAAAGGGTGAAGAGCGGTGTGCTTGGAACACCTAAATCCAAAGCCCCAAAGAGATCGCTGGCCTCAAGGCATTGTCCATCGGAACCGACTATACAAGAGTTTGAATCGCCATCTGGGTTAGTTTGTGCAGATACGTTGGTCGTGGTTAGCAACGCAAAGCCAAGAGCGTACCGAGTTGCATGAATTCGCTTCATAGTTACGCTCCAATTCAAACGAGTCTGACAAACAAAATTACGGATGTTGGTAGACCGCTTTGGGTCGCCACTACTAGGTCTTCGCCTGTAGGCCCACCACTTGAAATCATTGTGTGACGAAGGTTTACGTCCAACTGTGGCACCTGGTAGTTTATTACGTCATAAACAACGATGCGGTCATCTTCCGGGAGGCTTTTCAACCCATCTCTAATTTCGTTCAAGTCGCCAATATCGTTTGAAGAAATGGAATCCCCTATGATGACCTGAACATGGCCGGGTATCATCAAAGGCACTGCATTCACGGATACGACATTCAGAATGTCGTTGTGAGGAACTTCGATCTCAAAAGAAACGTCGCCTATTCTCGGCCATTCCATCTCATTCATTTTCATATCCTCTGACAGTTGTTGCAATTGTGTTGAAGACTCTCCGACTCTGACAAAGCACTTACCTGCACAAGCAGGTTTAGCTTTCCCAGCTTTCAGCGTTGTTTAGTTGAGTCGACGTTAGAACAACCGTTGCGGTCAGCGCGTCATCAGAGCGGGAAAATTGCGTGAAAACGGCGTGAATTCTAACGGGCTACAAAAACTATTGGTGTGTGCTACCCAATTTTGAACGGTCGGATCGGGCCTATTTTGTTGGAAAACTCATTCTTGCTTGAGGCCTGAACCGCTGATTCAATTTCTGTAATGGATGTGAGGGTCAGCCATGAGGGGACCGAGGCAGGAAGCGCAAGCGGCTTTCGTTCCACAAGATTTTTCTGGTAGATCATGTGCCACAAGACCGCCTGCTGCGGTCGATTGATGGATACTTTGGGTCTGCGCAGCGTTCGCGGCAATCTTGCCGACTTCTAAAGCCATACTGGGCGCTCATCGTTCGATCCGCCAAGCTGAGGTATATGGTAACCGAACCATATTGGGCCGGGTGCGCGGGCGCTACCTTGATGAGATGGTCCGAATTTTCCTTCAGGAAGAAGGTGAAGCTCGGCCCCAGAAGATCACCAACCTAGCGCAACGCTGCGAACGTATCTGGCAGGAGATTGCGCGCTTGGTGGACATGGGCGGGATTTGTCGCAAACTTGTTGGTGGGCAGCATCAATGGAATTGGTGTTCGGGTTACCCAGCGATTTCGGCAAACTGTTGAAACGCTCGGAATCTGGGCGTGAACTGACCTCTGAAGATCTTGTTGACCGCCTCGATTCCGGCCAACAAGAGTGATTTGAAGCTCAGCATTGGCCTGATCCTAAGTGTGATAAACCTATGATCCTGTTCAAGGTCTGCTTTACTTCGCGTTTTCGTGACTAACGCGGACTGCAGCACCTGGTAACTTTGGGCTCTCCTGAGACCTTAGCCGCAGCGTTGATGAAGGACCGCTATTCAGATTGGGTCAGAAATGCTTGACGCTTGGGTCAGAAATGAATGACGTGACTTGCAGATTTATTGAGGTTTTGGCCGTCAATTGAGTCAAACATCAGTGACGTTCAACAAATGTTGTATGTCATAAAGCTCAGCCAATTGCGGCAGCAACTGTCCATTGTATTGGATGGGGAGTGGCATCTGACGTTTGCGCGGTAAACTGACCGAAATGTCTTATCTCCTCACCGCGTTCGGCCTCAGCCCATCTGACTGCCATTTTTGCAAATCGGAGCTGCCGATCTGGAATGGAATTCAACGCCCCAAATCCTGCACTGTGTAGGAAAGCGGGCCTGTTCGCACACAACGCTTTTAGGTTTGGACCTATATGGGCTACCGAGCCTCAGCCCGCCAGAGACAAGCCGCCATTTCGGCCGATCTCATGCTCGATCTGAGCCACCAACTCATCAAGCGCAGGGTTGCGTTCGCGGCGACTACGGCGCACGACATAGCTAAGCGAAGGAGGTGCGGGGAACCGATCTTGGATCACATCCATATCCGGGGTGATATGGCGCTCGCTCAGCAGGGCCACGCCAAGACTTGCCCGAACCGCATTTGCTATTCCCGCAGCACTCGCGCATTCAAAAACGGTTTCAAGCAATGCGTCATCGTCCTGCCCGATGTCTAGGGCCCAGTGACGGAAAAAACAGGCTTCATCAAACGACAGGAATGGGATTGCGCCTTGATCCGGCAGGGTCAATTCCGGTGACTTCACCCAATGTAAAGTCTCATGGAACAACACAACATCCGTAGGGCGCACCTCATGGTCGAATACTTGCATGATCGCCGCATCCAACTCTTTGCGTTCCAGAAAGGATCGCAGCGTGAGGCTCATACGCACTTTCGTTCGCACAACGACGTCAGGGTGCAACCGGCGGAAGCGCCCTAAAACGCGAGACAGATCGGTCATGGCGGTGTCTTCGGTCAAACCAAGCTGGATGCGGCCAGAGAGGTTTGTGCGCACAAGGCTCAAAACGGCTTCGTCGTGCAGCTCCAAAATACGGTCGGCATAGCTGAGCAATTCTTCCCCTGATGATGTGAACATCGATCCACCTGAACGCCTTGTCAAAAGCTGGCAATCCAAACTGGTTTCAAGCCTCTTTATCTTGTGGCTGACCGCTGATTGCGTCACCCTCAATGCTTCTGCCGCCCGGGTGATCCCGCCGTGGTGCTGAACAGCCTGCAGCACACGCAGAGCGTCAATTTCGAGACGTTGAGATTTCACATTAGGCATAGGTGCTCACCAATCTTTGCCGCTCCAGGATGACATTTATGATAACCCATTCGCACATCTAATGCCACAATAGGCATGAAAATCATGATCATATCGATATTTGTCATGCCCTTTCTCGACCTCCTTCCTGTAGGCCAATGGAGCCGCCACAGGAGCACCTCAATGACCACTCTGACCAGTCCCGCCCGAGGATTTCATCGCTCGCAGTTACTATGGCCGATGTTGGCCGCACTCTTGATACTTGGTTGGAGTTCTGGGTTTGTAGGCATCCGCTATGCCAATGAGGAGGCTAGCATTGCGCTCCTGCTGTTCTGGCGAACTCTGCTTTCCGGTTTGATCCTACTGCCCTTTGCTTTGGCATGTGGACCAAGGATGCGCGCGTCTGCGGTGCTGTATCAGATGGGCTTTGGCGTCATGGCGGTTTTCCTCTATCTGGGCGGTTTTTCTGTTGCGATTGAACAGCGTGTCCCAACCGGACTTGTGGCGCTGATCTCGGACCTTCTGCCACTGGCAATTGCTGCTTTGTCCCAACCGATGCTTGGTGAACGCCTTTCGCACCGGCAATGGCTTGGTACCTTTGTTGCGGTTGGCGGCGTGCTGATCGTGTCAATCGACAGTCTGGGAGTTGGGAACGCGCCGCTTTGGGCCTATGCTTTGACTGTTGGCTCTATGCTGATTTTTGCATTTGCCTCCGTTCTACATCGTGGCCAAAAACGTCATAGGATGCCGGTCTATCAGAGCCTGTGCATTCACTCGCTTACCGGCGCCGCTTTGTTTGGACTGTCCTCTTTGGCGCTGGGAGATGGGCTGGCGCCCCCGATGACGCGGGGCTTTGCCATTGGAATGGCGTGGCTGGTCATCTTGGGCACCTTCGTGTCGTATTTTGTCTACTACATTGCCCTCCGCCTCTATCCCGCCGCCAAAGTCAGCGCTGCAATATACCTCGCGCCACCGGTCACGATGATCTGGGCGTGGTTCTTATTCGATGACCCTCTGACCTCGACCATGTTCATCGGTCTTGCGGTCACGATGGTCGGAGTTCTGCTCACAACAACCAGCCAAAAAACGACGGGGCCATGCCCGCACTCGATCAGGGACTAAGGACACCTACAAATGACAAACGCCAACAAAACTCTGGAATGGGGCGGTGCCCTTTTATCAATTGCCTACTCGCTGCTGATCGCGTCCAACTCAGGCTATGAAGTTCTTTCATTTGTGTTCTTTTTGCTGGCTGCTCTGCTGCTGTTTACGCTGGCGGTCCGCAAACGGATGTGGGGCTGGACAACAATGCAGGCATTCTACATCGCGACAGGTGCATATGGAATTTATGCTTGGAGTGTTTAGCAACTCATCTGTGAGCGGCTGTCCGAAATACGTTATGAAAGGATGGCTGTGTGCGCTTTTTTAGATTGATAGGAACCGCAGCTAAGGTTCGCGATGGTCCCTTTGATGATCAAAAATTCCGTGCATTGAGTTAATGAAATCAAACATAGCCATCCTCCCGAACCAAAAAACGGAAACGCTTGAAACCCGCGCACTTCATCATACAGGTTGGTCTGATGACCAAAATCATGAGAAAACTAAATAGACCAAACACAACCATGACAACGCCTTCGAAAACTGACAGGGCAACCGCAAATTTTCGGGGTTTTGGGAACGCGTTCAATCTAGATGAAGAGCCACTGTATTCGATCTCCTGCTCGTGTTTGCGGTGGAACCGCGCCACCCTCAGTCCAAAATAAATCAGCAGAGCTGACACAGATAGAAATATCCAGAACCCATACGTGATCCAAAGGATGGTGAACGATATTGCGATCATCAACTGAGCGGCAAAAATGAGCTTGAGGCCAAGCGCTCCTCTCATGCCAAGCAAGTACATCTCGTACTCTCGAAATCTTCAAATTTTGAAAAATTTATCCTCGAAGCCTGAAACCAACAACCTCGAAGCACTCCTACCGCTTGCCTTGCAGAAGGCAAAAACGGCCCCAGAACCCAAAACTATCCGATTTACACAAGCCGACATTCGCGACCTAGCAGACTGCGAATGCAGCATCCGGAGCTCCCTGTAGACGTCGCCTCAGGTCTGCCGATACCGTAGTTCGATCTCCCTCGATATGTGAAGATTGGGACCCCATGCCGTTTCAAAGTAGTAAGACATCTAAGCATCTGGGAGAGGTGTCTCCAGCGTTTCTCGAACAACGTCGCCGATGAAACGCCCTAAGGGATCGTGCGTTGTTTTGCGGGTGTGGATCAGGTCAATATCCCAGCTCGGTAACTCCAAAGGGGGATCGTATACGCTACATCCTGCGCGTTCCGCCGTCTTTGCCAGAGAGGCAGGAATGGTCGAGATCATGTCAGACTGCGCGATAATATCCGGCAATAGCGCAAACTGCGTGACGGTCATCACAACTTGCCGGGAATGACCGCGTTTGCCGAGCGCGCGATCGACCGCGCCTGCGAACCCTCCGCTCAATGTCATTAGCGCATGTCGAGCGGAGACAAAGGTGTCTAGGGACATCGGTACGCCGTCCGCGAGAAACCCTTTCCGCGTAATGCAAATAAAGTGATCTTTTAGAACTGTCTGCCTCTCGAATCTGGCAGGCAGCCTGCCAAATGTGCCAAGCGCGAGCGTCAGAGTGTCGTCATCGAGTTCTTGTTCGAAGCTGCGCTTGTCGAGGGGGAGAAAGCTCACGCGAAGCCCTGGCGCGGTCTCTCGCAAGCGGCCCATCAGTTTGGGAGCTAGGGTGGTCACGGTCAGATCCGCGGCGGCAATGGATACCTCAGCGTCGAGTGTAGCGGGACTGAACTCGGCAGGGGCCAGCATCCGTGTGATAACCTGTAGCGCTTCCTGAATTTGCGGAGCCAAAACTTCTGCCTTTGCCGTGGGCACCATGCCCTCTGGTCCACGTTGGAACAGCGGATCGCCAAAGCGCGCCCTCAGCCTGTTTAGGGCGTTACTCATGGAAGGCTGTGCAAGGCCAATTGCAGAGCCCGCCCGGCCAACGTGGCGCTCGCGGTATAGCGCATCAAAGGCTTTCAGAAGATTGAGGTCGAGCGAGTTTAAATTCATTTCATCAATTTAGGCCATTTGAAATATCCATTTCAACTATTTTGAGTGGCCTCCTATCTCTGCACCAGACCCAAAATCTCACCTAAGCCCCGGCGATGGTGTGGGGGTTTAAGACAGGACAAAGGATGGAATGGATATGACCAATCTGATTGGCAGCGAATTAAAGGATAAACATGTGGTCATTGTGGGCGGCGGCTCTGGCATGGGCAAAGCCACCGCAGAGCTGGCCGCGTATTTTAGCGCCAGGGTGACCATTGCAAGCAGAGATGCAGACAAGCTTACGAAAGTGGCCGCTGCCATTGAAGGCGACGTCTCTGTCGCACCCGTTGATACTACCAATGAAGCGGCTGTAAGGACTTGGGCGGCTGCGCTCGGCGCTGTGGATCATCTGGTGATTTCAGCGTCCAGTGCGGCACATGGCGCTTATTCTGACCTGCCCACTGGGGATCTGCGCGCAATGTTTGAGGCCAAATTCATCGGCCCTTACGTGACTGCGCGTGAAGTTCTGCGCCATCTGAACCCATCTGCATCAATCACATTTTTCTCAGGTGTGCTCAGCCGCCGCCCTTCTGCAGGTGCAACAGGGCTTTCCGCTGTGAACGCCGCCGTTGAAGCGCTGACCAAAGGTCTTGCGCAAGAGCTTGCCGGACAGGCGCGGGTGAACTGCATCAGCCCAGGAATGGTGGCAACTGAGGCTTACGCCGCAATGCCCGAAGCAGCCCGTACTGAGATGTATGCCCAAGTTGGCGATGCCTTGCCCGTAGGCCGCGTTGGCGAGGCCGCAGAGATCGCCCAAGCCGTCATTTTTGCCATGACCAACCCCTTCCTGACCGGCTCGGTGATCGATGTGGATGGCGGCCATCTTGTGCGAGCATGAAGCGCAGCTATCTTACTGCAAGGAAATAAAATGTCTGAAGCTCTTTCTGACGACCTCCCATTTGCGGCCGCAGATCTGCCGGAAAGCCGGATCTCCTCGCTCACCACCTACCGCATGCTCGGGAAAACCGGTTTGCGTGTTTCTCCGCTCGCCTATGGTGCTGGCAGTTTTGGCGATGCTTGGGGGGATGCTTGGTCCAGCGGCAAGACCGAGGCCCGTGCGATTTTTGACCGCTATCTAGAGGCGGGAGGCAACTTTTTTGACACCTCTGATGCCTACCAGAACGGGGAAAGTGAAACCTGGCTGGGCGAATTTGCCAAGGCGGCGGGAAATCGTGATCGTTTGGTGATCTCAACCAAAGGCACGATGAACCAGTTCCCAGGCGATCCGAACGGCGGTGGAAACGGTCGCAAACATATCTTGAAAGCGTTTGACGCCTCGCTCAAGCGGTTGGGGACGGACTACATCGACCTGTACTATCTGCATCAGTGGGATCAGGTTACCCCGATGGAGGAGGTGCTCGACACCTTCGACACGCTCATTCGTCAGGGCAAGCTACATGCGTTTGGCCTCTCGAATTTCCCTGCTTGGTATGTGGCCAAGATGCAGACACTGGCGGGGCTCAGCCATCGTCATCCGGTGTCGTCGATCCAAAACCAATACAGTTTGGCCGCGCGCCATGCCGACTATGAACATCTTCCGATGTGTGATGCACTGGGTCTGGGGTTCACCGCCTGGAGCCCGCTAGCCAACGGTCTACTGACTGGAAAATACTCGGTCGACGATGCAGGCAATCTGGTGGGCGCTGGCCGTTTAAAGGAGACCTGGACCACCGATCCAAGTGTCGCCAATCTCTCCTCAGAGCAAAACATCGCCATCGTCGGCGAGCTGCTGCGGATCGCTAACGAGACAGGGCACAGCGCGTCGCAGATCGCACTCAACTGGATGATCAAACACCGAGGTGTCACCTCTGCCGTCATCGGCGCACGCAAGCTCAGCCAACTTGAAGACAACCTCGCGGCACTGGAATTCACACTGGATGAGGCGCACGTCGCCGCATTGAACGTAGTGAGCGAAATGCCGGGGTTGTCGCCCTACACCTACCATACGCAAACGATGTTTGATTTGATCCACGTGGGCGCGCGGGTGCTTTCGTAAGCGCAAGAGAGCCTGCGGCGCACCTTGGTCGCGGGCTCTCGATAGGTTTAAGAGGCAACCGCGCTGCTATTGTGGGCGCCGACGGGCTCGACCAGCGCGTTCTTCGCCTTTCCGGATGCGGAGGCAGTAACCTTCGCACTGGCTCTGGTGCCATTCGGCAACAAAGTCTGTGGCGAGGCCTTCTCCGGCCCGCAGTTTCCAGCCAGACATGAAAGGACGCGCCGGTAAACGGTTTATCAAGCCTATTTCCGCATATTCCGTTTGAAAAATCTCGCCAGCAGAAAGCCGGTCCCAATGCCTATTGTCTCATCCTTGCGTTTCAGTCTGCTGGCCCTCTGCCTCGCGGCGTCCGATGTGCAGGCAAACAGTGTCTCATTGATCCAAAACGGCTTCTTTGCGCAGCGCGCCTCCTTTGATGATACCTCTTCCTTAGTGCCGAACCGTACCGCTCTCGCGCAACCGTCCGGCGCCGATGTCAGCCGCGGTGCGGTGGCCTTGCGCCCCGGCGCCGCCAGCCTTTTCCGAGGCCGCGCCAGTGGCGGTCTTTTTGCGCCGGTGCAAGTGCAGGTCCTGCCGTCTGCAGCCAAGCAGCTCATGACCCTGATTGCAGGCGCAGAGGCGGGCAAGGCCGGCTATGATGCAGTCCAGCATGGCGCCCGGACCCGGCCTGCTAAACGGCCAACCGAAATGACAATCGCCGAGATCTATCAATGGATTGACGCCACCCCGGGACAGCCCCATGCGATCGGGCGCTATCAGCTTATCCCCGCCACCTTGCGCCGTCTGGTCCGCCATCAAGAGGTGTCGCACAGCGAAGTTTTTGATCCCGAGCTGCAGGACCAGCTGGCACACCAGCTGTTGGAAGAGGCCGGCTTCAGCGATTTCCTCGCCGCTAAAATGCCACGTGGGGACTTTATGCTCAATCTGGCCAAGATCTGGGCGGGCTTGCCGACGTCAAACGGCCAATCCTACTACGAGGGCTATGCCGGCAATAGCGCGGTCTACACGTGGGACTATTTCGACAGCCACTTTAGAAAGATCTTTCCGGGCTAGCGGCTGATTTGGGTCTGAAGGGGGCGTGGTAGTAACTATTTGCCAGTCTACCGAAACAACAAAGTGAATCGACTGCTGGTTCCCCTACAAAATAAGCGTTAGCCATTTCCTTGTGATGTGGTGATTTGGGCGGAAAGCTACTGCCAAAACAGCCAGAGCGATCTTTTAGTACCCAGGCAGAAATCGGCGATCGCTGCCCACGGCTTTCAACGCGATCAAGGTGCTGATCTGCACGGCTATACCGAATGCTCAGAAACTGGGACTGGTTTTGAGACTCCAACGCCTGATCTGTAGTGCAGGCTATATGTTCGGCTTTAGTGGGGAAATTTGGTGCGATGCGCTGCAGCGCCGAGCATTCGCTATATTCCTGGTTGAACCATGACGCAAAGGTCAAAGTCGTGTGAGGTTCAACATCGAGCAATAAGAATATAAAGGTTCTGTCGCAAATGGCAGAACTATGTGTCGTCTCACATTTTTGCGGGACGACACATAGCTTTGCCATTGCCCAGCCGCTAAGCCGTTGAATTTGTGTCTACAGTTTTCGCCAAGCCGCACTATTTTTGCCTTTTACGACTCAAAGGTTTTCCATCGTATCGCAATTGACCGATAGCCGACATTACTCTCAAGTGCGGAGAAAGTCCGAAAAGAGCCCACTACGGAAGTCTTCGAATTTCGCTGCGCACACTCTCAGTATGAAAATCGCTGCAAGTGCGCGGGTAAGGACGCCGCTGTGCGGCGGTGAAGCAGGCCATGCCCGTTCGGGGGGGGGGCGAAAAGGCTGTCGGTTCAAATGTTAGAAACGGATGCCAAACAGGCCGCCATCGTCGACAGCATCAGTGATGCGCGTAGGTAGAACGTGATCATAGATGTTAAATCCACGCTGGAAGCCTTCCGAGGGGATCGCGTCGGAATTCATCGTGACGATGTATTGAAAGCCAAGATTTTCGGCCTTCTCTGCGCCGAGTTGTAGCGCTTTGGCGACCTGTCTTTCATCGACACCGTCGAAGAGGTGGCTGTCGTGGATCAGAAAGCCTGGTGACGTGCCACGCCGGGTGCACAGTTCGATGAGCATTAGATCAAAGCAGAAAATCTGCATATTGGTGATGCCCTTGCTGCGCTGACCGTCGATTTTGACTTCAAAACGTGGTCCCGCTGTCCCGGCGTCGATCGTTAGGCTGCCAGCTTGTTCGTAGAGAGATTGTGACAGCTCCTCGAACGCCAGAATGGCATCGCCCAGAACAGATTTACGTTCCCGGATGTCATCGCGCAACGCTTGGGCCAACCGGTTTCGGTCAGCGTCAAGTTCAGTTTTCGTGCTTTCCAGCGTTTCGGCTGTGTCCAGCCTTTGTCGCAAGGTTTCCACCTCAGCCTCTGCACGTCCCATCTCTTCGCGCAAAGCGGTGTATTGCTCAAGCGCGCCCCCCGATTGCAGAACGGTCATGATCTGCCGACGGCGTGTGTCGAGTTTCTCCTTCTCTTCTTCGCGCTTCTCGATGCGATTTTCGGCAGATGACAGCTCCGCTTTCAGATGCGAGGCCCGGTTTTGAAGAATAGTGCGATGAAAATTCTGCACTTCATCGAGGCGGCGGGTCAGCAACTCGGGCAGGACAACACCTGCCTCAGCATAGAGCTTTTCAAGATCCTCTGTGACGGGTGCTTCCTCTTCCAACAGGGATGCCTGAAGCTCTTTGATCAACTGGCGATCAACGAAATTCTCTTCTCCAAGCGCGTTGATGGATCTGGTTATGTCACTGGCTTCGGATTCCAGCTCACGGTACTCCGGGATAACTTGGAATGTGTCGATTTGAGTGCGGATTTGTTCCACGCGACGAGAAGCGACGACTACTTTCGTGCGCAAATCTGCCGCGCGACCGAAATGCGGCCCTAGCTCCCCGGACCGGGCGGCTTTCCCGAGCGACTTAACCAGTTTTTCTTTCTCTCGAAGCCCCTGAAAGTCTTGAGAGACGTGCCAGTCAAGGCCCAGGAGATAGGAAATGGCAACTTGTTGATCCCAGATTTGTTGCTTGCCGGCCTGTTGCGTCGGCGTCTGAAACGCGTCACTTGCCTGGCGTCGGGCAAAGTACGCAAAGAGGGACCTGAAAGTGGGTTGAAACTTGGTGTCGGAATCGGGCGGCGCTTCAAGCCCAAACCATTTGGCACCAAGGGTGTGACACCAATTGGTATTTGAAATCTCGAAGAGACCACGATCTTCTTTGAATTTTGGCGGGATTGGCCAATCCTCGACGGGGCCATTCAGGAAAATCTTACTGGGAGCAGAGCCGGAGCGCTCAGCGGTGATCTTATCGCCGCCAACATCCATCTAGATGTCAAAGCTTTCGTTGAGGAGCGCGTTAGAGCGAAAAATGCTGTCTGTTTTGGCGTTACCGCCGGTCAGGAAGTGGACGGTTTCGACAAAGCTGGACTTGCCAGCGCCGTTGCGAGTCTGAAGATCTGTTGCACCTTCGCTCTTATCGGCCAACAAGACGTTCAGCCCGGACGAAAATTCAAGCGATTTGAAGCTGTTAAGGCTGCTGCTCAGTCGTGTGATCATGACGCAGCCCGCACAATGATGCCGCGCCGGGCTTCCACCGCACCGATCATGAACAGAAAATCTAGCGCGAGAATGAACCAGGTGTATTCAACAGGTGCGTTGAGTGTTGCCGTTGAGCGGCGCTCACGGATTGCATCCCAAAGCCGGGAAACGGTCATCGGTTCGTTGAGCAAGCTGAGCAGTTCACCACCGACCCCGATGAGGGCCCGATCTGCGCGCACATGTTTGGTTGGCAGGATCATGAGCCAGTGACCTCGGTTTCGGGATCTTCGAAGATATCACAACTGTCGAAGAAGTAAGCCATGACGGCCATAGCCACCGCCTGGCGTTTTGGCTCGCCGCTAACGCCTGCGAATTTCTGCAGGTAAGAAAACATCTGATCGGCGTCTAGTTGCATGGCTTTCAGTTTAGCGTAATGATCGCGGAAGGCTTCAGCGATTTTTTCACCGATTTCCACGGGACCTGCCTTTTCGAAGTAGGTCTCGACAAGTCGCACTTTGCGTCGCCCAAGGCGCAGCAGATCGGCGGCTTCGACCGAGAGTTCATTTTTTTCCAGCTTTTTTGCGGATGGTGGTGCAGGCAGGGGCTCGGCCGGGTCCGGATCGCGGCGTTGCAAAACGTCGATCACCGGCTGCAAATCCGCAAGTTCAATGCCACTGGCAATTTGCTGATTGGGAACAGCACCATACATCAAAAGAGCGCGTGAATCATCTAACATGACATGCCAGTCGAAAAGCTCACTTTCAGACCAAAGCTCAAAAGAGATACCAGGATTTTCGGCGCGGAGTATATCAAGATGGGACACGACAGCCGGCGGTTGACCTCCGGGGATGTTGTGAACGAACACCCATCGTTGCATGAAATCAGGCCACTTGATCTGCGCGCCTGCGAAATCGACGTTCACTTTCGCAATTGTCTTTTGATTGGTGGGCGTTTCGGGACCATAACACTGGAAAATCGTTCCAGTGCTCAGCTGGCGACCGTCACATTTCCAGTCGCCTTGTTTGCCGTAAGGACGCACAATCTCGAAATCGGCCCCGAGGGCATGGCTGCCGAGCCTGGCAACCCAATCCTGGAATTCGGTTCCTTTCTTTTCAAGGAACGCAATTTTGAAATGCTGTGCATAAAATGCGGTTGAAACGGGGTCCATAAGTGCTCGAACGTGTCAGGCCTTGGCTGCTCTTTGGATGTTGAATTGGGCACATCTGTAGTGTTTCAGCGATGTAACCCTACCTTATATTGTCTCTCATATGAGCTGATTTCACAAGGAAAATGAGGGGCGTTCAGGCGTGAAACAGACTCTGTCGCGTGCGAAAGGATGCTGCGTCAGCGAAGGCTCAAAATCGAATGACGGCAAAGTCCGCATTCCAGCTGTTAGCGACACTAGCTTCAAAAGGCACGCTACCATAAATGCAAATCATGACGACAGCACAGCGTAGCTGTGATAACAGAGTTTATGATCTGATTTTCTACACTCTTTTTGCATTCAGCACGGACCTCTCCGTGGCTTTTGAGTTGCGCGAGAAGAAGGGAAACAGATGAAAAGAACAGACCTCCCCCAGATCCAAGGCAAACGCTTCGAAATCGAGACACTACACGGCGACATCGCCGACCTTACGAAACAAGCGAATGAGGGGCCAACTTTCCTCCGTCGGAACGGGCGTGTCTCCTACGTCGTCATGTCCGAAGACCTTTTTGAAAAGCTATGGCCCGATCCAAGAAGAGCCTGGGCCCAAAACCTAAACCGATAACCTGCCTTCTAACTCATCACAAAAGCGTTTCATGTCGAAATCCGGATCTAATGGCCCCATCAACTGAACCTTTTTTTGGAGCTCCTGCATTTTGGCCAATAGCTCCTCATAGCTACTGTCTGAAGGATCTGATGACTCGCTTTGATGAGTTGCTCGAGCGAGTTCCAGTTTAACTTCGCTTTCCCTCGTTTCTTTGTCGCTCATGCCAACTCACTCCCAATCAACAAAACGCTTGTCGTAGACGCGACCAGCCTCGCACCACAATCTATCTGCAGAACCTTCGCACGACTTAGCGGTCGCGCCAAACCAATTGCTGCTATCTTCTGGCGCAGCCCCATCTGCCAAAAGGATCATATCCACAACGTAAACGCTGAGCTTTCAGCTGGGGCGACATCGGTGTCGCATGACACCTGAATGCCTTGAGGCGCAGGGGGCTAACATGAGACGTCAGCAGCCCCCAAAATCCGGCTCCAGCGATTTTGAGCCGTTCAGCCACGCCTCAGTACTACCATCGCCTTCAGCGCTAGCTCAAAATCTCATCTAGATACGCTTTTGAACAAAGTCCGCAGCAAGCTCGTCAGGAGTGCTAGTACGCGTACAAAGACGTTGCAGCGGACGGAGAATTTCAGTGGTTCTTTTATGAACAAGGTCACCATTTACGACTGCTTCACTTGATCTTAGGTTTGAATGCTTGGCTTTAGGTGCCAGTGCCTTCCCTTTTGGCTATTCATAGTTTTTGCTTGCTCAGGTGAACTTCTGGAACACTTCGGGTTCTGATTTTGGGTAAGCGCGAACAAACCCAGCGTCGCAAGGTATTGTCTCAATCTCTTTTTTGTCCAGCGCGCGTGCTAGGTGGATTACTGCCACGTCCAATTGCTCTGCCAATTGACCAAGTGTAATAAATCTCTCTTCAAAATCTCGAATACTGCTTTCGGTTATGTAGCATCGGTAATGTTGCGTTTCGGGATTCCGAACTTTGTATTGCGTGAGGTACCCCCCATCCCTAAGGCGCCTTACCGATGCTACGTTCATTCGTAAGTGGGCCGCGGCATCCAGCAAAGCCAAGTCCCCCGCAAATCGGCGTGAACGACGCGAAAACACTTTGCCATCGCAGACCAAAATAGCGGCCAAACCCGAGGCGTCAGGATCTCGCGATAATCCCTCCCGCTTTCCGCTCACCCAATCTGAGATCACCCTGGCGAACGGAATCTGGCTCCGTCTGCAGAAATCTTTTAAGGGTATATTTTCTTTGCTGGCGGCGGCGGCGGGCAAATTTTCAAGACGTGTCAGAAGTGCCCTAACCGAAGACTTTGTCACGTATTGCAGGGAGGTTCCAAAGCGATGAGACTCCAGCGTCTTGCTTCGGATAAGAGCTTTCACCTGAACTGGGTGGATGTGCAACTGTGCTGCTGTCTGTTTTATGTTCTGAAGCCCCGCCCAAAATTGGAGAACTTTGTCGAGATCTTCGTAGCGAATATCTTGAAGATCGGCCAATTCCTCTACGGCAGCGCCACGAAGATGCGCAAGTATGCCCCGAACCCTAACTTTACCCACACCATGTTCTTCTCGCACGCACTCCAGCGTTACGAGCTCTGGCGCCCTTATCTCGGCACCAAGTATCTTCGCTCCGCTCTGCAATGGGTAGTTTTGACTGATGAAGTCACATACACACCCTCTGAGCGAAGCAGTTGCAGGGTCATCTTCGGTGCTTTTCAGCCACGCATAAAATTCGCCCAGATCTGAAGTAAAATATGACCTCTCTTCAGAGGGCCGCCGTTGCCGCGTTTGCTCCAAGGCGCTGGCTAGCGCATCGCCTCCCTTCTCAAGCACGCTAAAGCCTAAAGACATCGCTGTGCGCTCCTGCTCCCAACTCAGATCGGAACGCTTCAACTGAGATCCAAAGCCTAATTGCATGCCAAGCGAAAGGGATACCTGATGCAGGTGCGTAAGGTCGAGAGAGTCAAGCCAATCAGCGTGTTTGCCGAACTCAATTCGGTGGCTAAGGTAATTTTCGAATGAAGAACGCCCTAAAATACAAGCGGACTGAGCCGCTTGCATTATTAGACCCTTTGAACAGACACCTGCTGAACAACATCATATGTACGATGTGTGTTCAGAGCATTGGGTAACTTTAGTAGCGGCACCCCGTGTTTGGCACAGGTTCCAATTGGCAACACCAACCAGTCAAGCCGCTGAAAGCCCCCATGTGACCCAGCCTGCTCAAGCGTTTCTAGAACACACTGTGGACAGATCCGAGTGATTGCACGAAGCATCGTACCATTGGTCGCGCTGGAATGTCCTACACGATATCTACACGGGCCTATTTGTACTGGTGCATTAAACGTGAGTTGCTCTAGTAAAACTCCAGTCAACCTGGATAAACGCCAGAACTGATCCGGATATGCCGAGCATATTCTTGTCCACCGCAGCCCGAGATCCGAGCACCATTCTCTCGGTACACTGAAGTTTATTCTAGAAACCCTGGAAACAAGGGAAGCCGGCGTTTCTAGGTGCACGATTTTGGAGGTGAGAGCTAATTGTTCAATCATTAATCGCCCTCCAGGAGTCTAGAATCCTGGGAAGCATCCCGACCAATAATTTTGCGCACGTCTATTCTTTGAAAGTCCTCCGCGAGGAAGGGGTTGAATGCAGGGATACAGCCCGTCTTTCTCCGAAATGAGTCCGCAAAATGATCGACCGTAAGCTGACTATCATTTGAATAGAGCGCCTCCTCAATTCCGTCCAAACTCATTTCAATGATGAGGCCGAACTCATTTGCACCCGCGTGCATCAGCCTTTTGTAGAATTCACCGACCTGGACCTGTTCGGTGGGTAGCAAACCCGACTTGGCTATCAGACCAGCAAGGATTTGCGAAACACCACCTCCGTGCGACACCCAACTCACCGGGTTTAAATGGGTGACGTGCAGCCGTTTTCTTAGCTGCGCATCAGAGTTTATCATTTCAAGCAAATCATGTGTGCCAGATAACACCAGCCCCACAGGCCAATCCCGATCATTCATGAGAGCTTTGAGGGTATTCACCACATCGTTGCGAGTCTTGTTGCCCTTATTGATGTAGAGATCTTGTGCTTCGTCGATGCACAAAAAAGAGTTTTGCGCGCACGTAAAAATTGACGCACTTGCCTCTAAATTAATGCTTCTGACTTTTCACGTACAAGCTCAAAACCCAGAGCGCTCAAGAGCTCTGTTCCAACGACCTTTAGTGAAACAGGCGATGGAACGTCAAACTTGATTACTTCCGCAGGACCCGAGCCTTCCTCGACTATAATCAGGTCAGGATGCGTTTCAATTAATCGATCAACTGCGGTGGATTTTCCGCTCCCAGCAGCGCCAATAAGCGCTAAACCCCTGACTTTATTGCGGCTGCCCAAACGGATAGCTGCACGCCGTTCGCGAAGCTGACGATCAAAGGAAAGCCTGAGTTCATCTGAAGCCTGATGCGCTACAAACAAATCTCGCAAACGAGCGATCTGGATATCCACCGCTTCCAGTTGTGGTCTTGAATCACTCGTCATCTTCAAACCTCCAACCCGGAGCTGGAAGCGAGGTATCCCCAGAGTTTTGCTCCTTGGCCAAAACTTCTGAACCCGCATTGCCTGGCTCATTCTGCAAAGGAACTACATGCCCAAAAAGGTCTGGTTCAGGCGTAAGCTCAAAGATCTCTGCTTCGTCGACGTCAATACTCAGCCCGAGAAAGAGGTCTTCTTTAGCGCGCTCCAACCCGGCAGGAGTTTGTCGCTTTAGAACAACTCCGAAGCGCTCACGTTCATCGCGATCTCGTTGGATGATGTCGGCCAAAGCGTCAGACACGACCTGTTCTTGCAGGACTGCCTCAGCCTGATGTTTTAATCGCAATTCGCGTGCTGCGGCTTCCCACTGTTCGTAAGAAACGCCTTCAAAGCTTTTTTGCAGTGCATGCGCCACAAACCAGTCTTTGTCGATTTGCACCATGATCCAACCGAGATCCCTAAGGTGCACTTTCAGGTCAACGTGAGTTCTATGATCGTGAAGAAAAAAACGTCTTAGCTCTGCGCAGCTATAGTCGATCCCAAAAAGACAAACGCCCCTTCCGGAGACACTCCGGTGGTATTTGATACCAAAGGCAATACGGCGGGTCGCCTCTGCCAAATGAGTTACAACACCTCGTGCCTTGGAAAGCCGATCCCAGCAATTGTTGGGCGTTTCCCCGTTCAAGCCGCGATGCGGCAAGTTGTGGTAGATATCAACGACGTATCGGACCAAGATTTCCATAAGAGCATCATCCGAGAATATTGCCATTTCTTCAGACGGATAATCGCCTCTTTGTTGGGGATTGAAGAAAGTTCGCCCGGACAAGTAGGGCATCAGAAGCGCCCCAAATGCACCAAATATACGCTCAACTCGCCCCCTGAGGTGCGGGAGACCGCCACGCGGCGTTTCTACGATCCCAAAAGCTTCGCAAACCGCAAATCGAAAGGTATCATCTACGAAAGCGACACCAAGATCTGTCACCACCGAGCTCAAACCTCCATGGTGATGCCAATCTGATGCACACCCGGCCGCGCGCGCAATGTCAGTTTTATCGCGCGTCACATCAGATAGAAGGGCGATCGCATCCTCGCGATTTGGTTTCGCGGCGAGTCTCATACCCACAACACACCGTGTGGCGCAGTCGATTGCGAGATACAGCCATCGGCGACCTCGTTTTACCTTAGCTAATTCCTCCGCAGTTAATTGATCCAAAGCACCGCGCGCAGCGAGAAGCGAAACCAGATCCACGCACCACTCATCAATCTCTATTCTCTCCATCGGATAGCCCGCAGTGACGCCTTCTTCGTAGATAGCAAAATTGCGATTTGCATAGTCGACTCCATGCCGCTGCACGCATGTGAAGTAAGGATCGAGCTTCGATAGCTCGCGCTCAACCTTACGCTTTGAAGGGACTGTCAGTTTGGGCTTACCCTCCGCCGCTCTCGACCTATTAACTTTTTTGAATAGGTCCCGGCACAGATCAGCGACATTTCTCTTAGACAGTCTTTGGCGGGTCAAATAAGCTTCAACGCTCTTTCCGATCAGCTTGGATGCCTCCAGGCAAAACCGAGCAGTGCGGTTTCCGGAAAGATGTGTTCTTGGGATCAGGCCAAGCGGCGAGCACCCGGCATCTTCATAACGCTTCAGCCATGTCCTTAAGGTCCGCGAACTTGGCGGAGCCCGATAGTTGTTTTTCTTCCCCGCTCGCGGCTGTTTCCAGTTACTTTGAGCAGCCCGCTCTTGGGCGTTTACGTGCGCTTCAATTGCAGGGATGACCCTCTCTATCGACGCATCTGTACGCTTGGCTTCGTTGTCACGCTCATATTGAAGGAAACCATTTACCCACGCCAAGCGCCAAACAACTTTTGACTTAATCTCATCAGAGTAGCTCTCTAGCGCATCGATACCTGTGCTCGCGCGTAAATCCCTTCGTCCCGGCTGAAAGTAGAACGGGTCTAATGGTACATCCGATCTCTGTAAGAGATCATGTAGTTCGCCAAAGGTAAGGAACAGCTCTCGTTCTCTATCCTCAACATCCTCGAAAATGTAACCGTTTTCGGTTCGCTGATTGAAGGCATACTTTCGCGCATTCACTTTCAGCAATGCGAACGAACTCAATCTCAACGGGAGGTTCATATCATGCCCCCCCTCGCAACAATACTCTCGGTGCCAAGCAGTTGCGTTTTGTCTGCGATCAAAACCTTTTCATAGATGGCAATGACAATTGCTCTGAAGCCATCTCCCTCAAGATCCAACATTTGAGACAGAGCCCCCAACGTTATGGGAGAGCAGAGACTCTCAACGATACTCAGCAGTTTATTCTGATGGGCGGCGTTTCTTGAGCGCGAAAACTCGAGATAACGTTGTGCGTTTAACGCTTCGTCGCGGGTAAAGTCTCTATCAGTGACAAGAACTAGATCGTCGGCGAAGTCTTTGCGGAGGGCGGCGCGAATTTGTCTTAGTTCACAAAGAAAACCGCTTTCTATGACTTTCTTCCAAGGTTTTATGGCCAGTAACAATCGGCGTCCATTGCCCAGTTTGAGCAGACAATCCGGGAAATGTACTTGAGATCTACCTGCAGCATCTATGTATCTAACAGCCGTCGGCTGTTCCCAAATGTCCCTAACGTCGTGGTTAGCCAGATAGAGGAAGTACACTCTCTCTTCCAATTTGCTTTCATATTGAACGATCCTTGGATGCTCCCACCCAGGCAATTGAACGGGAAAACATCCCCGAGAACTAGCAGTTGAACGCCTTGGTATAGTGCGAGTTGCACGGCTTGGTTCGGGCGACTTAGTGCCCGTGATTATCGTTTGTTGCTTCTTCATGCTCAAATTGGCGGGCACGCCAGCTATACAAGCCGGAGGCCAACCACCCTTTTCTTCGGTGTTTATCGAGCAAAGCCCAACCGCCTCATCGGCTATAAGAGCCGATGAAAGAGTTGACTTTGCGGTGCTATCAGGGGAAGAAGGAGCATCGGTTCTCTAATCGACGCAGAAAAAGGGGTCTCGCGGTGTAAGGGCTTGCGAGGCCTCTTTCATTAATTCCTTCTAGGTGTGATCTTACAAATTAGGTCATTTAGCCTTGCCTCCATCTGTTTGATATCTTTCCGGCCACAGAACTTCAGGCGATGTTCCGAGCTGCACGGCAATGGCTTTCTGGATACGTTCCGATCGCCGATAGCCCTGCGAGACAGTTGAAACGGAACTGATGGAAACCCCAAGTTCTCTACTTATCTGCGCCAAACTCGTGCCCAACAAACGTAGATCGTACTTGATACGTTCATGTCTTGCCAAATCCACGATCAATACGCCCGCCAAGCTAAGTCCTCAGTCTAACACCAACAATAAGTACGTGCCATTCTACAGCACACCACATCTTGAGTCACTATTTTTGCTTTATTTCAATGGCTTAAGCAATAATGCCTTGAAAAAACGAAATCCAACCTTGTGCCGTTCGTGCTAACCGATTGAAATAAAGCAACACCGCGACAGAAAACATTCCCCCACAAACCGAGAACTCAGGTGCGAAAAGTCAGCAAAGTAAAAATTGGGAACGAAGAACTCTACTCCGTGATCGCTTCGAACACAGGTGCCAAAGTCTATGCGCGCGAGTGTTTAATCGCCTTATTGAAGGCATCAGATTGTCTGCGGACCTTCGCCAAGCGGCTCGGGGTATCGCCGCTCGTTGGGCGCAGACTACTGGAAATCGCTCGATTTAACTATGTTGTGCACCTTCACAGGCAATACAAGAAAGGGGCGACATGCTTTCAGGTGGCCCAAGACAACAGTTTGAAATTGTCGACATTGCTACGTCTGTTCCGTGAGCAAAAACTGAGAGTGCAGCGCGGAGTACGCAGGCCAAGGGTAACTCCAAGGAAACTAATCCAGATTTGGCGAGACACGGAAACGATCATAGGAGTTGCCAGAAAGCTCGGCATCGCAAGAAATATCGCACGAAACATACTTCTGGAAGCAGGCCTGATTCAGACGGAAATGCCACGCTACAGGAGGCCAATACTTCCCGAGGGAGCTATCATGGGAAAGCCGATAGCTACTTGATTTTCGAATTGACCTCTGAAGCACCCAAAAAGTTTGCTTTTCGTCACGAAGCTTGTGGGTATCGCAGATCGCAGAAAACACTTGGAGTTCCGCTTTCCCACAAACAGTGACGCCAGAAGATCTGCTAGAGATTGTAAATCTAGATTTGCACGGCTGTTCAACACCCCATGGTGCAAGAAGACTTTGCGAGCTTGGATTGGTCATGCCATCCGATTTTGAAATCACCAGTCAAACGGGCCAAACGCTGCAGTTTCAGACGATCGATATGGATCTGCAGGGCTACATCGTTTCCAAGAGGGTGCAAGACTGTCTGATCTCCGAACATCCATTTATTACGGAAGCCAGAGCAAATGTGCACAAGGATCAGTTTGCCAGCCCTGCCACGGTCGTCTTCGAAACAAATTTCTTGCGATCAAAAACCGCTGAAGAACTTGAGGTTTTACATTGGCGTTCAGCCAAGAGCTGGTGCACTTAGGCTCATGCACCTTGATAAGCGGGCTAATCTGTAGGGGCGCAGTGAAATGATTTTGAAACGCAGTTTGGCAACTTGCCGGCACTCAACAATCATTATCAGGTGCGATTGAGCAAGCCCTGTCCAAGGCCGTCTCATTTTCGATAATCTGCGGCTCGCATCGTTCCGTTGCTGATCGTGTTGGTTTCCGCGCCTGGGACAATATCGGTGTTTTGCGCAGCCAGAACAGCCCAACCAGAGCGCTGTCGCTCTGCGACAAACATCATAATCGCAAAACGCGTGTCGAGCTGTTCGCCTTCTTTGCCAAGCTGGCCCCGCAGTCGCCAGCGCGTGTGGATGATGGCGATATCATCACTGACCTGCCGCACCTTGATGCGCCGCGGTGAGATCTCGGAGCTTTGGAAAAAGGTTGTGAGCCCATAGTGGTGCGCACGCTCAATATCATCACGGTTATGCCACCAAAGCCCAACCACATTCACAAAATCTGCATCCTCAACAAAGAGGGAGGCAAGCGCGTGCGCGTCTCGTGCATTCCAGGCCTTGGCAAACAGGTGTGGAATATCTTCGGGTGTGTCAGCCATAGGCGCTCAGAACTGCGGGGATCAGGATATCCTCTTCATCATAGGTGTGCCGATGCAATATCTTTTTTGAGCGCCTCGGCCTGCTGAAGCGCTTCCGCCACCGTTGCCTTTGAGGTGCCTTCTCCATTGAGGCGCGCGAATACCAACTCGGATTGGTCCAGCGCTTGATCAAGAAAGCTGTGATCGTTTTCCAGCAGGTCTATCGCCTGCACGAGCTGGGGAAATCGGTGAAGAAACCCCGGCAGCACATTGCTGTCCTCAAAGCTGTGATGCGCATGTACGTGACCGACCAGATCAAGGCCCAGCCTGTTCATGCCGCTCAGCCCCATCACCTCCTGCGCACTGCCTTCAGGCTCATCGAGCACAGCCTCAAGTCCGCCAACCAACCGCGCGCTGGCCTCTGATATTGTGGCGTGCAGTCGTTGCAGATGGGCAGGCCAGCCCAGAAACTGTGGATCATTGTCCCAAGAGGCACGATCCGCAGGAAAGATGCCCTGCAACAGGTCCGTACTCACCATGTCGCGGGTCGCGACATGGTAAGTACGGGCGTTGTAGTCATAGGGCGTCATGGTTAGCTCAATCCTTGCGCTTTCATCGCGTTCTGCACGCCTTTGTCGTCCAGCATGGCCTCCATAAAGCGCTTCACAGCAGGGTAGTCTTGCCAAGGTTTGGGCGTGTGGGCTGTCCAGCGGGTCATGGCAAAGGCATAAGGATCCGCTATGGTGCGCTTGCCGCCGACCAGATGTGTGCCATCCTTCAGAAGTGCCTCAAGGTGGGTCATCACCCGATCAATGCGGGCAAAGGACGCCTCACGCACATCATTGATTGCGCTATCTTCCGTGCTCACCGTAAATCGGGGTGCTGCGAAAAAGGGCCAGAAGGCCGGGTGGAAATCGCCTGTCAGAAAGGCCAATGTCTCATCTAGCTCAAACTGGCTGAGCGGATCTTTGGCAACGCCGAGATCTGCATCCGGGAATGACACCTCAATGTATTTCAGGATTGCATCTGCCTGTGTCATGATCCGGTGGTCGCCATCTTTCAGCGCGGGCACCATGCCAAGCGGATTGATCTTCAGATAGTCCTCAGAGCCCAGCTCAACACGTTCTGCCTCATAAGAGGCACCGGTCCATTCCAGTGCAATATGAGGGGCAAGAGCGCAGGTTCCGGGGGCGTAGTAGAGTTTCACTTTGGGTAGTCCTTTCGTGTGTAGTCTCAGTTTGGGCGTGGGGTGAATGTCAGCGTTTCCACCGCCGAGCCCGGTTCGCTAAAGCCGTCCGTCACCAGAGGGCGATCAAACAATCCCGTCAGTCGGTTTCCAGCGATGTCTTCCAGTGTTGTGTTGACTTCGAGGTGATAGGCAGTGCCGGCCCAAGGTGCTGTGGGGGTGAATAGCCATTCCCGCTCCTCGTCGCCTAAGCGCAGAGCGCCACGCACAAGGTTGCCTTGCGTATCCTTGACGCGAATTCTGTAGGCCAGTGACAGATGGTCCGTTGGACCATCAAGAGCCACGCGCAGGGTGTCTCTGGAGCCTGCTGACGGCTCAAAAATCCGCCAGTCGGCCAGATCTGGCACGGTAAAGTCAGCCTCAACGACGTCAAAGGTCTTGCTGTATGCACGGCTCATAGCGCAGCCGCTACGTGTCTCCGCACCCGCATCAACCCTTAGGGTATAACTCTCGCCGGCCTCCAGAGCACGGCCCAGAGTGTTATGGGCCACAAGTCCTGTCTTTACGCGGCCCGGATCAAACAGCACCGTCAAACGCCGATCATCTGGCGACCAGAGATCAAACTTGTTCTCGATGAAAGCACCGGTAACAATTTCGCCATCTGCATCCAGCAGAACAACTGACTTCCAAATTCCCTCTCGTGCCATTGGCTCTGAGAAATAGATATAAAAGCGCAGCAGGTTCTCCGGCAAAATCTCCGCAGTTGGGTACACCTGGTCAACATATGCCGTAGGTGTTTTGTTGCTCTCACAGGCGTGTGCAGTCGCGCTGGCCGATATAAAACCGGCCAACGCAACGCCTGCAGATACAATCAGGCTTCTCATCTGCATGTTACCGCTGCAGATCTGGATAACCTGCATCCACCTTCAAAAGGTTCTGGAAAGTGCGGTAAAATTCCTGCTCTTCGGAATATGCGTAGTCCGGGAAGTTGTATTCGCTGACAAAGTCATTCAGCCGGAAGTACGCCCCTTTGCGGTAAGACACGAGATCCACATCCCCGGTGTCGAGGTTCCGTTTCAGTGTCAGAAGATACTGTTCATCCTGATCATCCGCCTGCAACACGGCACCGAGCGGGCGCGATGTGGTTTCCACTCCGGCATCCCCCCACAATACTGGTTCTGACAACCCTTCGCTGGTTGATGCGGTCGCCAGATCGGCCACGCGCATGAGATCGGCGTCACGTTCCTTGTTGATCACAAGCACATATTCTTCGGGCTGGTACTGATCATTGGGGGCGGTGAAATGCAGAACCTCGAGCGGGGTATTGCCATAGCCAAGTTCAGCCACGGTCTTGGCAATGACATGGCTGCCATCAACCAGATCCGCCGAAGGAATGGTGACCAATGGCGTACAGGTATAGGCCGCAACGACCGTTTGCGTGCCGTTCAGATCCACCACGCTCATCGCTCGGATGGGCGCACGGGTTTCTGTCTGATTGTGAACCGTGTGGAACATTTCGATGCTAGATGCGGAGGCGCTTCCGTCAAACGGATAAGGCAGGTGCCGCAGGGTAGAAGCGAATTCCCCGGTAGACAGCCCAGCGACAAACAGCGCGCCGTCAACATAGTCCATATCGGTGACGGTGAAGGTCGACGCCGGGATATCACGCCAGAATGTCACGCTGTCATCCGGTGTATCGCTCAGCGTGAAGGAGGTGCTCGCCAGAGACGCAAGATCAAGCGGCACAATGTCCCCGGCCTGATTGACCTTGATCACCATGGGGGATTTTTCGCCGCCGGACCGCACGGACAAGGAAATATAGGTTTCCTTGGAAACCGGGTTCACGGCGACATCATGATAGCTGATCGCAAAAGGGTTCACGCCAAGCTGCTCAACGATCTGCGCACCAAGCCCGATCAGATTATAGCCCTGCGATTCCGTGGCTGGCACAACATCGGGCAGCGTGTAGGCAAAGATCTTTGCCCCATCGGAATCTGCCACAAACAGCGTGTTGGCGTCTGCGAATTCCAACACAGTGGTGGATTGCGGGGCCTCTGACGCGGCAACGCTGGCCGAAAACGCGAGGGACAACGCAGCTGCGCTGAGGGGAAGAGGTGATATCGGTTGCATAGGGCCTCCTATCTGGTTGAGCGATCGTTTTGCGTAAAGTCTTTTTGCCATTAGGTTTTTTGTCACCTTTGGGAACAGCGCTGGACGCTTCAGCAATCGTCGTGCCAATATGGCATGTACCTATGGTGCATGTTAGTAGGCACCAAAAGGATACCATGAACAAAGTTTTACAGGCACCCGAAGTCCGCAGCGCAGCGGGCGCCTTTGGCAGCGTCCGGGCTACTACCGCAAAACAAAAAACAGATTTTAAGACAGAGGTCTGAAATGGCAGAGGAAACCACAGATAACACCGCGGCCCACTACTGCCCGGCTGAGGCGACAATTGAGATCATCGGGGGCAAATGGAAGTGCCAGATACTGCACACATTGCAATCGGGAACCAAACGCTACGGCGAGTTGCGTAAGAAGATGCCCGATGTCACTCAGCGGGTTCTAACGCGCAAACTACGAGAGCTGGAAGAGCATGGGGTCATTCAACGCAAGGTCTATGCGGAGGTGCCCCCCAAAACCGAATACTCTCTGACGGAGCGAGGGGAGACCTTGCACACGGTTCTGAATGAGTTGGAACGCTGGTCGCGGCAATGGGAAAACGCGCTCGATTAGCCAGGCGTTTGTTCCACTGCTACGTGAAATTCTCCTTGGCGCGTTTGGATGGCGGAAACCACAACGGAGTAAAGTGCCAGCGCTCTATCGGCGGTACGAGTGCGGCGATCGGCCCATGCCGGTCACTCAACCATGGTCTCGAATGCTGCGGACGCAGCCCGCTTAGCGGTCATTCGCTGCACTTGCAATATTGAAGACCGAGTGGACTCACACATCGCGGACGGAGCAGAAGTTGCCAATGAAAGCAGTGATGACTGCCTTTCCGGTTGAAGTGCGCCCCTGACTGGACGGATCTTACCGCGGTATATTCTCCGGTGTCAGCACCTGGACTGTGGAGATCGGCGCCTCCACAAGACCGCTGGACAGCCCATGATAAGATAGGAAGGTGTTGAACGTGTTCCGTACGTCCAGTTGCAGATCGTGATGCAGGATGAAGTCGATGCGCCGGTCCTGAATCAGCTCTCTGTTTTCCCGATCGAGGTCATGGGCCACGTACACGTCGGGGCGCAGACCTTTGTGCTCTAGCGTGCGTAGGACCGATAGGTTGCCACCCCCCATCGAATAGACCGCGCGCAGATGATGAATGCCGTCCACGGACTTCGTTAAGAGCCTTGACGTTTCAAAGTCCACTCCACTGCCGCCCTGGACAGCAAGGACCTGTAGATCAGGACGCTCGCGTGCCAAGGTTTCGGTAAATGTGTACTCGCGTTGTTCTTCTCCCAGAAAGCGTTCATGGCTGCGAGTGGCTAAGACCATTCCCGGCTCATCCCCAAGCATACGGGAGATAAGATAGGCAGCAGTACGTCCTGCTCCGGCGTTGTCTAACCCAACATAGGCAAGACGATCGGTATCCCCGATATCGGTGACAAGCGTGACAACCGGGATTTTTGCGGCGGTCAGCGTCTTCACTGCTTCCCTAATACGTGCCGTATCCCGCGCCTTAATACACACTCCCTGACTACCTCGCTTCATGATCCGTTTCAGCGCTGCGACGACCTCATCCTCTTCCATGATCTCCTGCAGCAGAAATCGAGGGCGGCACACCGCAGTCCTGATCTGTGGCAATACAGTTTCTGCGGCCGACTTTACCTCGCGACTGAATCGAGATGGTGCCTCTACAACGAAGTCAAAGAACAGACGTCTACCGCGGGCAGCAAGCTGGGCTTCTTGCGCCTTCAACTCTTCGATAGCTGTTGTCACACGCAGCTTTGTTTGCGGGCTCACATGGGCCCGTTCGTTCAGAACCCGATCGACAGTGGCGGTGCTCAAACCAGCCTGCCGGGCAATCTCTTTGATTGGAAAGCGGTGTGTCATTTGATGTGTTTTTGATGTGTTTTTGGACCCAACGCAATGCCTGCGCTTGTATCCTCTTTGGGAAAAAGGGAGGAGCCGCCATGAAGGATGCCGTCGAGAACACCGTCGCCTACTACGACCCCGATACTTGTGATCTTGGGGAGTTCACAGCACTCATCGATCAAGCTACGCGCGGGGAGCAGGTGCCGTATGCAGCTACAATTGAAAAGAACATCCCGATCTACGATATGGCGGACCTGCGTCCGGCCCTCGAGGGTGACCAAACTCGTCGAAAGCTCATGGCGGAATGGGCGAAAGTCCTGCGCTCTGGTGCAGGAGTCGTGGCCTTGAAGGGAGCCTATGCCGATACGGCAGCTCTGGATGAAGCGACCCGCATCTACGATAAAATTATTGCGGAAGAGAAACAGGAAACTGGTGGCGCGGGCGATCACTTCGCGGCGTCAGGAGCAAATGATCGGATATGGAACTCGCTTCAAAAACTCTGCGAAGCCTCGCCCGAAGTGTATCTAAACTACTTCGCAAACACCTCTATCGCGGCGGTTTGCGAAGCTTGGTTGGGGCCGAACTATCAGATGACGGCGCAGGTAAACCTGGTTCATCCCGGCGGCGCAGCTCAACAGGCTCATCGCGACTATCATCTGGGATTTCAAACCGCCGACGTCAGCGCGTCTTATCCTGCACACGTCCACGACGTCTCGCCAATTCTGACGCTTCAGGGCGCTGTTGCACATTGCGACATGCCTTTGGAAAGCGGCCCGACCAAACTGCTGCCCTTTTCGCAAGCATATCGTCCGGGCTATGCAGCATGGCGCCGGGACGACTTTCGGGCGCTTTTTGAAGAACGCTATGTTCAGTTACCTCTGGCCAAAGGAGATGCCGTGTTCTTCTCCCCCGCCTTGTTTCACGCGGCCGGTGCCAACACCAGTCATGACATTCACCGCTTCGCCAACCTTTTGCAGGTGTCATCGGCCTTTGGTCGCGCAATGGAGACAGTCGACCGGGACAGAATGTGCAAACTGCTTTTCCCTCACGCGTTTCAGGCCAAGCAAACAAACAGGCTCAGCGCCGCCGAGTTGTCTGCGGCAATCGCTGCGACCGCCGAAGGGTACTCGTTTCCGACAAACCTGGATCGCGATCCGCCGACAAACGGTCTTGCACCGGAAACCCAAGCCGCCTTCTTTCGGCGCGCATTGGTGGAGGGGATCGAGGAGCATGCCTTCGCCGAGCGACTCGATCAGATGAGTAGTGCAAGAATGACCTAAGCATATGCGGATTAGCAGCCGCCCCCCTAAGCCGTCGCTCGCTGCGCGCATGGCCAAGGTCCGCTCTGGGCTCGGAGGGGTCATTTGTCAGGTTTGCAAGGATCGACCGCTCAGCGGACAAACCCTATCTCAGTACTTGAAACGCATAAGACGCCTCAGCAAAAGACATTGTAATTGTTGATTTCCCAGCCCCAATTTGGAAACAACAACAACAATGAAGACAACAAATCACCTGATATTGGGTGGTTTGTTAAACGAACTTCAGAACTGGGTAATTCGAGGGCCGACTGACAGCGCTTCCTCTGCTGCAGGCTCAGGTTCCTCACTTTGGCGAGAGTTGGATTGGATTGCTAAACTTGCCTCCTGCAAAGCCGGATCGAATTCTCGTTTGAGGACAATCGGTCTTTCTGCCTTTATCGCCTTTCCAAAGGCCAAAAACTCGAACCGCCCAAGGTTTGGAATAAGCCGTGTATGCTGGGCGCTATAAACGCTCTCGAGGAAGTTGAGGCTCGTTTGGTCGATCAAGCTGTGGGTCAAAAATGTATTGCACTGCGACAGAATAGTCTTGCTGACTAGTGCAGTGCGCTGGCTGATCACCATAAGCCCAACGCCATATTTTCGACCTTGCAAAGCAATTTGCCCGATGCGGCTAACTACAAACTGCGTATTTGCATCAAAGCCCGCCCCAAACACCTCAGGGACGATTGTGTGGGCCTCTTCCAAGACGATTAGGATCTGCCTTTCACGACGGTTCCTTTGAGCCCAATGCATAATCGTCGACAAGTACAACTCGGTCAGCCGGAGTGTGGCTTTTGTGTTGGCGATTTCTGCCAACTCGAAAATCCCAAGGTAGGTTTCTTCGGACCTCAGAAACTCATCAACTTGTGCTTCAGCGTGCGCTTTAAGCGCGTCTACGCCCTCCTGCAGAGCTTTCTTTTCTGCTGGTGCACCGTAGCTTCCAGTCTCAACCGCGAATAGTTTTTCCTCCAATTCGGCGGCCTGTGCAGGCGTAGGAGATGGAAAAGCTGGGTCCAATTCCGCGAGCCGCGCCCGATAGTCGCCGGTGAAATCGACGCAAAAGACTTTTGTGCCTCTCGCAACTGCCTGCCGAACTACATCGAGAGCCAGCTCAGTTTTCCCTGTACCAGTCACACCAAGTACGGCCGTGTGATACTCAACCAGTTCATCAATTCTCGCAACCGCTTGGACATTAGTGGATGGCACCGCACCAATAGGGAATTCGCGGTCGCCCACGACAGGATCGTCAAACTGCCTGCTGCCAGCGGAAAACAGCGGTGTATTCATGGAAGGCAGCCAAGTGTATTTGGTGAAACCGTCGTCGGGCGAATAAATGCCGAGTTGAGATGCCTTTACTATGTGAGTTCCGCGTGGATTTTGATCGAAGTTTTCTTCGTACGTCTCTGCGCCCACGATCTGATAAAAGATGTCTTGGCCTTCAACGTGCGCAAAAATCACATCACCTTCATGTAGCCCCGAACGGCTGGAAACTTCAAAATGCAGAGTTCCGATTGTTGAATTTTCCACAACGAAGCCGACCAGCTTGCCATCTTTCGCACCGCTGAGGTTCTCCAGGAATTCAACCGTCTTCGCTTCGTCGAGGCTGGCGCAGACGGAGCCCACAGGTAAGCGAGCAGGTTCAGCCAAAGTCGCTACGCACAGTCCTGTTCCAACCACGTCAGAACCCTGCGTCTGCGAAAACAATGAGATCACGTAACGCTGCGATCCATCGGGTAGGCTAGCTGTAAACAAGTGGTTCGGTTTCCACGCTCCCACCGAGTTTAGTTTGACGCGGACTATGTCTGGATGATCGACTCTTGCGATAGAGCCAACCGTCGGCTGTTTTTTTAGCTCATCGACGTCAGACGAAAGTTGTCTAACAGCAGAGAGCAGGCGTTCTATGGGTTTCCCAACCACAATCAGGATCCAATAGAGAATAAGCCAACTCATTTTTTCAAACGAGGCTTGATAGTACGCGATGATGCTAACAATTGCTGGAGCAGAGAACAGGATTTCGCCTCGCCCAAACACGCTGGTCAGCTTGAACGCAAAATGACCCGTTGGGGACCTTTGATCCTTATCATGTAAAATCAACGCTGTGACGGCCGAAAACACAACCGCACAGGCGAAAAAGACGGTTCCCCATCTCACATGTTCGAGTTGCGCTGAAAACAACTGAACGTTGGTGAGGTCCATCGTTGTAAGCACCAAGATGGCCCCTACAGAGCTGATGATTGCATCCCTTGGCGGGACAAACCAAGGCGCAGATAATAGCGCTAGGAACCAAAGTGAGATCGCACTTATCAGCCAAACAGACTCCAGCCCGCCAGTCGGCAACGTTTGACCAGTCGCCCAGAAAAAAACTACGTATGCAACAAGTGTGTTCAGCAGAAGCGCAAGAAAGCGTTCCTTAATAGATGGAAAAGACAAATCAATTCTCGTTCAATTCTTGGTTGTGGCTAATCCTAGTGCTTATCAGCCGGAGGGGGAAGCGCAGAACATCTTCTGGTTTTTTTTGCGTCTAGCGCCAACCACCATTGAATGCCTCATTGGGCTCTCGAAGACGTCGAGCAAGGGCGTCAATCGACGCAGCTGTCTGGCGGATTTCGGGAATACCACTTTCAAGATCATCGAGGTTCATCAGATCAATAGATTGAAACCTCTCATCAACTGAGCGCAGCAATCTGGCTCCTTGAGTACGAAGCGCACTGGTTTCCTGCTCTTCCTTCGTTGGTTCAAATGGATTGGAACCTATCATTATGCCCTTACCTAGTTCGTGCTGCCGCCACTTTTCGAGATTCAAATCGCAGTCCGATGCGAGCTTTTGATAGCTCCCTCGGACGTCAGCCAGCGCTGACCGGGCTTGAAGCCTAACGTCCCGCTCATGTGCCTTGTCAGCGGATAGGAATGATTGTCTTGCGACACCCAAAGCCAATACTGCAATACGCACGGCAATTATGCTCGATACCACTGCGAAGAGCGTGGCGGTTAGCATAATTGCTTCCATCCAGTTGTTCTGAAACCATGAGATCAAATTAGACACGACGGCACCTTATGTAGATATTCTTATTCAACTGTATCTACATATGGTGCCACAGATGCCTGATCACAAGCCAAACCCACTACGCATAGCGCGACCCTTGCAAAATCCTCGTACCGCTCAGCGCCCAGCATCCGCCTTGCCAGAAGAGCAAGGCAAAAAAGATAGTAGTCGAACAACGTCCGAATTTTCTCTAGCGCAAAGGCTGTGTCAGGTGCACCCAAAGAAAAGCTTCGAACATGTAGCTAAGTTTGGCGGCCGTAAAGCTGTCCATAGAGCTGTACATTCTCGGAATGCGGGGCCTTCATAAACTGCTGATATATAATAAATTATATTTATGAAGTGGTGCCCCGGGGGGGGAATCGAACTACCGGCACGAAGTTTCTCAAGCCCAGAACCAATAGATCGAGTGTAGCAAGTCTGCTGTGAATGGCAGCTTTTTAGAATCTCTCGACTAGGTTTCGCGCTTGCAGCGAATGACCGCTATCCGCCCTTCGGGACTGAGATGGCCGATTTTTTGGGCCTTTTGCAAATGCGGAGAATGATCGGAAAGTCCCGCCTCCCGTGACTTCAATCTCTAAAATCGAATGCCCGCTATGGAGCCGGGGCTTATGGCCCCGCCGCTCTTGTTTGTTGGGCCAGCGGGATTTGGACGAGCCAAACGCCCCTGGCCGACAGGGGGAAGACGCTGCCTTCCCCCTCGGGCAATCCAATTAGACAAAACCGTGTCCTCGGCTACGCCTGCGGGCCGCACCACCCCTGTCGAATAGCATTGCCTCGCCCCCTCCCGCGTTCGCCACGTGGCAGATCAGCAGGAGCAGGCGGCTTCGCCGACTGAACCTGCAAATCAGCCCTGATTTTCCGAAAGGGAAGTCAGATCAATCGAAACAGCCTGCGGGAGCAAAATGGAAATGTTGGGTCAGTTTATGACGCAAAGGTCAAAGTCATGTGACGTGCAACAGCTGGAAAATGGCGCTCTGGGGAGGATTCGAACCCCCGACCCCTTGATTCGTAGTCAAGTACTCTATCCAGCTGAGCTACCAGAGCGCGGTGTGGGGGAGTTAGAACCTTGCGCGCGGGAGCGCAAGAGCAAAAAGCCAAAAAAGTCAGCTCGCCCCCAAATCTCCTTTCGGAAGGGTGATGCCAAAGGTGGTTCCGGTGTCACCCGTGGCCGCCAATTGCAGCTGTCCGCCATGCCCGCGGATCAGCTCAGCTGAAATCGCCAGCCCAAGCCCGGTGCCGCCTTTGCGAATCCCGCCCTGAAACGGCGTGAACAGATGTTCCTGCGCTTTGGCGGGCAGGCCCGGCCCGGTGTCGCGCACCGAAATCATCCAGGCCTCATCGGTTTCCCAAGCCGAGATCGCGATCTCCCCGGGCTGGCCACTGGCCACAATCGCCTGACGGGCGTTGCGCACGAGGTTGGAAATCACGCGAAAGAGCTGTTCGGGATCCGCGCGCATCATCAGCCCCGCGGGAATGTCCTCGGCAAAGCTCAGATCAAACTCGCCCACCGCAAGCCGCTCGCTGGCAATCACATCGGCCACCAGCTCGCTGGGGGAAAACCGGGTCAGCGTCGGCGCGGGTTCTTCCGCCTTGCCAAAGGCCAGCGTGCTTTCACACAGGTGCACCGCGCGGGTGATGGAGTTCACAAGCTTGGGTGCCATCCGCGCCACCAGCGGGTCTTCGCTGCTTTCGATCCGGTCAGTGAAGAGCTGGGCGGAGGTCAGGATATTGCGCAGGTCGTGGCTCACCTTGGCCACCGCGCCGCCCAGCTGGGCCAGACGCTCTTTCTGGCGCAGGGCCGAGGTCAGTTCGGTCTGCAGCGTGTGCAGCGCTTCTTCGGCTTCGCGCAGCTCGGTGACGCCGGATTTCGGCGTGATCACGCTGCGCGCATCTTCCGGCGCTGCGGCATAGGTCTGCATATAGCGCACCACGCCTTCGATCGGGCGCACCAGAATCGCGCGCACCGCAAGGAAGAGCAGAAACGCCGTCATGATCGAGATCACCGCCGAAAGCGCCAGAACCCGCAGCCCGTAGTCAATCATCGAGGCGCGCAGATCCTGCGTGCCCATGGTGACCTCAATCAGCAACCCCGCATCCTGCACCGGCGCGCCGATCACGCGGATCACCCGCTCGCTGCGGTCCAGAAGCTGCATCATCGCGTCTTTGATCAGCACCCCGGCCGAGGCGCCGCGCATGTCATAGGTGTCGTTGATTGGCTCCGGAATGGGAGAGCTGAGAATCAGCTGCCGCATCTCATCGCGCCGCAGCACCACGTTGTAGACGCCTGCGTTCTTGAGCAGCTCGTCTTCCAGATCCATATCGATCATGTCATCCGCCAGCAGCGCGAGCGAGGCAATCTGTGCCCGCTCCAGACGCAGCAGCAGGTAATCCTCGCGATACCGCGCAACCGAAGGGACAAAGATCAAGACCTCGGCCAGCATCACAAAGATGACCGTGAGGATCAGGAACCGACCTGAAAGCGAATTGAGCATGCGCGTCCGCCCTTTGTTATGGCAGCCAGCGCTGTACGAAGCCGACCACCCGTTTGACCTTAGGATTATCAAACAGTTGCGGAGAGAAATAGGCCCCTGCGACACGCTTGTTGATTTCTCCCACCGTTGGATAGGGGGCAACCATGCCCGCCACGGCGCTCATCTTGAGCTTATTGGCAATCACCAGCGCCCATAGGTTGATAAGCTCACCCGCCTGCGGGCCTGCAATCGACACGCCCACGGGGCGGCCTTTCACGACCATCGCCTTGATCAAACCTTTGGCCTTGCGCTCCGCAATCAGCCGGTCGTTGTGGTCGATCTCAAACCGCGCCACGGTCAGCTTGTCGCCATAGATCTTGCGCGCCTCCGCTTCGGTGGGGCCGATCTGCGCCAGTTCGGGGTCAGTGTAGGTCGCATAAGGGATGTGATCCGTGCGCGCCTTCGCTGGCAGCCCGAACAGGGCGGAGCGGATGATCACTCCCGCATGATAGCCCGCCACATGGGTGAACTGCGCGCCGCCCGCCACATCGCCAATCGCATAGACCTTACGATTGGTGGTTTTCATACTGTCGTCCACCTTGATGCCGGTCTTGGTGGTCTCAATCCCCGCCGCCGCGAGGTTCAGCTTGTCGACATTGGCCTTGCGCCCCACGGCCACCAGAAGATGCGAGCCGGTAAAGCTGCGACCGTCCTGGGTGTCCACGGTGATGGCACCCGCCTGCCCGCTGATCTGCTTGGCCATGGCGTCTTCGGCAATCTCAAGCCCTTCGCTGCGCAGGTTATCGAGCACAATTGCCGCCATTTCCGGATCATCCCGGCCCAACGCCTTGGCGCCCTCAATTACGGTCACCTTGATGCCCAGACGCTGATGCGCCTGCGCCATCTCCATGCCGATGGGGCCCCCGCCAATGATCAGCAGATGATCTGGCGTTTCAGTCAGGTCAAACAGCGTCTCATTGGTCAGATAAGGCACAGTATCCAGCCCCGGGATCGGCGGCACCAGCGGGCTGGAGCCCGTGGCAATCACCACCCGGCGCGCGGTGATGCGGTGATCTCCGGCCTCAACCTCCTTCGGGCTGACAAAACGGCCAAATTCACGGATCACCCGCACCCCAAAGCCTTCAAAGCGTTCCTGGCTGTCTACCGGCGCAATCTGGGCAATCACGTCTTTCACGTGTGCCTTGGCGGCGGCATAATCCACCTGCGGCACCTGATCGGCCACGCCATAGATGCTGCTGTGCGCCTGTCCGTGGGCGGCCTTACCGCTCGCAATCAGCGCCTTGCTGGGGACACAGCCAAAGTTCAGGCAGTCCCCGCCCATTTCGTGCCCCTCAAGCAGGGTCACATCCGCGCCCATCTGCGCCGCCCCGGCTGCCACAGACAGCCCTCCAGAGCCGGCGCCAATGACCAGCACATCCGTCTTGATGTCTTGCATTATACTGTCTCCCGGCCCCGAATACGCTTGATCACCGCAGGCAGCAACGACAGTGCTGCCAGACCCAGCATCGGCAAGAGCACATGCGGCTCAAAGATGATGCCAAGGTTCGGTGTCTCACCGCGGGCAAAGACCTCGCCAAGGCCCGCCCCCACCGAGGTATAGACCAGACCACCGGGGATGATGCCAACGAAAGTGGAGACGACGTAACGCCACAGCGGCACCCCCACCAGCGCAGGGATCAGATTTGCCACAAAGAAAGGCACCACCGGCACCAGACGGATCAGAAACAGCATGGTCCACTGATTCTCATCAATCCCGTCTTTCAGGGCTTTGATCCGCCCCTCAGAGCTGTCCATCTTGGCCGACAGGCGCTCCCCGAGACCAAACTTGGCCGCCAGAAACACAACCGTTGCCCCCATGGTGGCCGCGCCCACGTTGAACAGCACGCCCGGAAAAGTGCCAAACAGAAAGCCGCCTGTGAGCGTGGCAATCGTTGCGCCAGGCAGGGAGAAGCCCGCGATGATCACGTAAAGGATCATGAACACAGCCACAGCTGCCCAGTAGTGCTGATCCCGGTAGGCAATCAGCGTCTCGCGATTGTCGCGCAGGGTTTCAAAGCTCAGGTAGTCCCCCAATGCATAGGCGCCGCCCACTGCGACACAGAGGATCACCGCCAAAGGCACCAGCCGTGCCCACTTTGATTTTGCCTCAGCGCGTTCGGTCTGGCCCGCGCCATCCGTTAGATCTGCCATCTTTTGGTCGTTACCCTTGGTCACAGTCTGTCTCTTTTCCTCAAAATGAGACAGTCCCCTTCTAAACAACAGAGGGTTCACGGCGGGTTGATCGCACTCGCACGGTTTCGTGATGAAATCCGCCCCTTTCCGCAGTTCTGAAACATTCTGTGCGCATATCGGCCTTCGGGGCTTGTGTTTTTGTAGCAAATCCGCGATCAGGCGTTTGACTTATCTCGCAGGCCCGTCTAAAGACCGGGCTTCGAATAGACAGGCTCCGCGAATCTATCGCTTGATCGACTTGCCGGCGCCTCCACACTTTGTAACGGAGACGGAGCGATGAAACGCACCTACCAACCTTCGAACCTGGTTCGTAAACGCCGCCACGGCTTCCGTGCGCGCATGGCCACCAAAGCTGGCCGCAAAATCCTGAACGCACGCCGCGCACGCGGTCGTAAGTCGCTGAGCGCATAAGCTCACCGACACCGTTTATACGGATCGTTCAAACAAAATGACACCGCCGGAGACCCCCACGGAAGGCCCTGCCAACCACGGGACGACGTCTCCGGCGGTTTCTCTTTGCGCGCAGGAAGCCTTGCTGGTTCTGAAAAACCGCAGCGAGTTTCTTGCCGCCGCCCGCGCCCGCAAACAGGGCACCAAGGCGATGATGATTCAGGCCCGCAAGCGCCGCGAATCGGAAGACGCTGATCCTGCGGTGATCCGCGTCGGCTACACCTGCTCCAAAAAAGTCGGCAATGCCGTGGCCCGCAACCGCGCCAAGCGCCGGATGCGCGAAGTCGCCCGCGCGGTGCTGCCAGCTTTTGGCAAACCCGGCTGGGATTACGTTCTGATCGGCCGCAAAGACGAGACCGCCGTGCGTGACATGCTGGCGCTGCAGGCCGATCTCAAATGGGCGCTGCGCAAATTGCACGCGCCAGCCAAGCCGCGCCCGCAGACATAAGCCCCCTGCCCTTCAAGGCCCGCGTTACAGGACACATCAAGTGAGCGCCTGACAGAGACCCGTCTCAAGGTCTTTCCGAGATCGTTAAAACACGTTCGACTTTGACGCAGTTCAGCATCAAAAAGCCTTTCCCTTTGGGGAAGCGTTAATGTTTCGGATGCACTTTCCGCTGGCTCAGAACCAAATGCCAACGAAATGATCCGTCGCCACGATGTCTGTCACAATCCTTCTCACCTTTGTTGTCACAACTGACGACACCTCCCACTTCCGCGAGACCATTTCTGTGCTAGCCAATCAGGTGCAACGCATGCCCGGCGCGCTGCGCTATGCGGTGTTTCAGGGCAAAGACGATCCGAATTATTTTCACGTGCATCAGGTCTGGGCCAACCGGGAATGCTATCAGGCCTACATCAACAGCGAAGAGGCCGACCGCGCGTTTGTCACGCTGCGCGGCATTGTTTCAGAGCTGCTGGTCAAAGAGCTGATTCCCGTTGCCAACAGCGACAGCACACCGGTGCTGGTTGCCGGCTGATCCCTGAATTTGTCGGTGCGTTAAGCTTTGCCCCCTTCCGAAACGGGCACCTCCGCGATACAGACGCAATACCGATGCGCCAAATCGGGTTAATTTTGCACTTTCTAGCCAAATCGGAACCCGACTCGTCCATTGCGCCTTGGCACCCTTGCTCATAGCCGTTAACAGGCTGTTTCAAAGAGGTCAGCGAAGATGAAGACACGAGATATGAACCGCGATTGGATCGCCACCGCCCGCACACTCTCCCAGGCTCTGCCTTACCTCCAGCGCTATGCTGGGGCGACGGTTGTGATCAAGCTCGGCGGCCACGCCATGGGCTCTGACGAGGCCATGGATGACTTTGCCCGCGACGTGGTTCTGATGCGTCAGGTCGGCATCAATCCGGTGGTCGTGCACGGCGGCGGCCCGATGATCAATGCGATGTTGGAACGGCTTGAAATCAAATCGGATTTTGTGAACGGCAAACGGGTGACAGATGCCGCCACCGTCGAGGTGGTGGAGATGGTCCTCTCCGGTGTTGTGAACAAACGCATCGTCTCCGCGATCAACCGTCAGGGCGGCAAGGCCGTGGGTCTTTCCGGCAAGGACGCCAACCTGATGATCTGCGATCAGACCAACGCGGATCTCGGCTTTGTTGGCACCCCGGCAGAGATGAACCCCGCGATTTTGCACGAACTTTTTGCCAATGACACCATCCCGGTGATTGCACCTTTGGGCGGTGGCCGTGATGGCGAGACCTACAACGTGAACGGCGACACCGCCGCTGGCGCCATCGCCGGTGCACTGGCTGCGGACCGCCTCCTGCTGCTCACCGATGTGGCAGGTGTCAAGAACAGCGAAGGCGAAGTCCTGACAGAACTGAAAGCCCAGCAAATTCGCGACCTTATCGCAGAAGGCGTGATCGCGGGCGGCATGATCCCCAAGACCGAAACAGCGCTGGCCGCCATTGATCTGGGCGTGCGCGCTGCGGTCATTCTGGATGGCCGCGCCCCCAACGCCTGCCTCCTGGAGCTGTTCACCGAACATGGTGCAGGCTCCATTATCCGCGCGGATTAAACTCGATTGGGGCGCAAATAACCGCGCCCCATTTCTCGGCTTGAGCCAACCAGACAGCCTGTGCATTCTGAACGGGAGCGAACGCCTTGCGCAAAGCCGCGCAACGGCCGCGAACCTGTGGTATTGTCATGCACAAGCTGAACATCTCTCGCACCAATCCCGCCGCCATATGAGCTATCGCGCGATTGAAAAAGCCGCACAAAAGACTGGCCTGCTCACAATGGGCGCAGCGCATGTCCTAAATCTGACGGGCGTTGCCAGTGATCCGGCAACTGCGGTGCTCTTAGGCACCGGCCCGGAGTTCTGGCCCATCTTCGCCGCCTCTCGCGAAGGTCAGGACGGGCATCCCCACCCCGTCGACCGATGGTCCAAGCGCATCGTCGGCGCACTCGCGGATCAGTGTGACGCCGCAACCGCCTATCCGTCAGATGGGCCGCCCTACCCGCCCTTCATTTCATGGGCCTTGAAGACAAACCGATTTTTCCTCAGCCCAGTGGGCATGATGGTGCACGACACGGTTGGCTTGATGATCTCCATTCGCGGCGCGCTGCTCTTTGACACGGAGCTTGCGATCCCTAGCGCCGATCTTGCCTCCCCCTGTACGGTTTGCGTGGCTCCCTGCACCACCGCCTGCCCTGTGGGTGCGCTCTCCGCTGAGGCCTCCTACGACGTCACTGCCTGCCACGGCTACCTCGACACGCCAGAGGGCCAGAGCTGCATGTCACAAGGCTGCCACGCCCGCCGCGCCTGCCCGGTCTCCGCCGGCGCTTCTCGCACAGACGCCCAATCGGCCCTTCATATGAAAGCGTTCCACCCATGAGCCGCACCCTGATCCTGATGCGCCACGCCAAATCGAGCTGGGATGACTTCAATCAGCCCGATCACGCACGCCCCCTCAACAAGCGCGGACGCGCCTCTGCTCATGCTCTAGGGAAATGGTTGGCCCTGCAAGCCCTGCTGCCTCAGGAAGTCCTCTGCTCCAGCTCAGAGCGCACCCGCGAAACGCTGGATCGCCTCACGCTGCCAAACAGCCCGCAAGTCAGCTATCTGGATGCGCTCTATCACGCACCTGCTGACACCATGCTGCACAGCCTGCGCGCCGCCAGTCAGCTCACGGTGCTTATGATCGGCCACAATCCGGGCATCGCCTATTTTGCAGATCAGCTTGCAGCAAGAGATCCGGACCATCCCCGCTTCCATGACTATCCCACGGCCGCGACTACGATCTTTCATTTTGACCTAAAGGAGTGGAAAGACGTGCAATACGGGGCTGGGGATGTGGTTGACTTCGTCATACCCCGCGAGTTGATGGCGCGCGATTCAGACCTCTAGGCATAGAAAAAGGCGGGGATGACCCCGCCTTTCCAATGTGTCGTTTGCGCAGAAATCAGTGGCCGAGAATCTGGCTCAGGAACAGTTTGGTCCGTTCGCTCTTCGGGTTGTTGAAGAACTCTTCCGGCTCGTTCTGCTCCACGATCTGGCCTTGGTCCATGAAGATCACGCGGTTCGCCACCTGACGGGCAAAGCCCATCTCGTGGGTCACGCACAGCATGGTCATGCCTTCTTCCGCGAGTTCGATCATGGTGTCGAGCACCTCTTTGATCATCTCAGGGTCAAGCGCTGAGGTCGGCTCGTCAAACAGCATGATGCGCGGCTTCATGCAGAGCGAGCGGGCAATCGCCACACGCTGCTGCTGACCACCGGACAGCTGGCCCGGATACTTCAGCGCCTGATCCGGAATCTTCACCTTCTCAAGGAAGTGCATCGCGATCTCTTCGGCTTCTTTCTTGGGTGTCTTGCGAACCCAGATTGGCGCCAGCGTGCAGTTCTCCAGGATGGTCAGATGCGGGAACAGGTTGAAGTGCTGAAAGCACATGCCAACTTCCGAGCGGATTTTGTCGATGTTTTTCAGATCGTTGGTCAGCTCGATCCCATCCACGACGATGTCGCCCGACTGGTGCTCTTCCAGACGGTTGATACAGCGGATCAAGGTCGATTTACCGGAGCCCGAAGGCCCCGCAATCACGATTCGCTCACCTTCGTTGACGGTTAGGTTGATGTCCCGCAACACGTGGAAACTGCCGTACCACTTGTTCATGTTGGAGATTTGAATCGCAACCTGATCACTCACATGCATCTTGGAGCGGTCGATCGCGCGGTCGGTCATAAGTTCAGACATGGGTGAACTCCTTATTTGTGCCCAGTATGAAGCTTACGCTCCAGATACATGGAATAGCGGGACATGCCGAAGCAGAAGATGAAGAACAGGAATGCAATGAAAGCAAAGAGCTCCCAATAGATACCGTTCCACGCAGAGTCGGCACGAATGGCGTTGGACAGCCCCAATGGATCAAGCAGGCCGATGATGGACACCAGCGTGGTATCTTTGAAGATACCAATGAAGGTGCTCACAATACCTGGGATCGAGATCTTCAGTGCCTGCGGCATGATGATCAGTCGCTGCGCCTGCCAATAGTTCAGCCCCAAAGAGTCAGCGCCTTCGTATTGACCTTTCGGCAATGCCGCAAGGCCACCACGGATCACCTCAGCCATATAGGCCGCGGCAAACAGGGTCACCATGATCAGCACCCGAAGGATGATGTCAAACTCCGTGCCCGGCGGCAGGAAGATGTTGAGCAACACAGAGGCCACAAACAGCAGTGTGATCAGCGGAACGCCACGGATGAACTCGATAAAGCCGACGCAGAGCGCCTTCAGGATCATCAGGTCAGACTGCCGTCCCAGCGCCAGGAAGATACCAATTGGCAGCGAGGCACCAATTGCCACAACACCGATCAGAATCGACAACATGAAGCCACCAAACTTACGGCTTTCCACTTCTGGGATGGAAATCGAAATCACAGATTCCAGACCTGCCGCAACGCTGCCAGCCAGGAACAGCCACCAGATCACCGGCACGGCAATCGCCGCGATGATCGCCACCAATTCCCCTGCAATAGGTGCGAGGATACGGTAAGCCAGATAGCCAATACCGAAACCGGCTGCGGCCATCAGAGGCCCCCAAATCGATCCACCCCACATCAGCCAAGGCATCAGGAAGGGATAAGCTGCTGTCACGATCAACAGCTGGCGCGGAACCTTGGTGAACAGCACAGGCGCAATCGCCAGAAGCAACAGCACAAACGCAAGGTTTGGACGGAAGTATGCTGGCAGTGCCCCCTCGGAGGCGCCAAACACCACATCCGGTGTCGCCGGATAAGGTGGGTAGAAACCATACAGAAGCTGGAGCCAGCGGTCGTTGATCACCGCCCAGCAGGCATGCCCGTGGGTCGACGCCCAGGTGGCTTCCATGATCTCACGGCATTCGGTCAGCGAGGAAGCATTCCAAACGGATTGGAACACCCACGGCAGTAGCCCGGACAGCACGTAGTAGATGAACGCCAGAGACAGCAGTGTCAGAGCGCTGTTGACGACACCGTCAAAAAGGTTAGCGCGTGCCCATCCAATGACCCCAACAGAGTTTGCTGGAGGCTCCTTTTCCGGGAGCATTTCGGTGCGGACAAAAGACATGTCACTCATTTTATCTCTCCACCAATTTCACGCGGTTGTTGTACCAGTTCATCACGGCGGAAATGCTCAGCGAGATGATGAGGTAACAGGCCATCAGCATCAGGACACATTCCAGCTCGCGGCCGGTCTGGTTCATAGTGATGCCACCCAGCGTGCCGGTGATGTCCATGTAACCCACCGCAATCGCCAAAGAGGAGTTCTTGGTGAGGTTCAGGTAGTTGGAAATCATTGGCGGAATGATCACACGCAGTGCCTGCGGCAAGATCACGAGACGCATCGTCTTACCGGGACGCAGCCCCAATGCATTCGCTGCCTCGGTCTGACCATGGCTGATCGCCATGATACCACCACGCACGATCTCTGCGATAAAGGCTGCGGTATAAAGGCTTAGCGCCAGCCACAGAGCAATCAGAGAGTTACGAAGGTGGGTGCCGCCCTGGAAGTTGAAGCCCTTCAGCGCAGGATAGCCAAGGTGAAAACCAAGCGCATAAAGCACGACAATGAGCGGGACGAAGAAGATGGCGAGGTTTTTCCAAAGCGTATTTGGACGGTCACCTGTGGATTCCTGAATACGCTTGGCCTGCGCATTCACGGTCCGAATGCCAAAGATAGAAGCCACAACGACCGCCAAGATCAGCATCAGATCCAGCGAGATGTCAAAGCGCATCGAGGAGGTGCCAAACAGATGGATGTTGCCCAGCGAATTGGAGAACAGCGGCTCCGGCACATAAACGCCCCGGTTTGTCACAGCAACGGTGTCAAACAGGTTCATTGTGGCGGAGGGATTCTCGCCGCGGAAAGCGCGTGGTGCAGGCAGGCTCTCAATCAGGATGGCCATCGCCAGCACGATCCAAAGCAGAACCGGCACGTTGCGGAACATCTCCACATAGATGGTCATGATTTTGGCAACGATCCAGTTTTTGGAGAGGCGCAACACCCCGACAAAAACACCGATGATCGTGGCTGTGATACAGCCAAGCAGCGCCACCAGTAGCGTGTTCAGCAGGCCCAGAAAGGATGCGCGCAAATGGGTGTCGCGACTGGAATATTCCAGCAGGCGTTGGTTGATGTCGTAGCTGGCTGGTTCCATGAGGAAACCGAACTCGGGCTGTTTGCCCAGGGTGTTCAGGTTCACCATTGTGTTGTTGATCAGCCATGCTGCCAAAAGCATGAAGCCAATCATCGCGACAGCCTGGATCGTCAAAGAGCGATACCGGGTGTCGTAGATCAACATCGACAGCCGGAACGACTCCTTGGGAGGGTCGGTCAAAGTGGTCATATGGGATCTTCCCGTTCCTCGGCCGATTATAAGGTGGCGTCGCTATGCGCCGTGGCCGATTATTGTTGTGGTTCACATAATGTGAGGAGGGCGCGGAATTCCTCCCGCGCCCTCTATGTTCGGTATCTTACCGGAATGGCGGGGAGTAGATCAGGCCGCCATCGGTCCACTGAGCGTTCAGGCCGCGGGCCAGACCGATCGGAGTGGCTTCACCGATGTTGGATTCAAACAGCTCACCGTAGTTGCCGCCCGCCATGATGGCGTTCTTGGCCCATGCCGCGTCCAGACCCAGCATCTCGCCGAGAGTACCTTCGGTACCCAGCAGACGGTTCACTTCAGGGTTGTTGGTGCCTGCCGCCATCTCTGCGATGTTTGCAGAGGTCACGCCCAGCTCTTCTGCAGTGATCAGAGCGTTCAGGGACCAGCGAACCACGTCACCCCAGTTGTCGTCGCCGTGACGAACCAGCGGGCCGAGAGGCTCTTTGGAGATGATTTCTGGCAGCAGAACGTGCGCAGATGGATCTTCAAAAGTTGCACGAGTCGCCGCGAGGCCGGATGCGTCGGTGGTGTACACGTCACATGCGCCAGCCAGATACTGCTGCTGTGCTTCTGCGTTGGTTTCGATTGGAACCGGCTCGTAGCTGATGTTGTTGGAACGGAAGAAGTCCGCCAGGTTCAGCTCGGTGGTGGTGCCGGTTTGGATACAAACGGTTGCGCCGTCCAGTTCCTTCGCGGAGGACACGCCCAGCTCTTTCGGAACCATGAAGCCCTGACCGTCATAGTAGTTCACACCTACGAAGGTGAACTTCAGGTCGACATCGCGGCTGAAGGTCCAGGTGGTGTTACGCGCCAGCATGTCGATCTCGCCGGACGCCAGAGCGGTGAAACGGGTTTTACCGGTGGTTGGTACGAATTCAACCGCGGTCGGGTCGCCCAGAACAGCACCAGCAACCGCACGGCATACGCCTACGTCAAAGCCCTTCCACTCACCGTTTGCATCTGGTGCAGCAAAGCCAACCAGACCAGTGGTAACGCCACAGTTCAGCTTGCCGCGCGCTTTCACATCGTCAAGCGTGCCAGCAGCTGCAGCACCGGCCGCCAGGCCAGCGACAGTCAGCGCACCAAAAACTACGGATTTTTTCATTTTTACCTCTTCCTGTTTACCCACCCTTTCACAGGTGGTTTTGGCCACTCCCGGCCTAGAATGATGTGTTGAGACAACACCCCCCTCACATCTGGGGTTAGTGTGGTCGCATTCATCGCCAAACGTCAAGAGGTCCATCACGCATTACAATCAATGCTTGCGCGAATGTTAATTCCGCCTTGTTTGCCGAGGTTTCTGACTAGGAATTACTCAGTTTGAAGAAGCGGTAAGCATTTTCAAATGCTTGGAATTTCTTCTCTGCTTCCAGGGCTGCGTCTTCATCGCGGCCCCATTGTTCTTCCTGCCAGATTTCGTCGATTCTGGAGAGTTTCCAAAGCGCTTCGATTTCCTGCAGATCGCGGGTTGCGGCGAATCCGATAATCAGCGATCCGGAGATGCCAACCAGATCGTGGAAAGCTGCCAGCTCAAAGTTATCAAAACGGTGGACCTGCTGGGACAGAGCGGCAAGCGCTGCCGGGTCTTGCGCTTCAAACATGACCCCTGCCACAGGCTTCAGGCGTGCGCCAAAAATCTCTGCCGCCCAATCAAGCAGCGGGTCCCATGCCTTTGCCTGCCGAGCGATCAACTCCTCAGGCGACGTGGCCCGGTAGCACAAAAGGTCACTACCGCCATATTCTGCCAACATATCAGCGACTTCCGCATGCTGGATGGCCACTTTGTCAATCGCTGCATTGGCCGAACGTGTCACGGGCATGGTGTTGGGATCAATCTCGCCGTCTTGCGCATCCCATTCGGCAACCATGGCCTGTGCCATCGCCTCTGTTGGCACCACCAAAGCCGCTTTCGCAGGCGTTTTGACGGCGCGCCCGTCCAAAAACACCCCGAAGCCACCTTCAACTGCCGCAACAGTTGTTTCTTTCCAAAACCGCTTTTTTGCCCATCCGCTCATGACTGAAGCTCCCAAACCTCTTCCAAGGCGCCATCCAAGGCGCCAAAATCCTCGATCAGCTGTCGTGCTGCGCCAAGCCGGGTCTCATCGTGGTATCCCCAGCGCACGCCAAGACCTGTCACGCCCGCTGCAGCGGCCATATCCATGTCAAAACTCGTGTCGCCAATCATCACCGTTTCCGCGGCTGCCACACCTGTTTCCAGCATTGCCGTCTCGATCATGGAGGGATGCGGTTTTGACGGATGATCATCAGCAACCTGTGTGGTCACGAAATATCCTTCCAGACCATGGCCTGCGATGAGCTTGTCGAGACCTCTGCGGGATTTCCCGGTGGCTACCCCCAACAGAACATCATCGCGGGCGCGCAGTCGTGTCAGAGCCTCATAAGCACCGGGATAGAAAGGCGATGACTGCGCTGCTCCCTGGCTGGCCCGCAGCTGCATATAAGCCGCCTTATAGCCATCAACCAGCCGAACACGCTGCGCAAGCGCACACTCCGGCACCAGCTTAAACACCGCAACATCCAATGACAGCCCAACGATGCCAAGTATGGCATCGCGTGCCGGTGCTTGCAGCCCCTCCTCCGCAAAGGCTTGGTACATCGAAGCCACTATGAGCCCCTGGCTGTCCACCAGCGTCCCATCCACGTCAAAAATCACAAGTTTCAAGCGCTCTGAGCCTCCTGCCTTGGTGCCTTTGCTTCACCACGGACCATGCAGAAGGTCAAGCATCCTCCGCATAGGCACCTGAGGAATAGGTCAGCTCGTAAGAGTGGCTGTAGAGCTCAACCAGATTGCCAAACGGATCCTCGCAATAGACCATGCGGTAAGGCTTCTGGTCGGGATAATAGTACCGCACCTGCTGCATGCGTTGCTTGCCGCCAAGGGCCTCGATCCGCTTCACCCGCTCTTCCAAATCGCTGTCCTGCAAGCAGAAGTGAAATATCCCTGGTTTCCAATAGTCAAACGGCGGGGGCGTATCGTCGGTCTTGGTGAATTCAAACAACTCGATTCCGACGCCACCACCGGTCGACAAATGCGCGATACGAAAGCGGCCCCAACCGGGGCCGAACACATCATCACACATCTCACCAATCGCGCTGCTATCCTGCAGCACCTCGCTGGGTGGCATCAGCAGATAGAGATCAAAGGCCTTGGTGTAAAACTCAACGGCGCGGTTAAGATCGGGCACAGTGATGCCAATATGGGAAAACGATACAGCCGGCATAGGCCTCTCCTTTCAAATAGATGCGTATCAAAAACGTCATGGAATGCCTCAAGCATGCCATGTCAGCTGATACGCATCATATCAAAGAGAGGATGAAACCGCCTTAGCGCAGGCTTTCAAACGGATCATCCGCGGCAAGGTCCTCAGACCAGCCAAAGGTGTCCCATGTGTGGGCCATATGCTCCGGCAACTCAGCCGTGACGGTGACCTGCTTGCGGGTCACAGGATGCTCAAACGTCATGCTGCGCGCATGCAGATGCAGTTTGTTGGAGATGATCCCACCAAGCTTCGCGCCCCAGCCATCGCCGAGGTTTTCCTGACCGGAGCCGCCATATTTCCCATCGCCAACAATGGGATGGCCGATCTCCGCCATATGGGCGCGCAGCTGGTGTGTCCGCCCGGTGATGGGCTCCATCGCCACCCAGGCGGCGCGGCCCGCGACACGATACAAAGTGGCGTATTGGGTGATAGCGCGTTTGGCACCCGGGGTGCGCTCGACTTCGCGCGGATGCACCGCGATCATCTTCTCGCCTTCGCCACGTGCGCCATGACCACCGGCTTTGACCAACCCATATTTGATTTCACCGAGATACGGCGTTGGAACCCCAGCCACGACCGCCCAGTAGATTTTGCGGGTCTGTTTGTGCCGCATCGCCTCTGTCAGAGCCTGCGCCACTTGCCGTGTGCGCGCCAGCAGCAAGACACCGGAGGTGTCTTTGTCCAGACGGTGCACCAGCCGTGGTTTTTCCTCAAAGCCGAACTTCAGCGCCTCTGACAGGCCATCCACATGGCGGGTCTGCTTGCTGCCGCCCTGTGTTGGCAGCCCTGGCGGTTTGTTGAGCGCGATGATCTGATCGTCACGGTAAATGACGCAGTTCTGGACCAGCATCTCGTCAGCAGGTGACACGCGCGTTTTTGCGGGTGCTGCAGGTTTCTCCCCCGGAGCTGGCAGCGGCGGCACTCGCACGGACTGCCCCTCTTCCAGACGGGTATTGGCCTTCACACGCCCGCCATCCACGCGGATCTCACCTTTGCGGCACATCTTTTCGATCTGCCCCTGCCCAACATGGGCAAACTTGCGCTTGAACCAGCGGTCCAGCCGTTGATCCCCTTCGCCCGCTTCCACGGTCACAGTCTGCACCCGGCTCATGCCAAAAGCCCTCTCGTCAAAATCATACCCAGCATCAGCGCGCCCACCGCGCCGATCACCGAAACCGCCACATAGATTGCAGCCGCGCCATAGTCCCCGCGTTCCACCAGCGTAACTGTCTCAAGCGAGAACGCCGAAAACGTGGTGAAACCGCCCAGCAGCCCGGTCATCACCAGAGGCGAATAATGCGTCAGGCCACGCTGCGCCGCCACCACGACAAAAGCCCCCATCAAAAAGGAGCCAATGACGTTTACCGTGATAATCGCCAGCGGAAAGCCATTCCAAAACCCCTGCCCGACCAGGCGCACAACGCCCAGCCCGACCAGATAGCGCAGGGCGGCACCAATCGCGCCACCGACAGCCACATATGTGAGGTTCAAAATCATCCGGCGTCTCTCTGCCCTTCCACGCCCAATGTCAAGAAAACAAGCCTTTTTCCCGCGTGAAATATCCCGCGCTCAAATGGTGCCTCAGCCGCCTCGCTGGCTGCGCAGTTTCGCAAAATAGTCGAGACGCCTTTTTAACTCGCGCTCATAACCGCGCTCTACCGGCGTATAGAGCACCGGCCGCTTCAGCCCTTCCGGGAAGTAATTCTGCCCGGAAAACCCATCCTCGGCATCGTGATCATACTGGTAGCCCGCTCCATAGCCCTGATCTGCCATCAGCGAGGTAGGCGCGTTCAAAATGTGCTTGGGCGGCGGCTCAGAGCCCGTCTGTTTCGCCAATGCTCGCGCCGCCTTGTAGGCCGCATACCCCGCGTTGGTTTTTGGCGCGAGGGCCAGATAGATCACGGCCTGCGCCAGCGCCAGCTCCCCCTCGGGACTGCCCAAACGCTCATAAGTCTCCCAGGCATTCAAACAGACACCCTGCGCCTGTGGGTCCGCCAAAGCGATGTCTTCGCACGCCATGCGTGTGATGCGCCGGGCCAGAAACCGAGGATCTTCGCCCCCCTCCAGCATCCGCGCAAACCAATAAAGCGCGGCATCTGGGTCAGATCCCCGCACCGATTTATGCAGCGCGGATATAAGGTTGTAATGCTCGTCACCGGACTTGTCGTATTTCGCAGCCCGTCGCATCAGCCGCGTCGCCAAAGCCTCGCTGTCCAGCTTCCCATTCACGGACCAGGCTGCCACCTGCTCAACCAGATTGAGAAGCGCGCGACCGTCTCCATCGGCCATCTCAAGCAGCGCCTCGCGCGCCAGCCCGTCCAGAGGCAGTGCTTTGCCGAGCTCTTGTTCCGCTCTCTGCGCCAGCCGCTCCAGATCTGCGAGGCTCAGACGTTCCAGCACAAGAACCTGCGAGCGGCTCAAAAGCGCGGCGTTGAGTTCAAAAGACGGGTTTTCCGTGGTGGCGCCGACCAGCAGGATTGTGCCGTCTTCCATATGCGGCAAAAAACCGTCCTGCTGAGCTTTGTTGAAGCGATGGATCTCATCAACAAACAACAGGGTGCCCTGCCCGTTTTGGCGACGTATCTTGGCGGCCTCAAAGACTTTGCGCAGCTCCGGAACACCCGTGAATATTGCGCTAATCTGCACAAAATGCAGGTCCGTCTCATCCGCAAGAAGCCGCGCGATCGTGGTCTTTCCGACGCCGGGGGGGCCCCAGAACACCAGCGATGACAAAGAGCCAGAGGACAGCATCACGCCCAATGGCGCCTCTGCCCCCAAAACCTGCGCCTGCCCGATCACCTCAGAGAGCGCTTGCGGACGCAACCGGTCCGCCAAAGGCCGGGGCGCGTCAGCAACAGGTGCCGCGGGGATATCCGCCGCTGGAGTATCAAAAAGATCGGCCATCAGATGCCCTTGCGCCTTTAGAGTCGGAACCGCATCACCAACCGCTGGGTGCCGCGTTGAACTTCCAGCGTAAGCCTGTTGCGCACAGCGCGCAAAGCCTTGTCGGCATCTGAGGTGGTGAGAATATCTTTGCCGTCAATCACTCGCAGCACATCACCCGGGCGCAAACCCAAACGCGCACCAATTTCGCCGGGGTTCTCAACGATCACTCCCTCCGCGCTCAATGGCAGACCAAAGCTGCTAAGAACCGCCGGGTTGATATTGGAAATCACCAGATCCGGGATCGCAGCCCTACGGCCTGTGGTCAGTTGATCGCGCGGCGGGGTTTCCGGGGCGATCGCCATTTTGACCTTGCGAGTCTGCTCGGCTCCTTCCCGCACCATTAAAACATCAACTTCACTGCCCAATCCAGCGACCGACATGCGGAAGATCATTTCCGCAGGCGTGTTCACAGGTTGGCCGTCCAGTTCCAAAATCACGTCTCCCGGCTCGAACTCGGCCTCCAGAAACGGGCTGACGGCATGCAGATCGGTGATCACGATACCGCCGGCGCGGTCCAGACCAAGCCCTTCGGCCATATCCGCGTCAACAGGTTGGCCAAACATGCCAGCCCAGGGGCGCTGAAAGCTCTCAAACCCTTCGCGGGCCTGATCCACAAACTGCGCCACGAGGCGCGCGGGTATTGCAAAGCCAATGCCATTGGAGCCGCCAGAACGTGTCAGAATGGAGGTGTTGATGCCGATAAGGTCGCCATTCACATCAACCAACGCGCCCCCGGAGTTACCCGGGTTGATGGCTGCATCGGTCTGAATGAAATATCCGCGCGCATTTCCGGTTGCCACACCAGAGCGCGCAAGGCCCGACACAATCCCGCTGGTCACAGTCTGCCCGACACCAAAGGGGTTGCCAATCGCCATGACCAGCTCGCCGACATCCACGCTGTCGCTGTCTCTCAGGCGCAGAAACGGCAGGCCTTCAGCGTCGTTCAACTTCAGGATCGCAAGGTCGCTCTCCTCATCCGCAAGCAACACCTCTGCGGTGTATTCGCTGCGGTCATTGAGTTGCACGCGAATATCCGTGGACATGCCCACCACGTGATAGTTGGACACCACAATGCCGTCTTCTGAGAGGATCACACCGGAGCCAAGCGAGTTCTCCACGCGCGGCTGGGGGTTGCTGAAGTTGCGGAAAAACTGATCAAAAAACGGGTCGCCCGAAAACGGACTTTGCCGCGCCTGCACGACCCGCTTGGCAAAAATATTCACGACGGCCGGTGCCGCCTGCTTCACCAAGGGCGCAAATCCGAAGGCGATGTCACTCTGCGTTTGCGGAATTTTCGTTTCGGCGAATGCGGTGGTTGAGAGACCAACTGCAAGCGCGATCACAGCAGCGCGGATCATGCGTCTTCCTTTGTTTGTAATGTGCCCAAGATATGGCCAGCGCCTCTTGAAAATGCAAGGCAGGAAGGCCGCCGCATTTGCGACGGATTACGCTCACTAAGCTCCGCGTTTTTAAGGGCGAAAGTCGCTTTGATATTGCCCAGTTGGTAGCCCATGACCGGACACCAGCAAAGCACCAAGGCGCCCAACCTCATCTGCACATTTCGCCCCCGCACCGTTGCCGCCCGTCAGGGCAAACACGCGATCTGTTTGCGGATAGACCAACGGAGCCCCCTTTGGCGTAAAACAAGTCACACAGCTGCCGTGCGACACGCTTTCAACCCGCAACCCCGGCATCAAGTCTCGCAACAGATCAGCTAGCAGCGCTGCAACATCTGTGTCCCCCCCGCTGCGGAACCATGCCTTCATGTCGCCAACAGTGTGAAGCTCATGATCCTCCGGATCTCCCCCAATTTTGAGGTAGGTTTTGCCATCAGGATAGCGCACCGGTGGCAAAACATAGGTGTCCCGATCCGTTCCTGGCGGCACGTAGACAAAAGACGGCATATCCTGCAGCCGCTGTGTTTCTGCAGCCTCGAGTTCAAGAAAGGCAACTGTACGCGCATAGACCCGCAGCGGCACCGGGGCTGGCAGCAGGTCCGCTGCCTTGGAAAATGCGCCACAGGCCACCACAACTTTCTGCCCCGTGACTTCCGTACTGTCCGCGCAGTGAACGGTGACCGCATCAGCACTTTCGGAAATACGCACAGCTTCACTGCGTATCAGCTGCGCGCCACTTTGCGTTGCAAGCGCGATTTCTGCCAAGACGTGTTGGCGCGGATTGATCCAGCCGCCGCCATCCTCCTCATAGAGCGCTGAGACCCCTTCCGGAAAAGACAAGAAGGGAAATCTTTCCGCGAGAGTCTCGCCGGAGAAGCCCTGAAAGGCAAACCCTTCGCTCTGTGCCACCTCCAGCGTTTTTGTCATGAACTCCGATCCAAAACCGCTGCTCGCACCAACCATAAGCGCCCCAACAGGGGCGTGAAACCGATGCCCGCTGCGCGCCTCCATGTCTGCATAACGCGCCATGGAGGCCTGCGCCAATCGGGACCAATCCGCATCACTCGCCAGACGGCGGGTGATCCGTGCCTCATCATAATGGCTGGCAAAGACGCCGGTGTGGCTTGAAGCGTCCTGCGGCTCATCCGGCCCGACAAGGACGGTAGCAAGGCCCAATTCACTCAGGTGACGCGCACATGCAGTGCCCCAAACGCCTGCGCCAACCACAATCACATCTGCGCTCATCCCGCCGCCCCTTCCTGTTCCGTGATCTTTCCATCCGATCACTCAGTCTTTGGCGCACCATGCCGCCACAGGCAGCGGAAGACCATCGCATAATTCAAATCCAGCGTCGGCAGCAAACGGACAAAAAAAAGACCCCCACCAAAAAAAGACCCCCACCAAAATGGCGGGGGTCCAGTCATTCGGTTGTTCCGAATGGATTTATTCTTCGGCGGCTTCTTCAGCTGCCACGCGAGCCTTGTCGGCCGCGCCTTTTGCATCAACGTCACGATCCACGAATTCGATGATCGCCATCGGTGCCATGTCGCCATAGCGGAAGCCGGCTTTCATGATGCGGATGTAACCACCTTTACGCTCTGCGTAGCGTGGGCCCAGAACGTCGAACAGTTTTGCAACATACTGGTCTTCTTTCAGACGAGCAGCTGCCTGACGACGCGCGTGCAGGTCGCCGCGCTTTGCAAGGGTGATCAGTTTTTCAACGATCGGACGCAGTTCTTTTGCCTTTGGCAGGGTGGTCTTGATCTGTTCGTGTTCGATCAAAGAGCCCGCCATGTTGGCAAACAGAGCTTTACGGTGTTCGTGAGTACGGTTCAGGCGGCGATAGCCACGAGCATGACGCATTTGATTTCTCCTAATTCGCGTTTTGCTTTGTCAGACCAGTGATGCGTGTCACCGGTTCACCTTGGGGCCTTTGGCCCAGCTTTCCCCGGCAGTTCCGGGCATTTGTCTGTGTGAAGGTGCGCAATAAATGCGCACCCTACGTAGGGTGTGCCCTCAGGGCGCACCTATTAGAAGTTGTCTTCGAACTTCTTGGCCAGATCTTCGATGTTGTCTGGTGGCCAGTCCTCGACGTCCATGCCGAGGTGCAGCCCCATGCCGGACAGCACTTCTTTGATCTCGTTCAGAGACTTGCGACCGAAGTTCGGTGTGCGCAGCATCTCTGCTTCGGTTTTCTGGATCAGATCGCCGATGTAAACGATGTTGTCGTTCTTCAGGCAGTTTGCAGAACGCACAGACAGTTCCAGCTCGTCCACTTTCTTCAGCAGAAGCGGGTTGAACTCCAGACCATCATCTTCTTCCTGACGACCCGCAGATTCAGGCTCATCAAAGTTCACGAAGATGGACAGCTGATCCTGAAGGATACGCGCAGCATAAGCCACGGCGTCTTCCGGTGTGATCGACCCATCGGTGTCGATTTTCATGGTCAGCTTGTCATAGTCCAGAACCTGACCTTCACGGGTTGGCTGAACGTCGTAGGACACTTTTTTGACCGGGGAATAGATCGCATCGATCGGCATCAGGCCGATTGGCGCGTCTTCCGGCTTGTTTTTGTCCGCAGACACATAGCCTTTGCCAGTGTTCACAGTCAGTTCCACGTAGAGGTCCGCACCATCGTCGAGGTGGCAGATCACGTGGTCTTTGTTCAGAACTTCGATGCCAGCGCTGTCGCTGATGTCGCCAGCCGTTACAACACCTGGACCTTTTGCATTGATGGACAGACGCTTAGGGCCTTCCACTTCCATGCGCAGGGACACGCCCTTCAGGTTCAGGATGATGTCGGTCACGTCTTCACGCACACCGGCAACGCTGGAGAATTCATGCAGAACATTGTCGATCTGTACGCTGGTGATGGCGGCGCCTTGCAGGCTGCTCATCAGAACGCGGCGCAGCGCGTTGCCCAGTGTCAAACCAAAACCACGCTCCAGCGGCTCTGCCACTACAGTGGCCTGGCGCGCAGGGTCGTTGCCCGGCTTTACTTCAAGCTGGGTAGGCTTGATCAATTCTGCCCAATTCTTGTGGATCATGCGTCCCTCCATTCTTGTCTAGCTCCCATGTTCCAAAAAGAACCAGACGCCCGAGGTTTAAAAATGACGAATGGGGCCGTGCGGAAACACGCGGCCCCAAGGTAATTCACTGTCGCTTAGACGCGGCGACGCTTTGGTGGGCGGCAGCCGTTGTGAGCGATCGGGGTTACATCACGGATAGAGGTGATGTTGAAGCCGATTGCGGCCAGAGCGCGCAGAGCGGATTCACGACCAGAACCTGGGCCCTGAACTTCCACTTCCAGCGTCTTAACGCCGTGCTCTTGAGCTTTTTTGCCCGCATCTTCTGCAGCCATCTGAGCAGCATAAGGCGTGGACTTACGGGAGCCCTTAAAGCCCATGGTGCCAGCAGAGGACCAGGAGATCGCGTTGCCCTGAACGTCAGAGATCAGGATCTTGGTGTTGTTGAAAGAGCTGTTCACGTGCGCAACGCCGGAGGCGATGTTCTTACGCTCTTTTTTCTTCGTACGAGTCTTATCGCGTGCCATTGATCAAACCCTCCCTTACTTCTTCTTGCCGGCGATCGGCTTCGCAGGACCTTTACGGGTGCGTGCGTTGGTGTGGGTACGCTGACCGCGGACCGGGAGGTTACGACGATGGCGCAGACCGCGGTAGCAGCCCAGGTCCATCAGACGCTTGATGTTCATCTGCACTTCACGACGCAGGTCACCTTCAACGGTGTAGGTCGCATCGATATGCTCACGGATTGCCAGAACTTCTGCGTCAGACAGTTCGTTCACACGACGGGTTACGTCGATGTTTACGGATTCGCAGATTTCTTTGGCGGATGCTGGGCCAATGCCAGTGATATAAGTCAGGGCGATCGGGACCCGTTTGTGGGTCGGGATGTTAACGCCGGCGATACGTGCCACGTGTCACTTTCCTTTTTCGTTGCGGTTCCGTGGTTCCAGAACCTTTTTTCACAACGTAAGCCCGACGCAATAAGCGGCCGGGCCTCAGCTGATCAGGTGATCTTGCATATCGGGTGCGACCCAAAAGCAAAGAATTGATTCTCGGTTAAGAGATGAGGTGACATAGGGGGGAAAAGACCCGCGGTCAATAGCGGATCAGAGCAAAGGCGCTAGGGCGCGGAAATTCCTTGCGTCCCAGCGTTTCTCCTTCAAATCTGCATCGACTGCAAGGCCTGCCCCATACGCCGTACAAGGCCATCTTCTTTGCCGCCGATCAGCACATAGTCATGCACCCCATCTGACCACACAGCCGAACTCAATCCTTCAAGCCGCATGGTCGCCATCGCCTCTTCGGTTTTGGCGACATCTTCACTTCGGATGATGCACAGAGCGATCGGCACGCCACTGGGAGTCGCAAACGCCAGTTGGATCAACGGCCGCCCCTCAAAGCTGAGAACCTGCCCGCGCTTATATTCCACATCAGGCAAGGCCGTGAGCTGTTCTAGGGCGATGTCTTTGCCCACCGCTGCCGACACCCGCCCCAGCTCCTCACGCAGTTGCTCAGGGCTTTGGGAGATATGATCGAGCGTCGCATGGGTATAGAGCGCTTGGTAGGCGGCCACATATTCCACCCACCCCGAAGGGCTCTGATTGGTGTTCCAGCTTCCCAGACCAAATCCAACGGCCAGCGCTATACATGCCGCCATGCCAACGGCAAACACAGGCCGCTTCACAGGTGCCTTTGCCCCCACAGGCAATGACGCAATGGCCTCTTGGGATGGCTGCAGGAGCTCAAAACTGTCTTGCAGCGCGCCAATATCAATCCGCAGAGCATCCAGGCGCGTGTTGAGCGCCGCATCATCCTGAAGCGCTGCCTCGATCTGGTCCACCGCAGCGAACTCACTTTCGCCATCGAGATAGGCGACAAGCTCCTCATCTGAGAAACGTCTATCTTGCACGGCTCACGTCCTTCTGATCTCTGAATTTGCGCCCCAAATTGGCGCGCGCAGTGGCAAGTCGGCTCATCACGGTGGCCAGCGGAATGTCCAGGATCTCTGCCGCGGCCTTATAGGAGTAGCCCTCAATATACACCAAAAACACAGTTGCGCGTTGTGCCTCCGGCAGATCCAACACTGATTTCAAAACCTCCTGGCGATCATAGTCCCGCTCCGGGTCCTGCTTTGGGTCCGGGATGTCGGCGGCATCCACCATCGGCATCCCGCCCTTCTTGCGCACGCGCTCTTTGCGGATCTCACTGATCCAGAGGTTATGCGTGATACGAAACAGCCAGCGATCCAGATGTGTTCCAGACCTGAACTTGCTGGCCTGTTCCATCGCACGCAGACAGGCCGCCTGCGCCAGATCATCTGCACCGTCCCTGGAGCCGGTCAGCGAAAACGCATAGCGCCAGATGCGGGGGAAGACCTCAGGAAGGCCCGCCTCCACCTCTTCTTCGGCGCTTTGTTTTCTCCAACGGCTCAGCATGGGGCACTATTCGCAGTTTCAGCCATCATTCCTCCGTCAGCTCACTCTGCAAATAGGCCAACAGATCCTCAATCTGCTCTGGCTTTTTCAGCCCCGGGAAGGCCATGGTTGTGCCCGGCACCACGTCTTTGGGCTTGGCCAAAAACGCTGCGAGGGTCTCCGTATCCCAGACGATGCCCGCTTCCGTCATCGGGCCAGAGTAGCGAAATCCTTCCACCGATCCGGAAGTCGCCCCGAAGACTCCATATAGCGTCGGGCCAACGCGGTTGTCCTCAGGCTTCAGACTGTGACAGGCCTTACATTTCTTGAAGACCTTTTTCCCTTTTTTGACATCCCCGTCCGCCAATGTGGCGGTGGCAAAAAGCGCGAGTGCGGTCGCCAGTATTGCTGTATTGCGCATTTCCATCTCCCTGCTGGAGATGTGGGGCACTCCCCACATCTCTGGCTATTGTGATCACTTCTCAAACACCATGCGCACAGACACAGGCGTTACGCGGGTAATGCCCGGCAAACTGGCAAGCTCCATCAGCTTGTCCACGCCAGCATCGATCCCCAGATCTGCAGTGGACAGCATAATCATGTCAGAAGTGGTAACGAGTACGCGATCTTCTGACAGACGCGCAACAAACAGCTCTGCTTCAACATCCGCTGACACGCCTGCGAGACCAAGGGTGCCTTCAAAGTCCACAACGGTTGTCGCGCCAATTTCGAGATCATGGACCTCGTCAAAATCGATCTCGCCCTTCAGCTCAGCAACAGCATCCGCCGCCTTGAAGACGTGCTCCATCATGCGCTCGTTACGGATATCGATGTTGGTTTCAACGGAGGAGAGTTCGATTGCCAGCGAGACGGCACCCTTCTCGTTCACCGATCCCGACAAGCCCTCAAAGGTGTGGACCTCACCAACCGTATTTTTCTTGATCGAGCCAAAAGCAATCAGGCTCTCGTCGTCCACGGTTTTCCAGGTTTCGTGCCCACCGGCAAAGGCCGGCCCTGCAAATGCCATCACAACAGCTGCGGTTTTCAAAAATGCTTTCATCGGTTCCTCCAAGCCGGGCAAAATCGCCCATTCCTAAGGTCAACGCTTGAGGAGGGAAAACTATTCAGAAAAAATTTCAAAAAAAGAAAAGGCCCCCAATGAGCGTGGAGGCCTTCGACAGTCTGGAGCTTAGATTTTAGCCCAGCACTTTTACAATCGATGCTTCGACTTCATCCATGGATGCCAAGCCATCAATCGAACTCAGGTCACCTTTAGCATGGTAGTAGCCGATCAGCGGGCTCGTCTTTTTGTAGTATTCCATCAGACGGATGCGCAGGCTGTCTTCGTTGTCGTCCGCGCGGGCAGTGCCGCCAGCAGCGACAGCTTCCTTCGCACGGTTGACGATACGATGCACCAGCACCTCATCATCCACCTGCATCTCGATCACCGCATCGAGCTTCTCACCAACTTCCGCCAGCAGCTCTGCCAGAGCGTCAGCTTGCGCCAGCGTGCGTGGGAAGCCGTCAAAGATGAAACCACCCTTTTTGTCGCCTTCCAGCTGCTCACGGATCAGGCCGATCACGATCTCGTCGGTCACGAGTTCGCCGCGGTCCATCACGTCGGCAACGATCTTGCCCATTTCAGTCCCAGAGGTCTTTGCTGCGCGCAGCATATCCCCGGTGGACAGTTGGATCATGTCGCGGCTCTCTACGAGACGACTTGCTTGTGTCCCCTTACCCGCACCTGGCGGGCCAAGCAAAATAATGTTCATCGACGAGCAGCTCCCTTACGTGCGCCGCGCTTTTTACCTTTTCCGCGCAGCTGCGATTTTTCGATCAGCCCTTCGTACTGATGGGCCAGCAGATGGTTCTGAACTTGTTGAATGGTGTCCATGGTCACGGAAACCACAATCAGAACCGAAGTGCCGCCAAAATAGAAGGGGATCGCAAACTGGCCACGCAGAATCTCAGGAAGGAGACAAACTGCCGCAAGATAAGCCGATCCGAGCACCAAAATACGGTTCACAACATATTCCAGATATTCCGCGGTGCGTTTGCCGGGGCGGATACCGGGAACAAAGCCGTTCTGATTCTTCAGGTTGTCGGCCACATCATCGGGTTTGAAGCTGACGTTGAAGGTATAGAAATACGCAAAGAACACGATCATGCCGACGAAGAACAGCAGATAAAGCGGCTGTCCGGGACCGAAGTAGGCCAGGAGCGTGGACATGATCGGGCCGGTCTGGCTGCCGGAGAATGTCGAGATCGTGGTCGGCAACAGCAGCAGAGAGCTTGCAAAGATCGCCGGGATCACGCCCGCTGGGTTCACCTTGACAGGCAGGTGGCTGGAGCCACCGTCATAGACTTTCATGCCCACCTGGCGACGCGGATACTGAATGTGGATCTTACGAAGAGCTCGCTCCATGAAGACCACGAAAGCAATCGTCGCAATGACCATCACAATCACGCCTACGATTACAGCTTCGCTGATGGCGCCGGTGCGGCCGGACACGAAGAACTGCGCCAGCGCGGCTGGCAGCTCTGCCACGATGCCCACAAAGATGATCAGAGAGATACCGTTGCCGATGCCGCGTGCGGTGATCTGCTCACCCAGCCACATCAGGAACATGGTGCCGCCCACCAGCGTGATCAGACAGCTGAAGCGGAAGAAAAGGCCCGGATCGGTCGCCAGATCACCTGCCTCAAGGCTGACCGCGAGGCCGTAGGCTTGCAAAGTTGCCAATGCCACCGTGCCGTAGCGGGTGTATTGGTTCATCTTCTTGCGGCCCTGCTCACCCTCTTTCTTGAGCTGCTCAAGCGCAGGCACCATGGAGCCCAGAAGCTGCACGATGATAGAGGCCGAAATGTAAGGCATGATGCCCAGAGCAAAGATCCCCATGCGGCCCAATGCGCCACCGGTGAACATTGATAGGATACCGCCGATCCCTGCGCCTGCGCTCTCCATGAATTCACGAAGCGCCACACCGTCGATGCCGGGAACCGGAATCCAGGTGCCAAGACGATAGACAATCAGCAATGCCAGCGTGAACAGGATGCGATTGCGCAGATCGGTCGCTTTTCCAAGCGCGGCCCAGCTCGTGTTGGCCGCCATTTGCTCTGCTGCAGATACCATTTAGGCTCTCTCTTAGACTGGAAACGCCGCCAGAACCGTTCTCCGGTTTGGCGGCGTTAGGAAAACTTGGAAGATTATGTAAGCGGGTAATGCCCCGCTCACAACCTCTTATTCAGCCGCTGGCGCGGTTTTGACCGTCAGGGAGCCGCCTGCTTTTTCGACAGCTTCAACGGCTGCTTTGGAAGCACCGGTCACTTCGATGTTCAGCTTGGCGGTCACTTCGCCTTTTGCCAGAACGCGGATGCCGTCCAGCTTACGACGTACCAGACCGGATTCGATCAGCGCATCTTCGGTGATCGCTGCGGATGCGTCCAGTTTCTTGGCGTCTACGAATTTCTGGATCAGACCCAGGTTTACAACAGCAAATGCCTTGCGGTTTGGCTTGTTGAAGCCGCGCTTAGGCAGACGCTGGTACAATGGCATCTGACCGCCTTCGTAACCGTTGATCGCCACACCCGAACGGGATTTCTGACCTTTGATACCACGACCACCCATTTTACCTTTACCGGAACCGGGGCCACGGCCAACGCGCATGCGTTTCTTAGTTGCGCCAGGATTGTCGCGCAGTTCGTGCAGTTTCATATCGCTTCTCCTTGCCGGAACTGACCCACGAAGCGTATCGGGCCAAACACGGCTTTTCTTGGTTTTGATTCTATGACGCGTAATACGCCACCGGGCGGCTATAGACGCTGCATCTCGGCAATGCAAGTCTTGCACCGCTTTGGCGCTGTACTTGCGCATTTGCCGGTTAAACACACAGAGCAAGACCGTAAGGAACCTAGTGTACCAATCACGCACAAGATTGAAGACGCCAACGTGTTCGACCGACCTTCCGGGTCATAGATGGTGCGTTGGTGCGACCGTAAAAAACAAAACGCCCCCGCAAATTGCGAGGGCGTCACCTGACAGACTTTCCGACCTTAACCGTAGACGTGCTTTTCAGCCAACTCAGCGATGTCGTGGCGAAGGATGCCGATATCGGCGAGATCACGATCGGTCATGCCGGACAGCTCGCGCACAGTCGCGTGGTATTTCTGGCGCAAAATGCGGGCCTCTTTGAAAGCTTCAACGGCCGCTTGAATGCGCGCAGTGAAGGAAGAACCAGAGGTAAGAGTAATGTTCGCGTTTGCCATGGAGGTGGCTCCTTTTGATCAATGCCGAAACGTATTTTTCGGCGGGCTGTTTTGGTTTCTTTGGTTGTGACTGCGATATAGATCGCGGCGGTAACGCTAACAATTGACGGTTTGATCTGGCCGATATGCACCTTTGACATGGCGCATTGCCGAGGTGTTAAGAAGCGTTAAAACGACAAAGGCCCCGGACATTTGGTCCGAGGCCAGTATCACGGGGAAGCGTATCCGCTTAGAGAGTCGCGGCACCGCGGCGGGCGACATATTCGATATCGCCGCGGGTCAGGCCCACATCTGCAAGCTCACGGGCCGTCAGCTTGTTCAGCTCTTTGACGGTCTTTTTATAAGACGCTGCGCGCTTCTGGTTCAGGCGCCAAGATTCGACCATACGGGCGAAACGGCCAACGAAATCAACAGCTTCAATATGCAAGGATGGTGCATGTTGCATGGAACTTATCCTTTGACTGCCGGTGCGCCACTTCGGCCATTGCGCGTTTCTGTTTAAGTACGCGCTTCACATAGAGCTCATAATTTAATCGAGGTAGGCCCAAGATAGCATTTCAGATATGCAGTTTACGAATATCGATCAATGAGATGTTAACCATTCAGTTTCGAGATGGGTATTCAGTGCCGGCGAAGACACCCGCCACAATATCTTGAGGCGATCGTTGCAGGTCACAGTTTTTGCCGAATTCTCTACCGGTCAAAAAACCAAAGTTTAACGAAAAACGCCCCCGGCGTGAGCCGAGGGCGCTTTCAATTTTCAGATCGAAAAGGGCTTAGTCGCGCTCTTCGATGATTTCCACCATGTGGGAAACCTTGCGGATCATGCCCCGCACAGAGGGAGTGTCTTCCAGCTCACGTGTGCGGTTCATCTTGTTCAGACCCAGACCGATCAGCGTAGCACGCTGGTCTTGAGGGCGACGGATCGGCGAACCGACCTGCTTTACAACGATGGTTTTTGCCATGTCTCGTTACTCCTTACGCGTCTGCGGCTTCGGCAGGTGCTTCATCCTTGCGCAGGATGTCAGCAACTTTCTTGCCACGACGTGCCGCAACCTGACGTGGGCTGGCTTCTTTTTTCAGCCCGTCGATGGTGGCGCGGATCATGTTGTATGGGTTCTGCGAACCGATGGATTTCGAAACAACGTCTTTGACGCCGAGCATTTCGAAAACGGCACGCATTGGACCACCGGCGATGATACCAGTACCTTCAGGTGCGGTACGCATAACCACTTTACCGGCGCCGTGACGGCCTTCCATGTCGTGGTGCAGAGTACGACCTTCGCGCAGAGGCACGCGGATCATTTGACGCTTGGCTTGCTCGGTGGCTTTGCGGATGGCCTCAGGGACCTCTTTCGCTTTGCCTTTGCCGAAACCAACGCGGCCTTTTTGGTCGCCAACAACTACCAGAGCAGCGAAGCCAAAGTTCTTACCGCCTTTGGTGGTTTTGGACACGCGGTTGATCGCAACCAGACGATCTGCGAATTCCGGGGTTTCTTCTTCGCGGTTGCGACCGCGGCCCCGGCGGTTTTCACGTTCTGCCATTTGGCATTCCTTTATCTACTGGCGCGAGGCGCCTGTTAACTCCGATCCCAGTGAAATCAGACACAAGTGCCTGGCCTCCCGGATCATCGGGAGGACGCGAACGTCCCCCACAAGTTCTTATACTTTCAGGCCACCTTCACGCGCAGCTTCGGCCAGAGCCTTCACTTTGCCGTGGAAGAGGAAACCGCCGCGGTCGAAATAAGCTTCGGTCACGCCAGCTTTGACAGCGCGCTCGGCAATCAAAGAACCAACCTTGGTGGCTGCTTCGATGTTGTTTTTGCCAACCAGGCCCAGATCTTTTTCCAGGCTGGATGCGGATGCCACAGTCACGCCAGCACGGTCGTCGATCAGCTGAACGCTGATATTCTTGTTGCTGCGGTGAACGGACAGGCGCAGTTTGCTGTCGCCATTGACCTTGCGAAGTTTGTTCCGGACGCGCAGGCGGCGCTTGAGGAACAGTTCCCGTTTGCTGTTTGCCATCTGTCTGGTCCTTACTTCTTCTTACCTTCCTTGCGGAAGATATATTCGTCTTTGTACTTGATGCCCTTGCCTTTGTATGGCTCCGGCTTACGCCATTCGCGGATGTTTGCCGCAACCTGGCCAACCAGCTGGCTGTCAGTACCTTCAACGATGATTTGTGTCGGCTTCGGCGCGGTCACAGTGATGCCCGCTGGAACTTCGAAGTTCACTTCGTGAGAGAGACCGAGAGACAGTTTCAGGACAGTGCCCTGCATCTGCGCACGATAACCAACACCGTTGATTTCGAGTTCTTTTTTGAAGCCAGTGGTCACACCGGTCACCATGTTGGCGATCACGGTACGGGACATGCCCCACTGCTGACGTGCGCGCTTGGACATGCCACGCGGCGTCACGGTCACAGCGTTGTCTTCAACTGCAAGGGTGACATCGTCAGTTGCAGTGAAAGACTGGGTGTCCTTCGGACCTTTGATTTCGATGGTCTGGCCGGAGACAGTGGCAGTTACGCCGCTGGGCAGCTCGACCGGTTTTTTACCAATACGAGACATTGCGTTCTCCTTAGAAGACCGTGCAGAGCACTTCGCCGCCAACATTGTTGGAGCGTGCGCTTGCATCCGACATCACACCTTTGGAGGTGGAGACAATCGACACACCCAGGCCCTGACGGACGGTTGGGATGTCATTGACGCTCATGTAAACGCGACGGCCTGGCGTGGAAACACGCTTCAGCTCGCGGATAACAGGAGTGCCTTCGTAGTACTTCAGGCTGATTTCAAACGCCGGGTGGCCGTTCTCTTCAGATGCTTCGTAACCGCGGATGTAGCCTTCATCAGCCAGCACATCCAGAACCCAGCCACGCAGCTTGGACGCCGGGGTGGACACCACGGACTTGCCACGCATCTGGCCGTTACGGATACGGGTCAGCATATCACCGATAGGATCGTTCATATCGTTCTCTCCTTACCAGCTGGATTTGACCATGCCGGGGATCTGACCAGCAGAACCCAGCTCGCGCAGCGCAATACGGCTAACCTTCAGCTTACGGTAGTAAGCGTGAGGACGGCCGGTGAGCTGGCAACGGTTGTGAAGACGGGTCGCCGAGCTGTTGCGCGGCAGTTTCGCCAGTTTCAGACGCGCTTTGAAACGCTCTTCCATTGGCTTGGACTCATCGTTTGCGATCTCTTTGAGCTCGGCGCGCTTAGCGGCGTATTTTGCCACCAGACGCTCGCGCTTCTTTTCGCGCTCGATCATTGCTTTTTTAGCCATGTCGTAATCCTCTCAGCCTTACGCGATGAACGGCATGTTGAAATGCTTCAACAGGCTCTGCGCTTCGGCGTCGGTTTCAGCATTGGTGGCGATGACGATATCCATGCCCCAGTTTTCGTCGACTTTATCAAAGTCGATTTCTGGGAACACGATGTGCTCTTTCAGACCGGTGGCGAAGTTGCCACGGCCGTCAAAGCTCGGCTTCACACCACGGAAGTCGCGGATGCGTGGCATCGCAACGGTGATCAGACGATCGAGGAATTCGTACATACGGTCGCCACGCAGGGTCACCTTGGCACCCATCGGCATGCCTTCACGTACACGGAAGCCAGCGATAGAGTTTTTTGCCACGGTGGTCAGAGCTTTCTGGCCTGCGATTGCAGTCAGGTCTGCCTGTGCCGACTTGGCTTTTTTGCTGTCCTTAACGGCTGCACGGCCACAGCCGATGTTCAGCACGATTTTTTCCAGCTTCGGGATCTGCATGTCGTTCTTGTAGCCGAACTCTTCTTTCAGAGCGGCGCGGATGGAATCCTTATAGAGCGACTTCAGACGTGGGGTGTAGTCTGCGGAATCAAGCATCGATCACGTCCCCTGTGGATTTGGCGAAACGCACCTTCTTGTCGCCTTCCATGCGGAAGCCAACGCGGGTTGCTTTGCCATTTGCGTCCAGGAATGCCAGGTTGGACAGTTCGATCGGCATCGCCTGAGGGATGCGGCCGCCCTGTGCGGTTTGGCTCTGTTTGGTGTGGCGGATGGCGATGTTGATGCCTTCCACGACGGCTTTACCGGCTTTGGGGTCAACAGAGGAGATAGTGCCCTCTTTGCCTTTGTCCTTACCGGCCAGAACGACGACCTTGTCGCCTTTTTTCAGCTTAGCAGCCATCTTACAGCACCTCCGGCGCGAGCGAGATGATCTTCATGAAGTTCTTGGCGCGCAGCTCACGAACAACTGGGCCGAAGATACGTGTACCCACTGGCTCGTTGTTGTTGTTCAGAATAACAGCTGCGTTGCGATCAAAACGGATCGCGGTGCCATCTTCACGACGGACTTCTTTAGCGGTGCGCACGACAACGGCCTTACGGACGTCACCTTTTTTAACGCGACCACGTGGAATGGCTTCCTTAACCGAGACAACAATGATGTCGCCTACGGATGCGTATTTACGCTTGGAGCCACCCAGAACCTTGATGCACTGAACTCGGCGTGCGCCGGAGTTGTCAGCAACATCCAGATTGGTTTGCATCTGGATCATGTGGTTTCTCCCGACCTATGGGGCAGCGATGCGTGCTGGTATCCCCCAGGGTTTCGACTAACTGTTAAGTCTAGTCGCCAGGAGTCTCGAAACGAGACTCTTAGGCTTCCAGAACTTCCCAGCGTTTGGTTTTCGAACGCGGTGCGCATTCGATAATGCGAACAGAGTCACCTACTTTGTAGGCGTTGTTCTCATCGTGAGCCCGGTATTTTTTGGACTTACGAATGGTCTTCTTCAGAACCGGGTGTGTGAAGCGGCGCTCTACAGACACGGTAATGGTTTGTGCGTTGGCATCGGAGGTCACGGTGCCAGTCAGGATACGTTTGGGCATCTATCTAGCTCCTCTTACTCTGCTGCCGACTTGGCTTTTTCGTTCAGGATCGTCTTCACGCGTGCTGCGTTGCGACGCGCGGCACGGATCTGAGCGGAGTTCTCCAGCTGGCCGGTGGCCTGTTGGAAACGCAGGTTGAACGATTCTTTCTTAAGATTGGACAGCTCCTCGCGCAGCTGATCCGGCGTCTTATCACGCAGTTCTTTGGCGTTCATCGCCTTTTCCTTTCTCATACATCAGAGGGCTCCCGAGTATGTGCGGGGTGACCCTTTTGCCTGATGGACAAATGACAAACACACGAATCCCGTAAGCACGGAATCCGCGAGATGGCGCTCTATACGGGGGTGTAAGGGTGAAGGCAAGGGAAAGTTGAGCTAGGAGGTTGGGCGCTTGCGCAGATACGCCAATATCAGCGAAGTCGTATGATCAAATTCTGCGCTAAACCGCAAATGCAGAACGCCCCATCGGCGCAGGTCATTGCGATCAAATTGCGGGGTCATCCATGAATTGAAATACTCGAAGCTCTCAATGGGCTCGGGCGTTTCCTGCGCAAGCATTGGCATGCGGCTCCCCATCCAGCCTACCACTTGCTTCTCAAAAGCCTGACGCTCCGCCGGAGACAAAACTTGGCCTTTATCAGTGATCTCACACTTAATTAGCCCGCCGGGGTAGTCGGTCACTTCTACAGAAAAGCCCGATGGTAGGTGCGGCCAATACCACTTTGTTGACTTGAGAACGCCCTCAGAGAACTCTTCTTGCCCTTTGGTCTCTTTCAGTACAGGCGGAAGTGTTTCATAAACAATCGGCAGACAGACGTCCTCAAACAAACGTACTGCAGCAGATGGTCTGTCCATAGCCGATGCAGTTTGCGCAACTGCAATCAACGCCATGCTCAAAATCACCTTTTGGCGCAGCATCCCTTACTCCCGTTACCCTCACCTACCCCTAAGGGATTCCTAGAGCAGCGGAGAATGATTGGACAACACCCTACTTCCCTCCTCTGATCATCTACCCTACACATTTCCAACCAACGCAACCGTGAGCCGCCCGCGCGCCACACTTTGGGAGGAGTGAGCATGATACCCGTAGACATAGCAATCCTGTTCATGGGCGCAGCCATTGCGCTGGCGCTGGTGCCAGGCCCGGATAATATCTTTGTGCTGACCCAATCAGCTCTGCACGGCCGCGTCGCCGGCCTTACCGTTACGCTCGGGCTTGCCAGCGGGCTGATCTTTCACACCACGGCCGTTGCGCTTGGTGTCGCTGTGATCTTTCAGACCTCTCAGGTCGCCTTTGCCATCCTGAAGTATATTGGCGCCGCCTATCTGATCTATCTCGCCTACAAGGCCTTTACCGCCTCACAGGCCAACCTCGAAGAGGGCGCCCCCTCGCCGGAGACATCTGCGAAGCAGTACACCCGCGGCCTGATCATGAACATCGCCAACCCAAAGGTGACGATCTTCTTCCTCGCTTTCTTGCCGCAGTTCGTTGATCCAGCAAACGGACCGATGGTCTGGCAATTTTACCAGCTCGGTTTTTTGATGATCATCGCGACACTGCTGGTGTTCGGCTCTGTCGCTTTGGCTGCCGGCTGGCTGGGTGACTGGCTGAAAAACTCACCAATGGCGCAGACGTGGCTCAATCGCTTGGCAAGCGTTGTGTTCTTGGCACTGGCTGTCAAACTCGTCACAGCCCAGCGGTAATACCTTGTGAGGCGGCGCTTAGGCGCTGCCTTCGTGCGCCCTGATCCATCACGAGCTGATAGCCGAGATGGCTACGCGCCATGTTAGACGCGCGCTTACCACAGCCGACCCAACGCATCTCATCCATTTTGGAATTAGAATTGATCTAAGTCAAAGCTTCACTTGTTATCTTTCTGCAAATTGCGTCTTAGGGAGCGAGCCAGTTTACGGAGCGAACAATGAAACTGAAAGCCAGCCTCATCCAAGCCACAGCCCTCGCCCTCGTTGCCGCCTCTGCCCAGGCCAATGAGCTGCGCGAAGAAGCTCTTGATACTTTCCTGCCGCTGCCCTCCACGGTGCCTGCGGTAAAAGACAACCCGATCACACCTGAAAAAATCGCGCTTGGCAAAGCGCTGTTCTTTGATCCGCGCATGTCGGCGTCCGGTGTTTTCTCCTGTAACTCCTGCCACAACCTCGCCACCGGCGGGGATGACAACCTTGAGACCTCTATCGGCCACGGCTGGCAGCGCGGCCCGCGCAACTCGCCAACCGCCCTGAACTCAGTATTCAACGAAGCGCAGTTCTGGGATGGGCGCGCCGCAGATCTCGCGGAGCAGGCCAAAGGTCCGGTGCAGGCTGGCGTTGAAATGGCCAACACGCAAGAAAACCTCCTCGCGACCCTGAACTCAATGCCGCAATATGTGGAGTGGTTTGGCGATGCCTTTGAGGGGGAAGGCGATCCTGTCACCTTCGACAACTTCGCCAAAGCCATTGAGGCGTTTGAGGCAACTCTGATCACCCCTGCCCCGTTTGATGCGTGGCTGAACGGGGATGATGACGCCATGACACCAGAGCAGCTCGCCGGCCTTAGCCAGTTCATGGATCTCGGCTGTGCAGCCTGCCACTCCGGCATCAACGTCGGCGGCAGCGGCTACTATCCATTCGGTCTGATCGAGAAACCCGGTGCAGATGTTTTGCCGGTAGGGGACAAAGGGCGCTTTGCTGTTACGGCGACAGTGGACGATGAATACGTATTCCGCGCGGCACCACTGCGCAACGTGGCGCAAACGGCTCCATACTTCCACTCCGGCAAAGTTTGGGATCTGAAAGTGGCCGTACAGATCATGGCAGAATCCCAGCTTGGCGAAGAGCTGACTGATGAAGACGCCACGCAGATCGTGGCCTTTCTCGACAGCCTTACAGGTGCGCTGCCACCTGTCACCTATCCGGTGTTGCCAGCCGAAACAGCGGCCACTCCGCGCCCCTCCGGCGAGATCATTGCCGAATAACCAGTCGCTCCCTGTCGAGGCTTCTCTCTTGTCCCCGACAAAAAACGCCGCCCATCCGGGCGGCGTTTTCTTTTTGCTTTGTATGGTGTTCGCTCAGCGACGGCGCTCGCGGATGAGGCCGATCATCACGGACACACACATCAGCATTAGAACGATGGCGAAGGGGAAGCCCGTGGCAATTGATGCCGCCTGAAGCGCACCAAGGCCGCCACCCAACAGCAACACAATCGCGATTGCGCCTTCCAGCACACACCAGAATACACGTTGTGCGGTTGGCGCGTCGGTCTTGCCGCCAGCGGTGATGGTATCAATCACCAAGGAACCGGAGTCTGAGGAGGTCACAAAGAAGACCACCACCAGAATGATGCCGATGAAAGACAGCAGCCCGGTCATTGGGAAGGCTTCAAACATCTTGAACATCTTCAGTTCCAGAGCCGCATCCTGCAGCGCCTGACCGGCACCGGAGGTCACCTGATCCAGCGCAGCACCGCCAAACACGTGCATCCAAAGCGCACCAACAACAGTTGGGATGATCAGAACGCACACGATGAACTCGCGAATGGTCCGACCGCGAGAGATGCGCGCGATGAACATGCCCACGAAAGGTGACCAGGAGATCCACCAAGCCCAGTAGAAGGCAGTCCAGCCCTGCATGAAGTTGGTGTCTTCACGGCCAACCCAGTTGGACAGCGCAGGCAGTGCTACAACGTAGTCAACCAGACCGGAGAAGAAACCAGTGAGGATGGCAACAGTTGGACCCACCAGAAGAACCAGCAGCAAGAGGCCAGCGGCCAGGATCATGTTGGCTTCGGACAGACGCTTCACGCCCTTGTCCAGACCGGCCACAACCGAGATCAGAGCAAAGATGGTGATCGCAATGATCAGAGCCACTTTCATCCCGTCGCTTACAGGCACGCCGAAAAGATAGTTCAGACCCGCCAGCGCCTGGCTTGCACCAAGACCCAGCGAAGTGGCCAGACCAAAGATGGTCGCGAACACGGCAAGGATATCGATGATATGACCCAGCGGACCCCATGTGCGCTCACCCAGCAGCGGATAGAACACCGACCGCATCGTCAGCGGCAGGCCACGGTTGAAGCTGAAGAATGCCAGCGCCAGCGCCACAACGGCATAGATCGCCCATGGGTGCAGGCCCCAGTGGAACACAGTCGCAGCCATCGCGAGGTCACGGGAAGCCGCGATGTCGCCCGCAGCAGCGCCAAGCGGCGCCCAGTCGGTGCGCAGACCGTTTTCGTCAGTGGCGATACCGCCAAACGAAGATCCGTAGTGGGAGATCGGCTCAGCCACCCCCCAGAAAACCAGACCAATGCCCATGCCTGCGGCAAACAGCATCGCGATCCAGCCTGCGTAGCTGTAATCAGGTTTCGCATCATCGCCCCCGAGGCGGATCTTGCCGTAGGGCGAAACCACCAAGAACAGAGAAAACACAACAAACAGGTTACAGGCGATCATGAAGACCCAGTCAAAATTGCTGGTCAGCGCCGGACGCAACCAGCCAAAGAAGGCTGAGGCTTGCTCATGAAACACCAATGAGAAAAAAACGAAGGCAACGATCGTTAAACCTGAAATGGCAAATACGGGGTTGTGAACATCCAACCCCAATACCTGCACATTGTCCTGACCGACCTCATAGTCGGTTTCTTGTTCTGACATGAAACTCCCCTTTCTGGATAAACTGCCCTAAGCCTCTCTTAGCGACGGAACGTCAACCCTCAAAAACCGACCCTTCAGACGGTTGAACCGTCGCTCTCACGCCTTATTCATGCTCTTTGTTAACCAATTAGAGAGCGACGACTCTGTGTCACTCCTGGGCCATCCCAGATGTGAGCCCTAACATTTCTGCATACACATTCTCCAGAACCTCGCTGAGTCGCGGCTTCGCATTCTCGTCTCAGTCCGAAAACTGCAAAGAACCTGGCGCCTCAAACAGAAGTAGTTCTCGCCCACTCTCAACCCATGGGTTAACAATTCAGAATGCTTCGCAATGTTCAGATTTTTCCGTGGTACAAATTTATCCAGTCCCTGATTTTCTGGCAGGCCACTTGGTTTCTCTATTTCGAAAGTCGACTGTCCGCCCCCGAGGCCATTTTGCTCTATGTGGTCTACGATCTGGCCACAACTTTGTTTGAAGTCCCCTCCGGCTATATGTCCGACCGACTGGGCCGCAAACGCACGCTCCTTGCCGCAGCACTAAGTTACGTTGCCGCCACCATTCTGCTGGTGTTGGCGGACGGGTTCACGCTCTTTGCAATCGCAAACGTATTGCTGGGCGCGGGCTGGGCCTTTGCTTCTGGAACTGACAGCGCGCTTCTATTTGAAAGCCTAAAGGCAGAAGGCCACGAAAAGGATCTGGAACATCATGAACTTAAGGCATGGCGGTTCAGTTTCGTAGCGCTTGCATTCTCTGCCTTCAGCGGAGGTATTTTTGCGCTCTGGGATGCGATCATCCCCTATGTGGCGACCGCCTGTGCAGCCATCGCCACAATTGGCCTCACCTGCCTGTTCAAAGAGACGCCCCATCTGACCACGCCGCCGCACCGCGAAAGTCTGCGCGCGCTGGCCAACAGCTTATCGCATCCAACGCTGCTCTGGTTGCTTGGCCTCGCGCTCGCGATGTATGCCTTCGGTCATATCCCCTTTGTGCTCGGGCAACCCTTTATCCGCGAGGCTCTGGACGCACGTGGGTTCGCCGCTCAAACCCCGCTGATTTCCAGCGGCGTGACATTCTCAATGATGCTGGTTTCTGTCCTGACCTCGCTTGTTGCGCTGAAGCTCCGCACACGTTTGGGTTTGGCTAGAACACTGCTTCTGGCCTTTGGCATACAGCTCGCCCTCACCGCAGCCTTGGCGATCTCCAACAGCCTGTTTGTCATCGCCCTGCTGCTCTTTCGTATGGTGCCGGACTCGCTGTCAGACCCATTCATCCGTGCGCGCATTCAGCCACTGCTGAGCAACGACATCCGTGCCACCTATCTGTCGGTGCAAAGTCTGGCTGGGCGCGTCCTATTTGGCATCATGCTCAGCTTTACCGCCACCCAAACCGAAAGCGGCGCACAATTGCCTTATGCGGAAATGCAGGTGATTTTCGCCGCCTACACGTTCCTCGGCTTGCTGCTCTTCGCAGCTCTCGCGCTAAGCGCCCGCCATGCGCAGCTCGACATGTGATCTCTGAGCCCCTCTGCGCTTGCCTCCAACCAAACGCAGAGGGGCGCATCCGAGGGGCTGTCAGATCAGTCAACAATAGGCGTAAGCATTTGCGCAAACGTCGTGTCAGGGGCCGCTGCCACACGCAGAGCACGTGGTGTCTTTGAACCACCAAAGGTGATTTGAACGCCGACATAGGCCTTCACCGAGTCGATGGTAACATCGCTGCCGTTGAACTGCTCTGTCAAAGACAGGTAATCGATGCCGGCATTCAGCATCACATCGCGCCCTTCGCCAATTGCCCCAATTTTATGGCGCACGTACAGGCCCGCGCCCGGCCCGTTCACAACATCAATGCCAAAGCCGGAGTCGATATCATTCTTGCCATCAGCATAAAGCGCATAGGCTCCAAAGAATGTGTTTCCAGAGGCCAACGCATACTCCGCTTGCAGCTTTGCAATCACAGCCTCATCCAGCGTTTCAGGATCTTCGGCGGCATTCACATCCATGAACAGCAATGAGCCGCCATAGGCCCAGCTGCCCCGTTCGACGCCAGCCCCTGCCCCCAGCAAGCGATAGGTCACATCCTGATCCGTGCTGTCGCCCAGAAAGTCGACCTGCCCCACCCCGGCGATACCGCCGACATAGAGACCTTCAGACAAATGCCCAAACTGCGCGGTCAGTTGTGCGGCAGTGTCCACGCCCTCATTGGTTTCTTATCCGGGCGCCACAAAATCCTCAAGCGACGTATTGCGGTAGTCCCCATCGATCCCAAACGTCAAACCGTTGTCCAACGTGGCTCCAAATCGGCCATTCAGAAAACCAGCTCGGAAGTCTTCCGGCTCATCCGGAAAGGACGACTGATTGAGAGCACTCCCGCCTTGATCAAAGACCTCCACGCCAGCGCCCACTTCGCTGAATGTGGTGATCTCTGCGTGCAAAGGTGCCCCTGCCGCGGTTGCAAGAACAACCACCGCCATTTGTATATTTTTGTTCATGTCGGTCTTGCCAGTTTAATTCCCCATGACCCAAAGGGCTGGTTCAAGACCCAAGCCGCTTGAGTAAAAATTTAACTATTGGGGTCGTCGCAGGCGAACAAGTTAACGCTGCGCCATAAGTTAACCTCAAGGCGACCTGTTGCCATTCCGCACTTAGATTCCACCTTGAATTGCACCTCAAAAAGCAAATCGCGGAGACCGACAAAGGCACCTCCGCGATACAGTCGCGATACAGCTGCAATACCGACGCGATACAGACGTAGATTTTGCGCCTTCAACTACTCCCAAACGTAGTTGAAGCTCACGCTGACACGCTCTTCTTCCGACATGTTCATCGGCACTTCATGGCGCAACCAGCTTTCCCACAGGAGGACATCGCCAACCTCTGGTTTTACATAGATAAAGGGCTGCAAATCCCGCCGCGCATCCTTCTGACGCACTGGCGCGGCCATCATCCGCCCGGACCGTGGATCTTCCAGTTTCAACGCGCTCGCTCCTTCGGGCATGGAGACATAAGTGGTGCCACTGATCACCGAATGCGGATGAATATGAGACGCATGCATCCCGCCCTCTGGAAGAATGTTGATCCAGATATCTTCCAGCCTCAGCGCACGCCCATCGAGGTTGAATTCCAGGTCCTTTGCGAAAGCTGCCACATGCAGGTCCAGCGCTTTGACCACATCCGCAAAGATTGGGAACCGCCAAGGCAAATCGGTGAGCGATGCATAAGAGGTGTAGCCCGGATAGGCATTGTTCTCGCACCATTCCTGCCCCGCTTCATCGTCTTCAGCGATCGAGAAACAAGAGGCTTCAAGCTCTGCGGTATCCACGGCAGGGCCTTGTTCAGACAAACGCGCCCGATAGAGCCGCGTCACAAAAAGAGATTCGATTGTAGACATGAGTCTTTCCTAGCGGTCGTCGCGACCAATGGCGAGACACTGAGTGAAACAAGGAATTACCGCTCTGAAAACATTAGATTTAAAATGGCAATTAGAATGCCAATTCGCCACCATATTCGCTGCTACGTTAAATTAACCCGTGGTTGCTACCTCTTTAGTCACATTGGCCATTAGCAATTTGCTAGTGAGGGGAAGAGAGCATGAAATCCAAGGTTACAGTCAATTTCGCGATCCTAACAATCATCGTTATGGCACTCACCGTAATGGGAGGTCTTGCGGGGATCTCGCTCTATTCTCATAAGATGCGCGATGACATGCAGCATCGGGTGCATAATATCGAAGAGGCAATGATTGCCGCTGAGAATATTAAGATCGAATTCCTTATGGCGCGGCGCGCGGAAAAGGATTTCCTTCTGCGACTGGATAGAAAGTATGTCGATCGCCACGCTGCGGTGATGACTGACCTCAACGGTTATATAGAGGAGTTGGAGGCACTTGTGGCAGAGCTGCCAGAGCTCCAAAGTGCTTCCGAACCGCTTTCCCATTTGAAAGAGCATATCTCTCTCTATGAGGAGAGTTTCCAAGAAATTGCGGCCAGTAATCAGCGCCTCGGCCTCACTCAATCTGACGGTCTCAAAGGCGAACTGAGCGAAGCCGTGGCCGCCATGGAGACAAGCCTCGAAGGCGTTGCGATCCCAGTCCTTCGGGTCAAAGTGCTGACCATGCGCCAACATGAGAAAGACTTTCTCCTCGACCCAAGCGCACATTGGCTGGGCGAAGTGTCCAAACGCATAGAAGAGTTCCGTGGCTTCCCTGTCTTCTTTTATGACAGCGCGGCACAGCGAGAAGGCATCCTGCCCCATCTAGATGCGTATCAGGCCTCTTTCACCGCCCTGGTGCAGGAAACTCTGACTGAGCTCGGCCAACGCAGCGATGCATCTGCCCATTTTGCAAATGCTGAACCGCTCATGGATCAACTGCTGAATGAGGTTCGAGGGGCGGCCAACAATATCCTGCTCGAAAGCGAGATCCTCAGCCAGCAGGCGCAAATGAGCTCCCGTTGGGCTGCCATTATAGGCGGCGGGCTCTTTGCCATTCTGGCGATCCTGCTTGCACGCGGCATCTCCCGACCGCTTCGAAAAATTGACAGTGTCCTGAAAAAAGTTATGGCGGAAGACTTCTCTAGCGACCTTCCGAAATCCCGCATTCGCGAGATGGCTGATATTTCAGAGGCTGTCGCAGTATTCCGAAATTCCGAAAAAACGCGCATCCACCTCACTCGGGAAATATCGAAAGTCATTGATGCTTGTGGCGAAGGCGACTTCTCCCGTCGGATAGACATCGGTAATTCCGACGGCGCCTTTGCGGAATTGGGACGCGGGGTGAACGCGATTGGTGAAGTGACTGAAAGAGGCCTTGGAGACGTAAAGGAAGCCCTCGAAATCCTAGGAACAGGAGACCTTTCTCACAATATGCCATCCGGACAGAAGGGTATCTTCAAAGATATCTCTGATACGCTTGATGATCTGGTCGGCAATCTTGATGGGATGGTGCGCCAGCTTTCCTCTTCGTCCAATGTCCTCAATCGCACATCGAAGGAAATCTCATCGTCGGTCGATGACGCCTCACGCCGCGGAGAAATTTCTGCCGCCTCCTTGGAAGAGACATCCTCTTCACTTCAAACCGTTGCGCAAACTGTCAACAGCACAGCCCAAAGCGCGCAAGAAGCACGGACACACGTCAACAACGCCCAAGAGAAGGCAGAAGCCACACGCACCGTTGCCGACCAAACGGTGGCGGCCATCCAGCGCATCAAAGAAAGCTCTGATGCGATTTCTCAGATCTCAGGTCTGATCGAAGATGTGGCCTTCCAGACCAACCTGCTGGCGTTGAATGCCGGCGTTGAGGCCGCCCGCGCAGGCGACGCAGGACGTGGCTTTGCAGTTGTCGCCTCCGAGGTGCGCGCTCTAGCCCAACGCTCGTCTGATGCGGCACATGAAATCAACACGCTTATCTCCAGCTCGCAGGCTGAGGTGGTGAACGGGGTTGAGCTGATGGATGAAACCGGAGACTCTCTCGGCGAGATCCTTCAAGCAGTGGAACAGGTGGTCGGCAAAGTGAATGAGATCGCGGAAAACGCCGCCGATCAATCCTCCGGCCTCGCGGAAGTCAACGCGGCGGTGGAAAGCCTGGATCACGACAGCCAGAAGAGCGCCGCAATGCTTGAGGAAACAGCAGCCTCCGGGCAAGTGCTGCTTGGAGAAGCTGAGAGCCTTGTACGGGCCATCTCTGGCTTTAAGCTCAAAGACCAAGCCACCGCAGACAGCGATGAAGATACGCTTGATGAGGAATGGGCCGCAGCCTGAACCATTAATGACAGAACAAATCAGAAAGCCCCGCAGCTCATGTGGGGCTTTTTTGCTTTAAGCGCACCATTGACGGCTCCGCGAAAAGGTGTCCTGTCTTTAAGGCTCTTTGCACAGTTGAATGAAACATGCAGAGCCGGGTTTTCTAAGACAAACTGCGAGCCACTTTGCGGTTAGACCTCGCGCAAAATCTTTCATGCCTCAAAAAGAAACCCCCCGCTGTTTCCAGCGAGGGGTCAATTCTCTGAAGATGGTGAGCGTCGCTCACCAACCTCTTACCAGTCTTCGCGAACGACGACGCGGGTTTTGACAGGAAGTTTCATCGCGGCAAGGCGCAGAGCCTCACGTGCGATGTCTTCGTCAACACCGTCGATTTCGAACATAACGCGGCCCGGCTTCACTTTGCAGGCCCAATAGTCCACGGAACCTTTACCTTTACCCATACGGACTTCGGTAGGCTTCGAGGTCACTGGGGTGTCTGGGAAGATACGGATCCAAACACGGCCCTGACGTTTCATGTGACGGGTCATTGCACGACGTGCTGCCTCGATCTGGCGAGCGGTCACGCGTTCCGGTGTGGTTGCCTTCAGGCCGAAAGAGCCGAAGTTCAGGGTGGAGCCACCCTTGGCTTCGCCTTTGATGCGGCCTTTGTGCATCTTGCGGAATTTAGTACGCTTTGGTTGAAGCATTGATCAGTCTCCCTTAGCGACGACCACCTGCACCACGTGGTGCAGGGCCATCCTGGACTTCTTGTGCACGGCGGTCACGCGCCTGCGGATCATGCTCCATGATCTCGCCTTTGAAGATCCAGGTTTTGATACCAATGATCCCGTAAGCGGTGGTCGCTTCCACATGTGCGTAATCGATGTCAGCACGCAGGGTGTGCAGAGGCACACGGCCTTCGCGGTACCATTCGGTACGTGCGATTTCGGCACCACCCAGACGACCTGCGACGTTCACCCGGATACCCAGGGCGCCCATGCGCATTGCGTTCTGAACGGCACGCTTCATCGCGCGACGGAAAGACACACGGCGTTCCAGCTGCTGAGCGATGGACTCGCCAACCAGCTGAGCGTCGAGTTCCGGCTTACGCACTTCAACGATGTTGAGGTGCAGCTCGGAGTCAGTCATCGTCGCGATCTTCTTGCGAAGAGTCTCGATGTCTGCGCCTTTCTTACCGATGATCACGCCAGGACGTGCGGTGTGAACGGTCACGCGGCACTTCTTGTGCGGACGCTCGATGATCACACGTGCAACACCAGCTTGCTTGCACTCTTTCTTGATGAACTCACGGATCTTGAGGTCTTCCAGAAGAAGATCACCGTAGTCCTTGGTGTCAGCATACCAGCGGCTGTCCCAGGTGCGGTTCACCTGAAGGCGCATGCCAATCGGATTGACTTTGTTACCCATTAGGCTTGCTCCTCAACTTGACGCACCTTGATGGTGAGCTCAGAGAACGGCTTGATGATCTTGCCGAAACGACCACGGGCGCGCGGACGACCGCGTTTCATGGTCAGGTTCTTGCCCACATAGGCTTCGGCAACGATCAGGCTGTCGACGTCCAGGTTGTGGTTGTTCTCGGCGTTGGCAATCGCGGACTGAAGGCATTTCTTCACGTCCTGCGCGATACGCTTGTTGGAGAAAGTCAGGTCGGTCAGAGCCTTCTCAACTTTCTTGCCGCGGATCATGCCGGCCACCAGGTTCAGTTTCTGCGGGCTGGTGCGAAGCATGCGAGTTTTCGCCATTGCTTCGTTTTCAGCCACGCGGCGGGGGTTCTTTGCCTTGCCCATGACTTACTTCCGTTTCGCTTTTTTGTCGGCCGCGTGCCCGTAGTAGGTACGGGTAGGCGAATATTCACCGAATTTCTGACCGATCATGTCTTCGGTTACCAGCACAGGAACGTGCTTTTTACCGTTGTACACACCAAAAGTCAGACCCACGAACTGGGGCAGGATGGTGGAACGACGGGACCAAATCTTGATCACTTCATTACGACCGGATTCGCGAACTGCTTCGGCTTTCTTAAGCACGTAAGCATCCACAAAAGGGCCTTTCCATACAGAGCGAGACATCTATTAACGCCCCTTCTTCTTGGCGTGACGCGAGCGGATGATAAGCTTTTGCGACGCTTTGTTTTTGTTGCGGGTACGCGCACCCTTGGTCGGCTTACCCCATGGTGTCACTGGGTGACGACCACCGGAGGTACGACCTTCACCACCACCGTGAGGGTGATCGATCGGGTTCATGACCACACCACGAACGCTCGGACGCTTGCCTTTGTGGCGCATACGGCCGGCTTTACCGAAGTTCTGGTTGGAGTTGTCAGGGTTGGACACGGCACCAACGGTGGCCATGCATTCCTGACGTACGAGGCGCAGTTCGCCAGAGGACAGGCGGATCTGAGCGTAACCACCGTCACGACCAACAAACTGAGCATAGGTACCAGCTGCACGGGCGATCTGGCCGCCTTTGCCTGGTTTCAGTTCGATGTTGTGAACGATCGTACCGATCGGCATGCCCGAGAACGGCATTGCGTTGCCCGGCTTGATGTCGGCCTTTGCAGACGCGATCACTTGATCGCCAACTGCCAGACGCTGCGGTGCAAGGATATATGCCTGCTCGCCGTCGTCATATTTGACCAATGCGATGAATGCGGTCCGGTTCGGGTCGTATTCGATCCGCTCAACGGTTGCCGTTACATCAAATTTGTTCCGTTTGAAGTCAACGATCCGGTAAAGGCGTTTCGCCCCACCACCACGACGACGCGAGGTGATCCGTCCGGTGTTGTTCCGGCCGCCCGATTTTGTCAGACCCTCAGTGAGGGCTTTGACAGGACGTCCTTTCCAAAGCTCCGAACGGTCGATCAGCACCAGCCCACGCTGGCCCGGCGTCGTCGGCTTGTACGACTTGAGTGCCATGCTTTCTGTCTTCCGTATAGCGCGCCAGACCTTAGGTTCTTGTCTTTGGTCCGGCTATGTTAAAGCCCCCCGAAGGTGGCCAAGTTTATAGGGCCCCGAAGGTCCCCGGTTCAAAAACGGTGCAGCCCCAGAACGAATCTGAGGCCACACGACTGGCGCGATTTAACAGGGATCGGAAAGGCTGTCTATAGCAGCGTCAAGATTTATTGGGGTTTGACGCACTGCACCGATGCCTACGCCCCAAGACGGCTATCGCGCCTTTAGGTATTGACCCAACGCAGGATTGTCACATGCGTGTCGCCGTACTTTCGGGCATCGATCATCTCGAACCCCTCTGGCGCCAGCTGGGGTGCATTCTCCTCCCAGACAATAAGCGCATCTTCGGCCAGCCAACCATGTTTAACCGCCTCAGCAAGCGCCTTTTGTCCGAGCGCCTTTCCATATGGCGGATCCAGGAACACCAAATCACAAGGGTCTGCTTCATTAGCGCGCAGTCGAGTGGCGTCCATTTTCAAAAGTAGCGTGCTAGCCTTAGCGTTGAGCCTTTGAATGTTGCTCTTGATGAGTTGTCCGGAGACGCGTCCGTCATCGACAAAGATCACATACTCAGCCCCACGAGACAGTGCCTCAAGGCCAAGCGCGCCCGTACCGGCAAAGAGATCCAGTACACGTGCCCCAGTTATAGGATCGCCAAACTTGCCGCCCATAAGCACGTTGAAAAGGCTTTCACGCACGCGATCCGCCGTAGGACGCAGATGTTTGCCCGCATCCCCTTTGCCCACAGCAGCCAGCGCTGTTCCGCGCCATGTTCCGGCAATGATCCTCACAGGCGCATCAAATCCTTGATCTCGATCGTCATGTCCGCAACCGCCTCAGCACTTGGCGACTTGCCGCCCTCGATCAGGCGTTTGCCGACCATATAGTCGCGTGCTGAATTCATCGCATCAACGGCAAGAAGCGTCTCGCCCTGATAGTACCAGAAGGACTTCGCACCATCGCCATTGTCACGGGACACGATGCGATCATAGCCCGAATTCAGCCCCGCAATCTGAAGTTTGACATCGTATTGATCTGACCAGAACCAAGGCTTCGCGACATAAGGTTTCTCGGCGCCCATGATGTTTTCCGCAACCACCTCAGCTTGATCAATGGCGTTTGGAACGCTCTCAAGACGGATTTGCTCCGCTTTGTAGGGGAAAGAGGCGCAATCCCCTGCTGACCACACAGCCTCAACATCCGTGCGCCCCAGCGCGTCCGTCTTGATGCCATTGTCCAGCGCGATGCCTGCGCTTTCCGCCAGTGCCGTATTCGGGTTCACGCCGACACCGACGATGACAAAATCCACATCAAGCTGGGTGCCATCCGTCAGCTCAGCACATACAACGCGCCCCTCGCCCTGCAAGCCTTTAAGGCCAAGGTTTTCCAGCACCTCTACACCATGAGCTGCATGCAGGTCGCGGAAGTAATTTGACGTTTCCGGCGCTGCCACACGTTGCAGAATACGCTCTGACATCTCAACAAGTGTCACTTTCAATCCCTTGGACGCAGCCACCGCTGCAGCCTCCAAACCGATATAACCACCGCCAACAATCAAAACACGGCGACCTTCGACAAATTCCGGGGCCATCGCATCGACATCTGCCAGATCCCGCACGACATAGACTCCGCCGAGATCGCCACCAATGGAGGCAGGCAATCTGTTTGGCGCAGCGCCCGTCGCAAGAACCAGATGATCATAGGCCAGCTCTTCTGCCCCAGTGATCACCTTTCGCGCAACTGTATCAATTGCCGTTACACGGGTACCAAGGCGCAGATTGATGTTCTGCTCCTCATAAAAGCTCTCAGGCCTTAAGAACAAACGCTCCAGCGCCATTTCCCCGAGCAAGTATTTTTTAGAGAGCGGAGGCCGCTGATATGGAAGCACATTTTCCGCCCCGATAAGCGTGATTTGCCCTTCAAAACCAAGTGCGCGCAGTTTCGCCACACAGGCCGCACCGGCCTGACCAGCGCCTATCACAACAACGTGCGTCACGTTACACTCTCCTCGCGGCCATTGCGTCAATCGCATCGGAGCCTATATCCGCATTTCAGGGAAACGCAACGAAGAGTATAATCAATGACAATTTCTGTAGGTGATAACATCCCAGAGGGCACACTGATGAAGGTTGGGGCAGAAGGCCCGGAACCCGTCAGCGTTGAGAGCCTGACCAAAGGGCGCAAAGTTATTCTGTTTGGTCTGCCCGGCGCCTTTACGGGTACATGTTCTTCAGCCCATCTGCCAAGCTTCATGCGCAACATGGACGCGTTCAAAGAAAAGGGCGTTGAGGAAGTGATCTGCTTGTCGGTGAACGACCCGTTCGTAATGGACGCGTGGGACAAGAACACTCAGGCCGCCGAAGCTGGCGTAACATTGCTGGCCGACCCAAGCGGCGCTTTGACCGTAGCCATGGGGCTGGAATTCTCTGTGCCCGAGATCGGCTTTTTGAACCGCTCCAAGCGTTACGCCGCACTGCTGGAAGATGGCGTGGTGAAAGTGCTGAACGTTGAAGAGTCCCCAGGTGTTTGCGAGGTCAGCGCTGGCGAAACCATGCTGTCGGCCCTCTAAGCCAACCAGTTCTGGCGGCCGTTCCGGAATTCAGATCGGGCCGCCACACTTTAAAGCGAATCCATCTTCCGTGCGAGCTTGGCGTCCAACGCCGAAATCCCACCGACATCATGGGTCGTGAGCACCACTTCCACACGGTTATAGACGTTGAACCACTCAGGGTGGTGGTTCCATTTCTCCGCCCAAATTGCGGCGCGTGTCATCCAGCCAAATGCCTCGACAAAATTGTCAAACTTGAATGATTTCTGGAGCGCATCCCGCTCCGTATCTAGGGTCCAGCCGTTCTCGAGAAGCGGCTCTAATACCGCGTCTCTCGCAGCTTCGCTTAGTCGCTCTGTCATTGATGGTCCTCCTCCGATGTCTTCTTAAACGGCCCCCAAGCCGTAAGCACTTCAACGTCTTGCGACACGGCCCGACGTTCAGCCTCCAGGAATTTGTCAACGGCCTCCCGAAATCCTGCATCTCTTATCCAATGCAGCGAGTGGGTTGTGACCGGCAAGTAACCTCTTGCCAGTTTGTGCTCCCCCTGCGCGCCCGCCTCAACCGAAGACAGGCCGTTTGAAATGGCCCAGTCCATCGCCTGATAATAACACAACTCAAAATGCAGGCAGGGGTGGTCTTCAACGCACCCCCAGTAACGGCCGAAAAGTGCGTCGCGTCCGATGAAGTTCATGGCCCCTGCGACGGCTTGCCCCCCGCGCATTGCGAACACGAGAAGCACATCCTCCCGCATGGTCTCATGAATGATGTCAAAGAAAGTACGGGTCAGATAGGGCGAGCCCCACTTGCGGGCGCCTGTATCTTGATAAAAGCGCCACATCGCATCCCAGTGCTCAGGCTGGATTTCCCCGCCAGTAAGAGCGACAATTTCACCGCCAAACTGCTGGGCCTTGGCACGCTCTTTCTTGATGTTCTTGCGCTTGCGTGATGACAGCCTGGCAAGGAAATCATCGAAATTGTCATAGCCGTCATTCAGCCAGTGAAACTGCTGGCCGGTGCGATAGGACAGGCCCAGCTGTTTGCCGATCTCTGCCTCTTCAGGCGTGCAAAACGTGATATGTGCGCTGCTGAGGTCGTTGTCATCCGCGATCTGAACCATGGCCTGCGTGAGCGCCGCTTGCGCACGTCCCTCCCAGTCTTTACGTCCTAGAAACCGAGGGCCAGTCACCGGCGTAAACGGCACCGCAGACTGCAGCTTGGGATAGTAGCGCCCGCCCGCCTGCTCATATGCATGCGCCCAATTGTGATCAAAGACATACTCGCCCTGTGAATGCTCTTTGACATACATCGGCGCAGCGGCGGTCAATCCCTCATCACTGCGGACCGTCAGGTAACGCGGGTACCACCCTGTGCCGGCTCCCACAGATCCGCTTTCCTCAAGAGCTGATAAAAACCGATGCGAAACAAATGGATTGGCGCACCTCTGACCTGCCAGCCCGTCAGCATCTGCACAGGCATCCCACTCGGCAGCGGGAATGTCGCGCAGCGTATTGTGGACTTCGATCTCAATTTGCTTACCGTCCATGCCCGTTCTCCGAATGCCCAAGGCTACTCAGCGCTTAGTGCCGAGCAGCGCTCCGTTCCAGCTTTGATCACAATACGCAATAAGGGCAAATCCGGACGTCACTTTTTGGTGGTGCTCTCCGAAATGCCTACCAAGAAAATGGCGCGGTGCATTTGCCATGCACCGCGCCACTAAAAGGCAAACCGTTTACGCGATCTGGAAAATCGCTTCGATTTCCACCGCAACGCCCAGCGGAAGCGCACCAGCGGACACCGCGGAACGGGCATGACGGCCTTTGTCGCCCAGCGCCTCAACAAGGAAATCGGAGGCCCCGTTGATGACCTTTGGCTGATCTGTGAACTCAGGCGTTGAGTTTACAAAACCCACCAGCTTCACAACACGCACCAGCCGGTCGATATCGCCACCACAAGCCGCTTTCAGCGCTGCCAGCAGACTGATTGCGCAAGTCTTGGCGGCATCTGCACCAGCTTGCGTATCCAAATCCGCACCAACTTTACCGACAATGAGCCCATCTTCATTCATGGAAATCTGGCCGGAAACATAGACCATGTCCCCAACAACCACATAAGGCACATAGTTTGCTGCCGGTGCGGCCACATCCGGCAAAGTGACACCAAGCTCGCTCAGTCTCGCTTCGATCTTGCTCATTTTATTTGCTCCCAAAAGCCAAGGTGCCGCGACGCTAGACCCAACAATCTGATTTGGAAAGCAGCTTTCCGGTCAGCTTTCGCGGAAGGCTTTCACGAAATAGTCTGTGAGCGGCTTCGTCAAATACGCAAGCGGTGTACGATCCGTTGTGCGCAAGAACGCATCTACGGGCATGCCCGGTATCAGCGTCACATCAGATGGCAATTTTTCCACTTCGCCTTCAGACAGCTCAATCTCGGCTTCGTAGTAGGACTCGCCCGTTTGGTCGTCTTCAAACGCATCCGGTGAAATACGCACCACATTGCCCTCAAGCTCCGGCGTCGTACGCTGATCAAACGCCGAAAACCGCAACGCAACCTCTTGCCCCGGATAGACCTGATCGACGTGAATGGTGGGAACCTGCACAGCCGCCACCAGCGGGCGGTCCTGCGGCACGATAAACATCAAGGGGTCCGCGGGCCTGATCACCGATTGGAGCGTGAACACGTTAAGCCCATAGACAACACCCGACACCGGCGCCCGAATGGCGAGGCGGTCAAGTTTCTGGCTCAGCTGACGCCGACGCTCTGCCAATTCAAGTTCCCGATATCTCAGATCGCGCAAAGTCGCGATCGCTTCTTCACGACGCGTGGTCTGCAACTTGAGCAGTTCGATTTCAATTTCCGTGATACGGCCATCGGCCTGCGCGCGTTGCGCCAGCAGTTCTCCGACTTGCCCAGCGAGGGACGCCTCTTCCCGTTGCAGCGCCAGCACCCGTGTGGCCTGCGCCAACCCCTTTTCCAGTAGCTGTTGCTGGTCCGCCAATTCAGCCCTGATCAAATCAAGCTGCTGGCTGAGCGCATTTCTTTGGGCATCAATCCCTTCGATTTGGCTCTGAATCTGCGCGATGCGCTTTCCGAGCTGTTCCGTATTGCGATCCAAAGATTCCGAACGCGCCATGAACAAGCGTACTTGGCCGTCCATAAACCCGGACACGTCGGGGTTTTCAAAACCTGCCTTGATCAGCTCTCCGTCAAACAACACAACTTCGGCGTCATCACGCTCCGCTTCAAGGCGTCCACGGCGCGCCATGATCTCCCAGAGCTCACCTTCAGTCACAATCAGCTCAGACATGAGGTCCGCTTCATCAAGCCTGAGCAGCAATTGCCCCTGCTCCACCTGATCACCTTCGTCGACCCCGATTTCAGTAATTACACCACCGTCAATGTGCTGAACCACCTGCCGGTTGCGATCCACCTCAACGCGGCCTGAAGCCACAATCGCCCCCGCAATTTGTGATCCGACGGCCCAGGCGCCAAACCCACCAACCAAAATCAGAAGTGCAATGCCGCCGTAAATGAGGGGCGCGCGTGCCGTCCAACGGTTGTTCGTATTCATTGTACCCCTCCTGGAGTGGTTGCACCTTTGACCTCAGAGTAGTTCTGCAGAACTTCTTTGAGCACCTCGTCGCGAGGCCCAAACGCCCGTCGTGCGCCCTGCTCCAAAACCAAGAGTTTGTTGCATTCCTGAATAGCCGCAGGGCGGTGCGCCATGATCAAGACCGCCTTGCCCGAAGCTTTCATGTTCCGAATCGCGGTATTGAGCGCGTTGGATCCTTCATTGTCCAGATTGGAGTTCGGCTCATCCAAAACAAGGAGCACCGGATTGTCATACATCGCGCGCGCAAGTCCGATCCGTTGAATTTGCCCGCCCGAAAGGCGCCCGCCATGAGAGGCTACTTGTGTGTCGTAGCCTTCCGGCAGTTTCAGGATCATCTCATGCGCGTCGGCTTTTTGTGCGGCCTCTACAACCTTTTCCGGATCAGGCGTTTCTGCGAGACGCGCGATGTTGTCCGCAATTGTGCCGTCAAACAGCTCGACCCGCTGTGGCAGATAGCCGATATAGCGCCCAAGGTCCGTTGGATCATATTGATCAAGTGTCGCGCCATCTAGCCGCACTTTACCACCGGCAGTCTTCCAAACCCCAGTGATCGCTTTCGCCAAAGTCGACTTCCCCGCTCCGGAAGAGCCGATAACCCCGACGGCCTCGCCCGGTGCTACGTCAAATGTGATCATACGCAAGGACGCCTGACTCTCACCCGGAGGCACCACAGTCACCTGCTGCAGGCGGAGGCGTGCCGCAGGCACCGGCAGTTTCGTACGAGGCGCTTCCGGCGGCACTTCGCCAAGGAGTACAGAAAGGTTTTGCCAACCGTTGCGGGCACGCTGCACAACCGCCCATTGGTTCACGGCCATTTCAATTGGCGCCAGTGCGCGGCCCAAGAGAATGGAACCTGCGATCATGGCCCCCGGCGTGACCAGGCCCTTCAGCGCAAGATAGGCCCCAAGACCGAGCATCGCAGACTGCAGAAAAAGACGGAACGTTTTGGTGCTGGTGGAAAACAGACCGCCGACATCGGCAGCAGCAACTGTGGCTTGCAACGACTCGCTGCGCGCTTTGCGCCAACGGCGAAACGCGGCTTCGCGCATCCCCAGCGCACTGACCATCTCCGCCTCAGCTTGCAGCTGCGATGACATCTGATTGGCCACATGCGTTGACATATTCACCCGCTGCAGAGGTCTGCGTGAGGCAAGCTGATTAAGCACCGCCGCAATAATCAGAATGCCACCACCAACAACGGCCAGCATACCAAGCCAGGGATGGAAAAGCGTGATCCCAATCAGAAACACAGGCGTCCAAGGAATATCGAAAACGGCCGTCAGCACCGGCGACGTAAGAAGGCGTTGAATGGACTCCAGATCCGACAAAGCGGTTTGCGATTCACGAGACTTTTCGATTGTCGACCGGCGGATTGCGGCATCAAAAACGCGTTGATCCAAATCCTCTTGGAACCGCGCCCCCACGCGCGCCATCACGCGCCCGCGCACGAAATCAAGCACGCCCATGAGTGTGAAAAGAAATGCGACCAACAGCGACAGTGCAATCAACGTCTCTTCAGATCCGCTGCCCAGAACCCGATCGTAGACCTGCAGCATATACAGGGGGCCGGTGAGCATCAGCAGGTTCACAAAGAAGCTGAATAAGCCAACTGCCCAATAAAGAGCACGGCTGCGCTTTCGGACACTTCTGAGTTCTTCTTCGCCTTGTTTTACAGCAGGTGATGCCATCAACTTTACTCTTGTCACTTAGTCTTGGGTCGCAGTCCATCTTCGTTTGCTATATGGAACGCTAAAGAATCAACCTAAGCGACCAATATGGCCGAAACCAAAACAGCGGTTTCAATTCGTCTTTATGCTGCTTAGGTAGACTATATCTAAATGTGAACGTGCCATAGTTGGTGAGTAGAAGAGAATACGACGTGACCCTCCTGCCACAATTCTTGCTTAATAAACAGCGCAATCTGCTTTGCCTCCTGTTGGCCTTGACCGTCAGCGCCTGCGCGAGCACCTCAAGCCAGCCGCCTTCGGGGATCAATGATCCGAACGAGGCTGCGAACCGCCGTATCCACGGCTTCAACAAATCGGTCGATAAAGTCCTGCTCTCACCTGCGGCTACCGGCTATGGCACGATCGTGCCGCCAGTTGCGCGCAGAGGCTTCTCGAATTTTGCAGATCATCTGTCGCTGCCAAATGACTTCATCAACAACTCCCTGCAAGGCAATGTGGGCGAAGCAACCACCAACCTTGCGCGCTTTACCGTGAACACATTGTTTGGCCTGTTCGGGTTTATCGACGTCGCCAGCGCCGGCGGAATGGAAAGGCACGACACTGACTTCGGCGAAACGCTTCATGTTTGGGGCAAAGGCGAAGGCGCCTATACCGAGCTTCCATTCTTTGGTCCTTCAACAACCCGCGACGCCTACGGCCTGCTTGTCGACATCATCTTGGACCCCTTCTTTGTGGTGACACGCGAGCCCACGCGATACATCGGTGCAGGCGCCTATGTCGTGAATGTGATGGGCAACCGTTATGACTACGACGAGACCATCGATTCCATTCTCTACGAGAGTGCCGACAGCTACGCCCAAGCACGTATTCTTTACCTGCAGAACCGCCGCTTCGAACTTGGAAACGGTGATGCAAGCACTTATGTCGATCCCGAATTCGACCCCTATGAGGATCCGTATGCCGATTTCTAAGCTGTCCCGCCGTTCGTTTATTTCCTTTGTTGGCGCGTCCCTCGTGGCAGGCGCCGCAGCCGGACCTGCACTTGCGACCAACGAAGCACAAGCGACTGCACTCATCGAGAAGGCCGTCGCGGACATCAACAAGGTGATTTCTTCGGGTAAGCCCGTGAACGCAATGATCAAAGATTTCGAGCGGATCTTTGTAAAATATGCGGATGTGAACATCCTCGCGCGCTCTGCGCTTGGCCCTGATGCGCGCAGCGCAAGCAATAGCCAGCTGAAATCCTACACCAAGGCATTCCAAGGCTATATCGCCCGCAAGTACGGCAAACGCTTCAATGAGTTTGTCGGCGGCAAGGTGGATGTTGTCAGCGGTCGTCCTGTAAAAAGCTTCTATGAAGTCAAAACCCAGGTCACCCTGCGCGGTCAGGCACCTTTTGAGGTGAACTTCCTGGTGTCTGACAAATCAGGCCAAAACCGCTTCTTTGACATGATCATCGAAGGCATCAGCCTGCGTCTGTCGGAAAAGTCGGAAATCGGTGCATTGCTGGACCGCAACAATGGCAACATCGACGGCCTTATTCGCGACCTGAACAAAGCTGGCTGATCTCCGCTTTCTAGCATGTAGACAATTTTGACGGCGGCGATATCAATTGCCGCCGAAAATGTCTCTCAGGATGCCATTCACCACATCTTCGATGCCGGAACGCTTAGGTCGGTCGGGTGTCCAAACCTTTTTGGGCTGCGGCTTGGGCACAAAGGCAGGCAGGGGTTTTGGCTCAACGCCCTCGTGAATGCGAACCATGGCTTCGCGCCAAATTTCAGCTGGTAAGCCACCGCCCGTCACACCAGTCAAAGGTGTGTTGTCATCATAGCCCATCCACACCCCAGCAACGTACTCGCTGGTAAAGCCAATGAACCACGCATCCCGTGCGGCTTGCGTGGTGCCGGTTTTACCTGCCACCTGCCAGCCTGGCATTTGCGCCCGCGCGCCCGTGCCCTCGCTCACCACCTTCTCCATCATCCAGATAAGTTCGCGCGCCGCAGCATCCGAGATCACACGCTCGCCAATGCCGCCACCTGAGCCCATCAAAGAACTTTCATCCCCAAGCAGCCGCAGCTCGACCAGCCCGTAAGGCGTAACAGACGAGCCACCATTGAGGATACCGGCATACGCCCCGGTCATTTCTAGCAAGCTGCTTTCAGACGCTCCGAGCGCGAGCGCGGGACCCGCCGCCAGATCGCTTTCGATGCCAAACATACTTGCCACGGTACGCACATTTTCGCGCCCCGCCTGCTCTGACACTTTCACCGCCGGAATGTTCAACGAGTTCTGCAGAGCAAAGGTCAGTGAGACATCTCCATAATATTTGCCGGTGTAGTTCTTTGGACACCACTGACCTGATCCGGGGATATTCTGGCAATAAGGCTCATCCAGAACCTTGTCGTCATAATGAGCGCCGCGCTCCAATGCGGTGGCATAGACAAATGGCTTGAAGGCACTGCCAGTTTGACGCTTCGCTTGCGTCGCACGGTTAAAGGCACCTGACACCTGAGTCTCGCGACCACCTACCATAGCGCGTACCGCCCCATCAGCCGACATAACAACAATGGCGGCTTGCGCTTTTGAGCCTTCGCGAACCTTGTTCTCAAAAACCCAGCGAAGCCCTTCTTCAGCAGCAGCCTGAATAACCGGATCCAACGTGGTTTTTAGGATCACATCTTCCGTGGTGTTACGAGTAAAGAATTCAGGCCCGGACGCCATGACCCAATCCGCGAAATACCCACCCGCATTCGCCTTGGCAGCCTCTGACAATGTCGCCGGGTTCGCTTGATAAAAGGCCGTATCTTTTTCCGACAGATAATCCTGCTCGTTCATGAGCCGCAGGACAGTCGCCGCGCGATCTTGAGAACGCTGCAGATTGGCCGTTGGTGCCAAAGAGGACGGCGCAGTCAGCAGACCCGCAAGCATGGCCCCCTCTGCTGGCGTCAAATTCGCGGCGGGCTTGCCGAAATAACGTTGAGCCGCAGCCTCGGCACCGTAAGCACCGCCCCCCATGTAGGCGCGGTTCAAATAGACCGACAGGATTTCGTCTTTGGTATATTTGACCTCCATCGCCATAGCATAGATTGCTTCCTTGGCTTTCCGCCCCAGCGATCCTCGCCGACAATCCCGCACGTAGGCAGCTTCACTTTCCCAGTCATCGGGATCGTAGGCCACGCCGAGACACAGAAGCTTTGCAGTCTGTTGAGTGAGTGTGGAGCCACCGTGACCTGAGAGCGGGCCACGCCCTTCCCGCAGGTTGATCCGAACGGCACTCGCCACACCACGCGGGCTGATCCCGAAATGGCGGTAGAATCTTTTGTCCTCCGTCGCCACCACCGCATTTTTGAGATGCTTGGAAACCGTATCGGCGGTCACAACACCACCAAATTGGTCTCCACGCCACGCAAAAACTCTGTCGTCACGGTCAAGAAGCGTGACAGACCCTCGCGCCCGTCCATCCAGCAGCTCATCAACATCGGGCAGAGTCAGGTACACATAGCCGACAGCGAATGAGACGATCAGAGCGACCACAAAGCTTGTGCGCCAAACCAGCGACCAGACAAGGCGCAGCACCCATCCAATGATCCGGCGAAAAAACGCGACAATCGGATTCTGTTTGCGCGCTGGCTTGCGAGCCGTAGTGCGTTTCTTTTTTGCCGCTGCCGGCTTGGCTTTGGGTTTCGCAGACTTGCGAGCGGACTTTGTCGCTGTGCGACCGTAGCGCTTCTCTGCCACCAACAGAGGCTTTTTTCGTCTTGAATCACTCATGGATACCCAGCTGCTCAGTTCGCTTTTCGCCTATTTTACCCCGTTGCTGACTGCTTGTAAGGCCGAAGTACAGTCGGATTCAGTTATCATTAAGCTCATTTTTTGTGCATCAGCTATTTTTAGCACTTTTTTTGAGCATGTGCCTTCGAAATTAGCCAATTGACGCGGCTTCAGCCTTCGTTTTCGGCGCTCTGCTGCGGTTTTCTGCAGACGCAAAATTCGCGGGGCGCCCCCCGCATCGCCAAAAGGGGAACAAGGTGAAACTGATTATCGCAACGATCAAACCGTTCAAGCTTGAGGAGGTCCGCGAGGCGCTGACCGACATCGGCGTGCGCGGCATGATGGTCACTGAAATCAAGGGCTTCGGCTCCCAATCCGGACACACTGAAATTTATCGCGGCGCTGAATACGCTGTGAACTTTGTGCCGAAAGTCAAACTCGAGCTCGTGGTCGCAGCCAACATGGCAGACCAAGTTGTCGAAACCATCACTAAGACCGCCCAGACCGGCAAAATTGGCGACGGCAAAATCTTTGTATTGGACGTGCAGCAAGCAATCCGCGTGCGCACCGGCGAAACGGATGCAGACGCCATCTAAGGCGTCGCAAGGAAGGAATACACGCATGAAAACTCTGACGAAAATTGCTCTGACCGGTGCGCTGACAGCGCTTCCGACTCTGAGCTTTGCTCAGGAAGCCGCTGCGGCTCCGGGCTTTGACGAAATTGGGCCATACATCATGACCACCCTGCTGTTCTTGGTGGGTGGTTTCCTTGTTTTCTGGATGGCAGCCGGTTTTGCGATGCTTGAGGCAGGCCTCGTTCGCTCCAAGAACGTGACCATGCAGTTGACCAAAAACATGGCGCTCTTTTCGATTGCGGCCATCATGTATTGGCTGGTTGGTTTCAACCTGATGTATCCTGGCGACTTTAACGGCTACTTCGCGTTCAACTTTGTTCCAACCTCTCTGGAACCAGTTGGCCTCGACGCAGCTGATGCCGCGCTGGACTACGCGTCCGTTGGCTCTGACTTCTTCTTCCAGTTGATGTTCGTTGCCGCGACCGCATCCATCGTTTCCGGTGCGCTGGCAGAACGTATCAAGCTGTGGCCGTTCCTCGCATTCGTTGTTGTCCTGACCGGCATCCTGTACCCGATCTCCGGCTCCTGGCAGTGGGGCGGCGGCTGGTTGTCTGAACTCGGCTTCTCCGACTTTGCAGGCTCCACCATTGTGCACTCCGTAGGCGGCTGGGCTGCTCTCGCTGGTGCCATCGTACTTGGCCCACGTATCGGCAAATACAAAGACGGCCGCACCGTACCTATGCCAGGTTCCAACCTTGCTCTGGCAACTCTGGGCACATTCATCCTGTGGCTCGGCTGGTTCGGCTTCAACGGCGGCTCTCAGCTGGCAATGGGCACTGTGGGTGATGTCACCGACGTATCGCGCATCTTTGCCAACACCAACATGGCCGCAGCAGCTGGCGCAGTTGCCGCACTGATCCTGACACAGATCCTCTACAAGAAACCTGACCTGACCATGATCCTGAACGGCGCACTGGCAGGCCTCGTTTCCATCACTGCAGAACCTCTCGCACCTTCGCTGGCAGGCTCTCTGGTGATCGGCGCAGTGGGTGGCGTGATCGTGGTAATCACTGTTCCGCTGCTGGACAAGCTGAAGATCGACGACGTTGTTGGTGCGATCCCGGTTCACCTCTTCGCAGGCATCTGGGGCACCATCGCAGTGGCTTTCTCCGGTTCCGCAACCATCGGTGCACAGCTGACCGGTATCGTTGCCTACGGTGCGTTCACCTTCGTAGCTTCCCTGATCCTCTGGGTCATCCTGAAAGCCGTGATGGGCATCCGGGTTTCTGAGGAAGACGAGATCAACGGTCTGGACATGTCTGAACTGGGCATGGAAGCCTATCCAGATTTCTCCAAAGGCTAAGCAAAGCCGCTACAAACGAAATCGTGAAGCCCGGGCAGCCGCCCGGGCTTTTCAATTGCGAGACAGTATAGAGCGCTCATGATACTTTGTCCCCATGAGACATTTGATTTTATTCCTGAGCTTTTTTTGGGCGAGCAGCGCACTTGCTGATTCACCGCAGATTACAGGCATCAAAGCAAACTCAAGCACAAACGGCTGGCGCTTTGATGTCACCATCCTACATCCTGACACCGGCTGGGACGATTATGCAGATGGCTGGCGCGTAGAGCTTTCTGACGGCTCTATTTTAGGGACCCGTGAATTGCTCCATCCCCATGTGAATGAGCAGCCTTTTACCCGCAGCCTTAACTCTGTGGCCATTCCTGAAGGAACAACCACTGTCTACCTGCGCGCCAGGGACAATGTCGGTGGCTGGGCGGGGCAGACCACAGCTTACGAGTTGCCATAAAACAAAAGCGCGCCCGAAGGCGCGCCGATTTCATCGCGAATGGTTTTTGTCAGTGCACGGTTACCGGTGAGTAATTGTGCTGCCGCGCCAAGATAAACGCGAGATTACGCTCTTTCACAAGCGCGAGGCGCTCGCCGTCGGTGGTGTGCACAGCAAAGAGTGTTTCCGCACCTTCAGCTTGCTCCTGAACCTCTTCGGGCAACTCCGCAACCAAAACCTCCCGAACATAGACAACGCGATCATCCAGTGACTGGGTGTCAAATTCTGCCTGCATAATCTTATCCTTTCTTGATCTGGATGGTTTGAACAATCGTCTCAGGACGCGCCTGGGTCAGGTCTACATGCAGCAGACCGTTCTCCATAATGGCTTCACCTACCTCCACTCCATCCGCGAGTACGAAGCTGCGCTGAAACTGCCGCGCTGCGATGCCCCGATGCAGAAAAACACGCTCGCCGCTGTCTTCCGCCTGCCGCCCGCGTACCACGAGCTGACGGTCTTCAACGGTGATGCTCAGATCCTGCTCTCGGAAACCGGCAACCGCGAGTGTGATGCGATAGGAGTAATCCGAGGTCTGCTCAATATTGAACGGAGGATAGCCTTCGCCACCAGATTTTGCCGTCCTCTCCAAGAGGCGCTCGAGCTGCTCAAAGCCCAGAAGATGGGGATAGGACCCCAAAGTAAGTTTGGTCATTGACACGTCCTTTTCAAAGCGACCGTCTGCGCGCCGATCCCTTTCTGGCAACCGGCTGCCTAACAAATATGGGGGAGGCTCTGGCATCCCGCAAGTCACCAACTATCTCAACTGTCATAAATTCCGCGTGGTTGCTGTGCTTTTCAGCAGCGCACAAAGAGAGTATTCTATGACTCTCGCCAAGATTGAGGACAGCCAAATGAATGCCACGACCGATTTGTCCATGAAGACAGACGATGTTTTGCGAGTCGAATTGGAAGTTTTCAAACAGGAACACCGCGATCTCGATGATGCAATCAACGCACTTGTCGACCGTGGCACCGGCGACCAGCTGACCATTCAGCGCTTTAAAAAGCAGAAACTGCGCCTGAAAGACATCATCGCACGGATCGAAGACCGGCTTACGCCTGACATCATTGCCTGATTGGCACTCTACTTATTGACCTCGATTGCGTCTCTCGGTGTCGATGTCAAACAAGCTGCGCGGAAAGCTCATATCAGTTGTGACATCATCCAGCCGCACCGTTGTTTGCGAGCCATAGGCATCCAGAATCACCCACTCTTGTAGAGCGACAGGCGAATCAGAAAACTTGAGCTGAATCTGACCGCTTTCCGGACTCTTTGGGTCTTGGGCTGTCACCACAGTATGCGTGCCATCAAAGCTGTGCCCAACCACCATGTTGGCGGATCCCAGATCGACGTTTCTCGCCAAGATCAATGACAGCGGCGTGCGGCGCAACGGGTAGGTCTCCGGCGCACCGTTGGCGCGGTCATCAAAAATCGCAACGGCATTGTTGCTCGCTAGAACGAGCGCCTTTTGAGGCGGCGCGTATTCGAAACGCATTTTGCCCGGCCGCTGAATGAACAGACGTCCGGTTTGGACAGAACCATCATCAGAGGTCTGAACAAATGCGGCCTCAGCCGTTTTCAGACTGTTCAGATATGTGCTCAACGCATTCAGGGAGAGCTTTTCGGCAAACGCAGGTGCCGCAGTGGTCACAGCGACAAGGGCTGCAAATGTGAATCTAACCATTTTCATAAAACCAATATAGGCAGGCCCTATCGGGTTGCGCAGAGGCTGAGCACACTTTCTCGTGCACTCAGCGAAAAATCACTGCTCCGGCACCAGAATCTCACGCTTGCCAACGTGATTGGCCGGGCTGACAAGGCCTTCATCCTCCATCTGTTCCACAAGACGCGCAGCCTTGTTGTAGCCGATTGCCAGCTTGCGCTGGATGTAAGAAGTGGAGCATTTGCGGTCTTGAATGACGATCGCAACGGCAGAGTCATAGAGCGCGTCTTCACCATTGGTGTTGCCACCGGTGTTCAGTCCGAGCACGGCATCAATGTCGTCAGCCTTGCCATCTTCCGGCCCCTCAACAACGCCACCAATGTAGTCCGGCGGACCAAAGCTCTTGAGATGGTTCACAATCTCTTCGACCTCTTCGTCGCTCACAAACGGACCATGGCAGCGGGTGATTTTCGCACCACCAGCCATGTAGAGCATGTCCCCCATGCCAAGGAGCTGTTCAGCCCCCATCTCACCAAGGATCGTGCGGCTGTCCACTTTCGACGTGACCTGGAAAGAAATCCGCGTCGGAAAGTTCGCCTTGATCGTACCCGTGATCACGTCCACCGATGGGCGCTGCGTGGCCATGATCAGGTGAATACCCGAGGCACGCGCCATCTGTGCCAGACGTTGAATGCAGGCTTCGATCTCCTTGCCCGCCACCATCATAAGGTCCGCCATCTCGTCGACGATGACCACGATGTAGGGCATCTTTTCAGGCACGATCTCTTCGGTCTCAAACACGGGTTCGCCGGTCTCATCATCAAACCCGGTTTGCACTGTCCGGCTGAATGTCTCGCCCTTGGAGAGCGCATCATTCACGCGGCTGTTGTAGCCATCAATGTTGCGCACACCCATTTTGGACATCTTGCGGTAGCGATCTTCCATCTCGCCCACGACCCACTTCAATGCCACTACAGCTTTCTTCGGGTCGGTCACAACAGGCGACAGCAGATGCGGAATGCCGTCATACACAGACAATTCCAGCATCTTCGGGTCGATCATGATCAAACGGCAGTCTTCCGGCGTCAGGCGATAAAGCAGGGACAGGATCATGGTGTTGATCGCAACCGACTTACCCGAACCGGTGGTCCCCGCGATCAGCAGGTGAGGCATCTTCGCGAGATTGGCGACAATGGGATCGCCGCCGATATCTTTGCCGAGCGCAAGCGGCAGCTTCATATTGCTGTCGCCAAAGTCACGCGCAGCGAGGATCTCGCGCAGCACCACCTTTTCCCGGTTTTCATTTGGCAATTCGATGCCAATCACGCTGCGACCCGGCACAGTCGACACACGCGCAGACAGCGCAGACATCGAGCGCGCGATGTCATCTGCCAGACCAATCACACGGCTCGCCTTCAGACCCGGTGCCGGCTCAAGTTCATACATGGTGACAACAGGCCCGGGGCGCACGCTCACGATCTCGCCTTTGACACCGTAGTCATCCAAAACGGTTTCCAGCATACGCGCGTTTTCTTCTAACGCTTCATCACTCAAATGATGGCGCTTGATGTCGAGCGGATTCTCCAGAAGGCCAAGCGGCGGCAATTCGTAATGTGAGCTTTCCTCTTCAAAGGCCAAGGAAGGCTGTGCTTCTGCCTGCGCCCGAGTTGAGGGTTGAACCACCTTGTTCTGGCGCGGCTGCACAACTTTCTTCGGTTCGGCAACCGGAATTGGGGCGATTGGTGCGACCGGCGCTGGGGTGGGTGCTGGGGCGTCAGACACAATCTCAAACCCCGCAACGGTGCCCTCTTCCAGCTGTGGCTCAGGTGCGGCAACGCTTGGCTCTGGGGGGTAAGGGGCAGACTGATGCATGGAAAGCGGCGGTTCTGCCCGCAGACCGGCCAGGGGTGCAGCAACCACCTCAGGCTCAGGCACAGCGGTCAATGTCGGCTCATTGTCGCCCAACAACAGCGGGTCCGGGCCTCTGCCACGTCCCTTGGTCAGCGGTTTGTCTTTGTGCAACTCCGGTGGCGCCACAGGAACGCCGCGCCGTGCGCGCGAACGCATCACATCGGCAATTTTGGCGCTGATACGGGCCTCTTCCGGACGCTCGCCAAAATCTTCGGCAAAGAGATTTTCGACGAGTTCCTGCTCAGGCAAATCCTCGGGCGTCGGCTCTGCGCGCTTGATCAACCCTGGAATGCGCAGTCGGGGCTTTGGTTTTGCCTCAACCACCGCGTCTTGGAAATCGTCAGCATCCTCAAGAACATCGTCTTGCCATCCAGCCTCGGCAGCCATGTGATCACGCTGTGCGGCAAGCTCACGGCGCTCATTCCGACGCTCTTGTGCGGCCTTAGCAGCCTGCACCGCACCGGTTGCTCCACGCCCCAACAACCGCATCAAGGCATCATAGGCCAGCACCAAGCCAACAACGAGCCCTTGCGCCAAACGGCTGAGTTCCAGTTTGGTGAAACCAAGCACGAAGCCCGTGACAGCCACAAAGGCAATCCCGGTCAGCAGCGACATGAATTTCACACCCGACTGGGCTCCGATCGGCAAAATGGTCAGCAGAGCGCCCATGACCGTGTCGCCAAACAGGCCGCCAAGGCCAAATGCGTGAATCCAGTCCGAACCTGGCGTCAGGGTCGAGGCGTAAATTGCGCCCAATGCCAGCATAATCGGCGCAAAGATAATACGGCTCTGCACGCGCTCTTCGCCAACGTGAAAGGCAAAGCGCGCACCCCACGCGCCAAAAATCAAAGCGAGCCCAAGACTGCCCCAGCCGACAATGATAAACAGTGGTGCAGCGATCGAAGCCCCAAATCGCCCCAGCATATTCTGCACCGGTGCATCGGTGACGGACAGCCAGCTGGGATCGGATGGGGAGTAGGACAGGATCATGGCGGCCGACATAATCGCCAGCCCCAACAGCACGATACCAATCAGCTCTTTACCACGTTTTTCGACCGCCGCCTGTGTGTTGCTATCCAACAAAGGCCCACGTCCTCTCGCCTGATACGCCATACTCCACCTCTTTATTATTCTTGCCCGTAGAGACAGTCGCGCAGCTTCACCAGCGCCTCTGCCACCTCGGTTTTTGGAGCCACCAGTGCAGCCCTAATATACCCCTTCCCAGGGTTTTCTCCGTCTGCATCGCGGCTCAGATAAGCCCCCGGCAACACGCGCACGCCGGTTTCAGTCCAAAGTTTGACCGTTGCGGCCTCACCGTCTTCAACGGGCAGCCAGAGGAAAAAACCTGCGTTGGGGCTCTGATATCCTTCAATGCCCGCAAAAATCTCATCGGCGAGCTCAAATTTTTCCGCATAGAGTCTGCGATTCTCAATCACATGCTCTTCATCCTGCCAAACCTTGACCGCAGCCATTTGCAACGGAAGCGGCAAAGGCGCACCTGAGTAGGATCGCAATTGTTTGATCCGGCGAATGCTCTCCGGGCCGCCGCAAACAAATCCGGAGCGCAGGCCAGCGAGGTTGCTGCGTTTGCTCAGAGAGTGGAAAATCAGCACACGTTCGGGATCTGCCCCCATATCGCGTGCCACCTGAATGGCGCCGGTAGGTGCTTCGCCACGGTAGATTTCCGAATAGCACTCATCCGCGAAAATCTTGAAATCATATTTTTCGGCCAAGCCGATCAACTGTTCCCAATAGGCGCGATCCGCCACTGCACCCTGCGGGTTTGCAGGAGAGCAGACATAGGCAACTGCCGTGCGTTGGAGTTGCGCTTCAGAAAGGCCAGCAAAGTCCGGCAGATGGCCGCTTGCGTCGGTCGCGGGAACAAACAGCGCTTCCGCACCCACGGAGATCGCCGCCACCGCATAGACCTGATAAAACGGATTCGGTGTCAGAATGAGCGGCTGTTCGCCATTCTTGGTTTCCGGGCACAGCGCCATGGCGGAATTGTAAAGCCCTTCACGGGTGCCGTTAAGTGCCATAACTTCGGTGTCGGCATCCACAGGGACCCCATACCGGCGTTCCACCCACCCTGCGATGGCCTCAAGCAGTTCGGGCGCACCCTCGTTTGGAGGGTAGCGATTGAAGGTCGCGGCATGCGCAACAATTTCATCTGTCACCCAATCAGGGAAAGCATGCTTTGGCTCACCAATGGTCATATGGACAACTGGGCCACCTGGTTCCAGGTGATCCAATAGCGCACGCAGACGCGGGAATGCATAAGCCGGTAGGTTCGAAAACCGCTCGGGGAAAATCATATTCAACTGCCTCAAGTTCGGGATCATAGCGCCCCGTTTGTGCCCAAACTATCCAAAGCCTGAGTCTGCGTCCACTAAAATGCCGGGGACATTTGAGCTTGTGGCCTTCGCGCCACCACATCGTAAACGCCAAAGCACGCTCAGGATGGACACTGCCTAAGGAGCGCGCTATGCCACGCGGGTTATGGCCAAGAAGCAAAAGAACTCAGATCCGAATTACAAGGTGATCGCCGAGAACCGGCGGGCGCGGTATGACTATGCCATCGATGATGACATCGAAGTTGGCATTGTTTTGTCGGGATCAGAAGTGAAGTCTTTGCGCGAGAAGTCCGGCAATATTGCAGAAAGCTATGCTGCTGTGGAAGATGGCGAACTGTGGCTGGTGAACTCCTATATCGCGCCATATGAGCGCGCGATGTTCCCGCACCTCGAGCGGCGCAAACGTAAGCTGCTTGTCAGCAAGAAACAGCTTTCTGACCTGTGGAGTGCGACCCAGCGCAAAGGCATGACGTTGGTTCCCATGGTGATGTACTTCAATCACAAAGGCTTTGTGAAAATGAAGATCGGCATCGCCAAAGGTAAGAAAAACCACGACAAACGTGCGACGGAAGCCAAGCGCGACTGGGGCCGCCAAAAGCAGCGCCTACTGCGTCACGGCGATTGAACCCGCCTAAATAGCGCAAGCCATTCTGCGTCAATTTCGGCGAGTTTTTTGGGATCAATCTGATCAAGAATCTCCCAATAGCGTCCACTTGGTGCCGCATAGCCCAGCGCGGCTTCCGCACGGCGTAACTCGGCAACTTCTGCATGTGTTGCGACAACTTCGGGCTGGATGTCCCGCAGGTCGCTCAGCTCAGCGCGCGGAAATACCATGCGACTGTCCTCAACAGACAAATTCACACAGGCACAGCCCTCCTGCGCCGCAAGCAGCGCGAGGCGCGCAGACTTACCTTCAAGGTTCTGAAGCGACACATCTTCGCGCAGCGGGTCCGCCGCACCTGTCCCATAAAAATGCGTATTGCCCTGCTTGGGATAGACCATATCACATCCGATAAACGCCATGACGTCAGGCTTCAGCGCTCCCAGAGCCCAATACCCAGCCGTAAAGGCCATAGTGCCTCCCGCAAACAACACGCCGCCAAATGCATTGTTCTGCGGCACATATTCCGTATACCGCACCACGCTCTGCGCGTTGCTGATCTCAGACGGGTGTCGATCTTTGGGAAAGTCCTCAGGAAAGATCACATGTGTCCAATCGGGGCGCACGCGCCATGCGTTGTTGATGACAACGATGTGGTCAAACTGTTCCCTTGGCCAATCGGCGGCCAACGGTGCGTTGGGACCGCTGCCAATTATCAGGACCTTTCCCGCCATCACAATTTGCTCCCTCATCTTTAAATGCAGCTCCTAAATAGAACCGAGGAAGATTACGACATTCAACCAAAAGTGGTTCACTCATCGAAATTAGATTTACGCCCGACTTTTGGACGCCAGAATAGCCCTACGCTACCCCGCCACTTGCCTCTTGCGGGTGCGGGATGTAGGCAGTGTTTCTAGTGTTGCTGGAAAGGGATAAGATGAGCGACGATCCCAAGACATTGGTGTCCACCGAATGGCTGGCCGCCCACCTGAAAGACCCAGATCTCCGCATTCTGGATGGCTCTATGTCACCCGTTGGCATGGAGAACACGGCGGGCGCTGAATATCTGGAGCGCCACATCCCTGGTGCGCGCTATTTTGATATCGACGATATCTCAGATGGGCGCAGCAACCTCCCTCACATGGTACCGCCGGTCGAAAAATTCATGTCACGGCTGCGCGCGATGGGCGTCGGAGACGGCCATCAAGTGGTTGTCTATGACAGTGCAGGCCTGTTCTCTGCAGCGCGGGTTTGGTGGCTCTTCAAACTGATGGGTCAAAACAACATCGCGGTGCTGGACGGTGGGCTTCCCAAATGGATCGCCGAAGGCCGCCCTGTTGAGGATCTGCCGCCCATTATCCGCGACCGCCACATGACCGTGCGCCGCCAAAACCACATAGTGCGCGACGTGACGCAAGTTTCTCATGCGGCCAAACTTGGGGATCACGAAATCATTGATGCCCGCGCCGCAGCACGTTTCCGCGGCGACGCGCCAGAGCCCCGCGAAGGCCTGCGCTCAGGCCATATCCCGGGCTCCAAAAACGTACCGTTCACAGACACGCTGAATTCAGATGGCACGATGAAAACCGCAGAGGAGCTGCGCGGCGTCTTTGAAGGCGCAGGCGTCGATCTCAGCAAACCGGCCATCACCACCTGTGGTTCCGGTGTGACTGCGGCTGTTTTGTGCCTCGCGATGGAACGGTTCGGAAAGACCGATCACTCCCTTTATGATGGATCATGGGCCGAATGGGGGGCGTTCCCCACTGTGCCCGTAGCAACCGGAGAAGCCTGATGCTCACCAACCTGAAAGAGCAGCCCAAAGATAAGATCCTCGGCCTCATGGCCATGTATCGCGAAGATCCCCGTGCCACCAAGGTGGACTTGGGTGTTGGCGTTTACAAAAACGCCGAAGGTGTGACCCCGGTCATGCGTGCTGTAAAAGCGGCGGAGCAGAAGATTGTCGAGGAGCAGATCACCAAGGCGTATACCGGTTTGGCGGGTGATCCGGCCTATGCGGACGCCATGATCGACATGCTGCTCTCTGCCACCGTGGCGCGCGACCGTCTGGCTGCCGTGGCCACACCTGGCGGCACCGGTGCCATTCGTCAAGCTTTTGAGCTTGTCAAGACAGCAAGCCCCAAAGCCCGTGTTTTTGTGTCTGATCCAACTTGGCCCAACCACGTCAGCATCCTGAACCACCTCGGCATCGAAATGGTGAAATACCGCTATTTTGACGCCGAGACCCGTGGCGTGAACTTTGACGGCATGATGGAAGATCTTGCCGGCGTGACCCGTGATGATGTGGTTCTGTTGCATGGCTGCTGCCACAACCCGACCGGCGCCAACCTGAACCTGACGCAGTGGCAGACAGTGATCGACCTGATCACCGACAAAGGCTGCACGCCGATGATCGACATCGCCTATCAGGGCTTTGGCGACGGTCTGGAAGAAGACGCTGCTGCAACACGTCTGGTAGCCGCCTCCGTTCCGGAACTGCTGATCGCGGCTTCCTGCTCCAAGAACTTCGGCATCTATCGCGAGCGCACCGGTCTGCTGATTGCCATGAGCGAAAAAGCGGAGAACACCGCCATCGCCCAAGGCAACCTCAACCACCTCAACCGTCAGAACTTCTCCTTCCCGCCTGATCATGGCGCACGGGTGGTGACCACGATTCTGACTGATCCGGAGCTCAAAGCAGACTGGATGGCAGAGCTTGAAGAAACGCGCCTCGGCATGCTCGCGCTGCGCGAACAGCTCGCCAGCGAACTTCAGCGCCTGTCCGGCTCGGATCGCTTTGGCTTCCTTGCGCAACACCGCGGGATGTTCAGCCAGCTGGGCACCACGCCGGAGATGGTCGAGAAGCTGCGCGTGGACAATGCCATCTATATGGTTGGCGACAGCCGCATGAACATCGCAGGCCTGAACAAGAATTCTGTGCCGGTTCTGGCCAAAGCCATCATCGACGCTGGCATCTAAACTCACACCACAACCGCGCCTTGGCCCATCGCTGAGGCGCGGTTTCTTTTTGGAGTACGCTCATGTCTCTGGATTACACCACCCTTGCAGCCACAATCGCCTCCCTCACCGAAGGCGAAACCGACGCCGTCGCCCTCATGGCCACAGTGACTTGCGAAGTGCACCACGCCGATGACCGCTTTGACTGGACAGGTTTTTACCGCGTCGTCGCGCCTGAACTGCTCAAGATCGGTCCCTATCAAGGTGGTCACGGCTGTCTGGTGATCCCTTTCTCTCGCGGCGTCTGTGGCGCAGCTGCGCGCACCGGTGAAACACAGCTCGTCCCAGACGTAGATGCCTTCCCCGGCCACATCGCTTGCGCGAGCAGCACCCGCTCAGAACTGGTTTTGCCAGTCTGGAACGGCAATGGCGATTTGCTTGGCGTGTTTGACATCGACAGCAATCAGCCCGACGCTTTCACCCAAGAAGACGCCGATCAACTGAGCGCCATTCTCGCAGCCGCGTTCAAGAATGCAGCTTAAATTCTAGAAGGGCGCCTTGGCGCGAAACGCCATGCCCTTCCCACTCTCAGGATGGCTGATCCGCAGCTCTTCTGAGTGCAGCATCAGGCGGGGGAACGCCAAGGCTTCCCCCTCCGCATAAAGCGGATCTCCCAAAATCACATGTCCCAGCGCCAGCATATGCACCCGCAGTTGGTGGCTGCGGCCGGTTTTGGGGCTCAGGCGCACGCGCGTCTCGGTCTCACAGACCTTAAGCGCCCGCCAATCGGTGATCGCTGGCTTGCCATTCTCATGATCTACCATCTGACGTGGCCGATTGGGCCAATCTACGATCAGCGGCAGGTCGACCGTGCCAGATTTCTCCGCCATCTGTCCCCAAACCCGCGCCACATAGGTCTTCTTGGTTTTGCGCTTTTCAAACTGCATCGACAGGTTACGCTGCGCGTGCGGGGTCAAGGCAAACACCATCACACCGGATGTGTCCCGATCCAAACGGTGCACCAGCAAAGCTGTTGGAAAAGCTGTCTGAACACGACTGATCAGGCAATCAGAAAGATGCTCCCCCCGCCCTGGCACCGACAGCAGGCCAGAAGGTTTGTCGACCACAACAATGTCGCTGTCTTCATGCAAGATCGCCAGTGGATCTTGGGGCGGATCATAGGGGGTGATTTCAGTCATGGAGCCGGACATAGGGCTTTGAGGCAGGTTGGGCAACCCGACGTCAGGCTTGAGATGCCCCTATAGATGCGCAGGCTACACGTGGGAGAGTAAGGGAGGACCACAGATGCACCCCACAATCACACGCATGCAAGAGGTTGTCGCCAAGGGCAACGAAGACGACATCAAATCGCTGCTGGCTGAAGATGTAACATTTCAACCGCCAACTTACTGGGCCACTTGGACCGGACGGGACCCGGTGGCCGCAGTACTTGGACACGTGGGGAATGTCTTCACCGATTTTCGCTATCGCCGCGTGATGGGAGACGGCAAAGACTGGGCGCTCGAGTTTCAGTGCAAAGTGGGTGAGTTTGACTGTGTGGGTGTTGATCTGATCACCCTTGATGATGCGGGTGACATTAAGCATTTCGAAGTGGTGATGCGCCCATATAAGACCATTGGGGCGCTGCGCGATGCGATGAACAAGCGTGTCATGACGGACCCGCGTTTCCTGAAATTCAAAGAGGCTTTAAGCTAACTCATGTTGCCCGCTGCTGACCAAATTGCCCGTATTCCTTTGACCCCGGTTTTGGTGGCACAGGGACTGGGTGTGCGCCAGCGGGCCAACACGCTGAGTGAACCGCCGGGTGCGCGCGAAGGGCAAAGCGGCTCCGGCAAGCCGCTCAGACTGCTGATCGTCGGAGACAGCTCCGCCGCTGGTGTGGGGGCCACCTCACAGGAAAAAGCCCTGTCCGGCCGATTGGTGCAAAACCTTGCGCAAGATCATCAGGTGACTTGGAAACTGATTGGTGAAAGCAGCATCACCACCACGGGTATGCTGAAACGCCTGAACGCCCTGCCAGCGGCCTCTTTTGATCTGGCGATCACCGCCCTCGGTGTGAACGACGTAACCCGCGGCAGCAGCCGACGCAAATGGGTGAAGCGACAGACAGAGCTTGCGGATCTGCTGTCCACGAAGTTTGGCGCGCGGTTCATCGTGGCATCAGGCCTGCCGCCAATGGGCGCCTACCCGCAGGTGCCTCAACCCTTGCGGTGGGTGCTGGGGGCGCAGGCCACGCGCCTTGACGACGCGCTGGCAGGTTTGGCGGCCACACACCCGATACTCAGCCATCTGCCCATCGATCTGCCCTTTGAAACCCGCTATCAGGCGTCTGACGGGTATCATCCCTCCGAAGAGGCCTACACGCTCTGGGCATCATTGTTTGCAGACCACATCCGCACGCGACTTGGCTGACCCTCAGCCGCGCTTGCCAAGCAGATCTCTCAGCATCGGGATCGAATACACCACCAGTGCCAGCCAGATCATCGGGAATGCAATCATCCTTGCCTGCCCAAAGGGCTCATCAAACACAAACACCGCAACGAGGAAGATCATTGTCGGGGCGATGTACTGCATGATGCCAATGGTCGACAGCCGCATGAGCTTGGCGCCATTGGCGTAAAACAGCAGCGGCACCGCCGTGACCACGCCACATCCCAGCAACAGCCAGGTATCGTATGCGTTCTGCATAAAATGCCCTTGCCCGCTTGATATCAGCCAGGCCAGATATCCCGTTGCAGGCACGGACAGGATCAAAATTTCCAGCAAAAACCCTTGGTTGGGCCCAATCGGCAGCGATTTCTTGAAAAAAGCGTAAAAGCCCCAGGACACGGTAAGTGCCAATGCAGGCCAGGGCAGTTTGCCCGCATCTGCCCAAAGCACGGCCACAGCGCCAGCGGCCAAGGCCACGGCAATCCACTGCAGACGCGAAAGCCGCTCTCCCAGCAGACAGGCGGCGAGGGCAATGCTGAACAGCGGATTGATGTAATAGCCCAGCGCCGCATCAAGCGCGCGGTCGTTGGCAATCGACCAAACATAGATCCCCCAATTCACCGTGATCAGCGCCGCAGTGATGCAGCCCATGGCCAGCGTGCGGGGATTGCGCAACGCCGCGATCAAATCGCTCGTGCGCCGCAGAATGATCAAAACAGCCCCGGCAATCGGCACAGACCAAATGACCCGATGCGCCACAACTTCCAGCGCCGGCATATGCGCGAGAAGCTTCATGTAAAGCGGTAGGAACCCCCAAAGCAGATAAGCCGCCATCGCAAAGGCAAAACCTCTGGGCGTATCCACATTCTCGGGTGTGTTGCTGGTTGCCGCCATGGGTGTCTCCTTCAGCCGCGACGTGCCTTGATACCGCCCGGCCCATCGGAAGGAAACGCCCGATTTTGTGAGGGGGGCCATCACCATTCTTGATGATGGCCCCGCCGCTCTCAGACTTTGACCCGCTCGGACTTGGGATCATACATGGGCTTCAAAGAGGCCTCGGCGCGGATTCTGGTGCCCATCACATCGATTTCGTAGGTCGATGCCAATACATCCGCGGCCTTTTCTCCTTCGCACGGCACATAGCCCAGTCCAACGGCAGCACCTAGTGTGTGGCCGTAGTTCCCGGAGCTCAGGTACCCGACATATTCGCCATCACGCAGGATCGGCTCATTGTGAAACAGCAGAGGCTCAGCCTCTGTGAGCTTGAACTGCAAAAGCCGATTTTTGGGGCCGCTCTCTTTGCGTGCGATCACCGCCTCTTTGCCGATGAAGTCTGCTTTGTCCGTCTTCACAGCAAACCCGAGACCCGCATCCACCACGTGATCTTCGCAGGTGATGTCATGCCCAAAGTGGCGGAAGCCTTTTTCGATCCGGCAGCTGTCCATCATATGCATGCCGCAAAGCTTCAGCCCCATGTCCTGTCCTGCGTCCCAGAGCGTTTCAAAGGCATGTCCTGCCATATCTGAGGACACATAGATCTCCCAGCCAAGCTCCCCCACATAGGTCACACGATGTGCCCGCGCGAGGCCCATGCCCAGCTCAATCTCCTGCGCTGTACCAAACGGATTGGTCGCATTGGAGAAGTCCGCCGGAGACACTTTCTCAAGAAGCGTGCGCGCGTTTGGCCCCATGATGGCCAGTACACCCTCGCCCGCGGTGACATCTGTGATCACCACATTAAAGTTGCCCTTGTGACGCTGCATCCAGGTCTGATCCGCGAGCCGCGTTGCGGCAGGCGTGACCACCAGGTAGGCGGTTTCCGTCAGCCGCGTTACGGTCACATCCGCCTCAATCCCGCCGCTGCGGTTGAGGAACTGGGTGTAGACGATCTTGCCATTTGGCACCGAATAATCGCCGCCGCCAACGTAGTTCATGAAGGCTTCGGCATCCGGGCCGTCCACGCGGATTTTGCCAAAGGACGACATGTCATACATGCCGACATTCTCACGCACGGCGCGGTGCTCAGCGGCGGAGTTCTCAAACCAATTCTGGCGTTTCCAAGTGTACTGGTATTCGCGCTCTTGGCCTTCATTCGCAAACCAATTGGCCCGCTCCCAACCCGCAAGCTCTCCAAAAACGGCGCCCTGCTCTTTCAGGTGATGATGGAACGGTGTGCGCCGCACCCCGCGTGCTGTGGCCTTTTGGCGATAGGGGAAGTGATCCGCATAGAGCAGCCCGAGCGTCTCTTTGGAACGCTCAAACAGATAGGTTTTGTTGCCTTGAAACGGCTGCATGCGGCTGATGTCCACATCCCCAAGATCAAAAGGCCTGTCGCCATCATTCATCCATTGCGCCAGCGCCATGCCTGCGCCGCCCGCAGACTGAATGCCAATCGAGTTAAAGCCAGCCGCCACCCAGACATTGTCCATCTCAGGTGCCAGCCCAAGATGGTAGGCATCATCCGGAGTGAAGCTTTCCGGCCCGTTGAAGAAGGTGTGGATGCCCGCCTCAGCCAGCATAGGAAGACGGTTGCAAGCCGCTTCCAGGATCGGCTCAAAGTGGTCAAAATCTTCCGGCAGCTGGTCAAACTCAAAGCTGTCGGGAATGCCGTTCATGCCCCAAGGCTTGGCGTTGGGTTCAAAGGCGCCGAGCAGGATTTTTCCTGCGTCTTCCTTGTAGTAGGCGCATTCATCGGGAACGCGCAGCACCGGCATCTGAGTGAGGCCCTGAATGCCTTCGGTCACGATGTAGAAGTGTTCACAGGCGTGCAGAGGCACATTAGCACCCGCCATGCGGCCCACTTCATGGCCCCACATACCCGCGCAGTTCACAATCATATCGCAGGCAATGTGGCCTTGGGCGTTGCCGTCATCAGAGACCCAATCTACGCCCGTCACCTTGCGACCGGATTTGGCGATATTGGTGACTTTGATACGCTCCTTGACGATGGCGCCGCCCTGCCGCGCACCTTTGGCCAAAGCCAACGCAATATTGGCCGGGTCTCCCTGACCGTCCAGCGGCAACCAGACGCCAGCTTTCACATCCTCGATGTTGAGATGCTCATAACGCGCCTTCACCTCAGCCGGGGAGATCTCTTCGACCTCAACCCCAAAGGCACGTGCCATGGCCGCTTGGCGGTAGATCTCTTCCTTGCGCTCTTCGGTCAAAGCCACCGTGATCGAGCCGCATCGCTTAAAGCCTGTGGCCACACCCGTTTCGGCTTCAAGGTTTCCGTAGAGCTCTTGGGAATATTTCGCGAGCTTGGTCATATTTGCCGTAGCGCGCAACTGCGCGATCAGGCCTGCGGCATGCCACGTGGTGCCCGAAGTCAGCTGCTTGCGCTCCAAAAGCACAACATCTTTCCAGCCCAATTTGGTCAGGTGGTACGCCACAGAACAGCCCACCACACCGCCGCCAATAATCACCACGCGTGCTTTGTTTGGAAGATCAGCCATTACGATGTCCTTTCAGGTATTTCACAGGCTTAGGCCCAAGGCCGGCCAAGGGCGCTGCCCCCGGACACCCGGCGTAATTTCAGCAAGATGAAGTCAGGCCCCGACCAAGTCATAACCTGCCTCTTTCAAACGGTTTGCCAGTTCGGCGATATGACCCGGGCCGACCTCGCAGCAGCCGCCAACAAAGCGAGCGCCATCCGCGACCCATTGCATGGCAAAGTCCGCGTAGCGTGCGGGCGTCACATCATCGCGGGCGCGCAGCCCGTCAACGGTACCGCCGATTTCAAGCGGATCGATGCCCGTGAAAGCATTGGCGTAGGCACCGGTTGCACCTGCGGACGCCAACACGGCCGGAAGCCCGCCGGACACAACTTCGGGTTTGGAACAATTCAGGCCAATGCCCGCGACTTTGATGCCCTTGAGCGCGTCCAACGCGGCCTCAAGCGGCTCTCCGGAACGCAAGGTCTGGCTGTTGTCGTCCTTGAGCGTGACAAACACCCATGTTGGCTTGCCTGTTTCGACACCAGCCTGAGCTGCAGCAGTTGCCTCGGCAATGCTGGACAAGGTCTCGCAGAGGATGACGTCACACGCCGCTTCCTGCGCCGCGACTATTTCCTGATAGGCTGGCAGCAAATCAGCGTGGCCGAGTGACATATCCGGGCGATAAGACCCGTGCAGCGGTGGCAGGCAGGCGGCCAGTTTGACGCCGTCCGCTTCAACTTCATCCCGTGCAGCATTGGCAAGGTCAATCGCCCGCTTCTGAAGCGTTTCAAACATATCGCCGACACCCTCCCGCGTCAGCCGCTCAGGCGTCGCGGAATAGGTGTTGAGCGTGATCAGGCGCGCGCCAGCCCGGATAAAATCCGCATGCACTGCCTGCACGGTCTCCGGCTCTTCCATCATCACCTTGGTGGACCAAAGCGGATGGGCCGACATGGATGACCGGGCCAGGAGCTCCTGACCCGATCCACCATCTTTCAAGATTACCTGCGTCATGCCCGCAGGCGTTCGTTGGCCGGATCCCAGAGCGGCTGATCCTCTTGCACCACGGCGCGGTATTTCTCGCCGTAGATCTCAACCTCTAGCTCGGTGCCGGGCTTCGCCAGATCCGCCTGCACCATGCCCAGCGCGATGGACGCATTCACCCGATGCCCCCAGCCGCCAGAAGTGGTTTCACCCACAATCTGATCGCCGTGCCAGATGCAAGACATGTAAGGCGCGTCAGCATCACCGGCCTCTACAACCAAGGTAACAAAGGATTTTTTGACGCCTTGCTGCAGCTCGTTCTGGATCGCGGCTTTGCCCGGGAACGCCTGCGGCTTGTCAAGCTTCACAAAACGGCCAAGGCCCCCTTCGAGCAGAGAGTAATCCGTGGAGAGATCGCCTTTCCACGCGCGGTAGCCTTTCTCAAGGCGCAGCGAGTTCAGCGCATACATGCCAAACGGTGTCGCTCCAGCGGCGATGATGGCATCGTAGATTGCTGGCATATGCTCATTCAGCGCATGCACTTCCCAACCCAGCTCACCCGCAAAAGACACACGGATCAGATAGGCAGGTTGCCCTGCGACGGTCGCGCTTTGGTGGGTGAGCCAACCGCTCTGCAGATCCGCATCGGTCAGGTTTGCCAGAATCTCACGCGATTTTGGACCTGTGACAATCAGCGTGTCGCGGGTGGTGGTCACATCCTCAACCGTCACACCCGCTGGCATGACTCTGGTCAGAATATCGCGGTCGTGCCATTGCGCAGTGGCCGCTGTGATCATCACAAATTCATCCTCACCCAAACGAATGCAAGACATCTCTGTCAGGATGCGGCCGCGGTCATCTGAGACATAAACAAGGTTCATCCGACCGACCTTTGGAAGGCCACCTGTCACGAGGCCACGCAGTGCTTCGGCCGCGCCCTCGCCTTTGACCATGAAGCGGGAAAAGCCCGGCAAATCAAGCACACCGCAGTGATCGCGCACCGCTTCGCACTCTTCTTTTATGCGCTGCTCCCAAGGGCCGGAGCGTCCCCAGGTGTGGGTCGCATCCAGCGAGGTGTCGTCGCCATCTTTGGCGAACCAGTTGGCCCGCTCCCAGCCGTTGTAGGCCCCCATAACACCGCCTTGTGCAACCACCCGGTCATGGACGGGGGAGAGCTTCTTGTCGCGCGCGGCGGGCCATTCGTGATGCGGGAAATGCATGGCGTATTCGTTGCCGTAAACTTCCATGCCTTTCTTCACGCAGTAATCATGATCGGTGTAATCGGTGTAGCGACGCGGATCGACGGCCCACATATCCCACTCGGTGTGGCCATCCACGATCCACTCTGCGAGCACTTTGCCAGCCCCGCCGCCCTGAGCGATGCCGAAGGTGAACACACAGTTTTCAAAGGCATTTTCCACGCCCGGCATGGGGCCGATCAGTGGCAAACCGTCTGGAGCATAGGGGATCGGGCCGTTGATCACACGGCTGATGCCGGAGGTGGCCATCAGCGGCACACGCTCCATGGCGTCGGTCACGATGTCCTCAATCCGGTCCAGATCGTCAGACCAGAGCTGGAAGGAGAAATCATCCGGCATCGGGTCGGCGTCTGTGTCCCAATGCGCCTTACAGTTGGGCTCGTAAGGGCCGAGGTTGTAGCCGTGTTTCTCCTGACGGAGGTAGTAGGAGATATCCACGTCGCGCAGCAGTGGGAGCTTCACACCGCCGTTGGCTTTGGACCATTCTTCGACCTCTGGGATTTCTTCGGTCAGCAAATACTGGTGGCTCATCACCATCATCGGCACAGAACGGCCGCCGTAAGGCTTGAACCATTCGCCCACGCGCTGCGCATAGTAACCTGCTGCATTCACAACATAATCACAGGCGATGTCGCCTTTTTCCGTGTGCACAATCCAGCTTTTGTCTTCCTGCTGGGTCACGCCGGTCGCCGGGCAGAAACGGATGATCTTTTGCCCCATGTCCCGCGCGCCTTTGGCAAGCGCCTGGGTCAGCTGGGCCGGGTCGATGTCGCCATCGGTGGGATCATAGAGCACACCCATGAGGTCGTGGGTCTCAAGGAAAGGATAGCGCTCCTTGGCCTCTTCCGGGGTCCACATCTCCATCGGGATACCCTGATACCGCGCCATGGACATGGCCCGTTCAAACTCCTGCACACGCTCTTTGGTATGCGCCAGCCGGATCGAGCCGGACTGGTGATAGTTCATCGGGTAGTCCACCTCTTCACCCAAGCGGGCGTAAAGCTCGGTGGAGTAGCGCTGCATATTCATGATGGCCCAAGAGTTTGAAAACGTGGGCACATTCCCGGCCGCGTGCCATGTGGATCCGGCGGTCAGCTCGTTCTTTTCCAGCAGAACACAATCGGTCCAGCCCTTCTTGGCGAGGTGGTAAAGGCTTGAGGTGCCAACGACCCCACCGCCGATGATGACCACGCGGGCCTTGGTTGGAAAATCGGACATGTTGGTCTCCCTTAGTCAAAAACCAGTTTGGCAGCGAGGCCGCCAAAAATGATGGATGCGCATTTGTTTAGAACCCCGGTGGCCTTCTTGAGCTTGGCTCCGACCAAGCCTGCGGAGAGGCCGATCATGGAGACCACGACAAAGCCACCAGCGGAAAACATGAGGCCCAAGATGGCGATCTGGTGCCAAATGGGGCCGGCCTCAGGTGTGGTGAACTGGGGCAAGAAGGCGAGGATGAAGAGGATGATCTTGGGGTTCATCATATTGGTCAGGAACCCGCGACGCAGCGCGCGCGCGACGTTTGCGCGGCCGTCAGCTTCCTCTGAAGGTGGCAAGGCACGCCAGGATTGCCAAGCCAAAACAACAAGATAAGCCGCTCCTGCATAACGGGTCACCAGCAGGGCCGTGGGGGATGCAGCGATCACAACGGCAAGACCTGCGGCGGCCAAGGTGATGTGCATCAGCAAGCCCAGCGTCACGCCAACAGTGGCGGCAAACCCAGCTTTGGGTCCGCCCGCAATACCCGAGGCAATGGTGAACATCATATCCGCGCCGGGGGTCAGATACATCACCAGCGAGGCCGCCATGAAGGCCCAGAGCGTGACGCTTTCCATATTTGCGAATGTTTCAAGCATGGCCTTCCTCCTTGTTTTTAAAGCGTTTCTCAGATTGGTGTGTCAGAACATCAATAGACCGGCGGGGCGATCACCCAGATCGCGACACAGGGGTCGTCGTGCGGGTTGGACCAGTGGTATTCCTCACCGCGGATGCGGAAGCTGTCGCCTGGACCGACCGAGAATTCCTGTGTCCCGATCCGTAAATTCAGTTTGCCTTCAACCACATAGCCAACCTCCTGCGTGGGGCGCGTGGCGGGCACTTGCATCTCGGAGCGGGGCGCGAAGGTGGAATGCACCATCTCAAAATCATCGGTCAGATCTGGTGAAAGCAGCTCTTCGATCAGCCCTTCCTCGCTGCCACCCATCGGACGGCGGGCGCCTGCGCGGACGATATAGCCCTGTTCATGGGCCAGCGCGGAGGACTGACCGAACAGCATAGACATAGGAACTTCAAGGACTTGCGCGATTTGACGGAGATCGGAAATGGTCGGTTCGGACTTGTCGCGCTCGACCTGACTGAGCCACCCCACAGACCGTTCCAGCGCCTCTGCCATATCCGTCAATGTCAGGCCGCGCGCCTTGCGCAGCGCGCGCAGATCGGCGCCAAGCGTCTGGGGGTTTTGGGGCACATCGTGCAGCATATAGCGCGAATCCAGTCGTGAAATTTTTCCCTCGAATTTCACGGTGCCTCAGTTTGGTGAAATTTCAAAGCACTTTTTCACGCGATCTTCACATTTGTTGCGCGCGCCAAAAGCCGCGTTAACCATAAAAAACAACGTCGGTATCGCGTCTGTATTGCGGCTGTATCGCGTAGGTGCGAAATTTCGGTCCGAAAAAAGGTTACCCCAGCGCGCGTTGCGTGAATTTCACAGCTCAAAATCCGCGCAGGTCTCGAGCAAGTTGACGGGCGTGTTCCGGCTCCCGCTGCCAGCCGCAGGCCACCTCCCATGCGAGATGGGCAAGACGCGCCTCCGGCCCCAACGGCTCAAGCATCACCCGATCAAAAAGCGGCAGGTCGCGGCGGCATTCATCCCAATCAATCAGCCAGAGATGCCCCAGCGGATCACGCAGCAGATTGCCCGGCGCAAGGTCGCCATGCACCACACAGAGCGGCGCGGTTTGCACGGCACTCCAAGCGGCCCGGCACAGGGCCACAAGATCGGCGGGCATGCGTGTGAGGTCGACGTCGCCGCCCGCCGCGCGGGTCAGCAGGTCGGCGGTGGCACAAAACCCGGGCCGTTGAGACAAAGCGCGGCTCATTTCGTGAAACCGGTTGAGCGGGGCGGAAAGGTCAGAAGCCGCAGCAGGCGGTATCGCCGCCCCCTCGACAAGCTCCTCACATATCCAGCCTTCAGCGATCCAATCGCCGGACAGGCTGCGGCGCATGTGCGGCACATTTAGCCCTGCGGCACGGGCAATGGTCTGCACCTCCGAAAGCCAAGCTATGGCCGCCTCTGACCGTTGGGTGGATTTGAACACCAGTTCCTTGGGCAGGCCGCGCGTGCGCCAGACCGTATTGCGATGCCCCCCTCTGAGCTCTTCAAGCGGCGCATGGATGCCCCAGAGATGCAGAGGTGGATGGCTCATCGCGTTGCGGCTCCTGTCCTAGGCGGCGTCTGCATTTAGACATGCCACCGGTTTCAGACCAAAATCTGGGTTTGCAAGGCGCTTTCGCGCAGGAAGGGTGGCTCTTTTTCAAGCGAAAACAACGCAGCAAGGGCAGATTTTGGCCAAATCCGTCTCGCGCCGGTGACATGTCTAAATGCAGACGCCGCCTAAGGCACCTCACAAGTGTAGAGCTGCACCTTCAACCCGCCATGCGCCACGGTGGCAAAAGGTGTTTCTAGCGGCAGACCGGTGGCGCCGGCGAGCCCTGTGTCGGTGGTGACGATGCCCACGGTCCAGCCGGAGAAATGCTGCGAGAGCGCTTTGCCAAAGCTTGCGTAAAGCGCAAACAGCCCTTTTTTGTCGCCGATCCGCGCGCCGTAAGGCGGGTTCACCACAACGATACCGGGAGGGCCATCTGGCGGCGTGATCTCGCCTGCGCTTTTCTGGGCAAAGCTGGCCCAATCCGCCACCTCTGCGCGGCTGGCATTTTCGCCTGCCATGCGGATCGCACCGGCGTCTTTGTCGGAGCCAAAGAAGCGTGCGTTGGGCGCTGTTGCCTCGCCATTGCGCAGCGCTTGGAACGCCTCGATGTCAAAATTGGCGAGCTGCTGAAAAGCAAAGCTGCGGGAGCGCCCCGGCAGAAGCCCGGCGGCGATCTCGGCCGCTTCGATCACAAAGGTGCCAGAGCCGCACATCGGGTCATAGACCGGCTGGCTGCCATCAAAGCCAAGCTGGCGCAGGAACATGGCAGCCATGTTTTCGCGCATGGGGGCCTTGGCGACGGCGGATTTGTGGCCGCGCTTGTGCAGGCTTTCGCCCGTGGTGTCGAGCGAGAGGGTGACCATATTGTTGTCGATCCGCGCTTTCACCACCACGTCGGCCTCTGCCGAAATGGGCGCGCCAACGGCGGTGGCCAAGCCCCGCTCGATGCGCTCTTTGGCAGCACCTGCGTGGTAGATCTTGGATTTCTGCGTGGCGACATCCACCTTCAACGGCACATCCGTGCGCAGATATTGCCGCCATGGCATATCAGCGATCAGACGCTCCAGCTGATTGAGGTGCATGGCCTGAAAATTGTCGATCCGCGCCAGCACGCGCACCGCGCCGCGCAGGCTCAGATTGGCGCGCCAGACATCCTGCCAGTTGCCGCGAAAGCGCACGCCGCCGGGCATCATTTTGGGCTTTTTGAAGCCCAGATCCGCCATTTCCGCCGCCAGAGGCTTTTCCAGCCCCGGCGCGGTCACCACAAAGATTTCAAATTTTTTCATGCGCCGCTTGTAGCGGGCTTTGTCAGATGACGCGAGGCGTAGTCTGCATGAAAAAGCGGCTCCACAGCGGCGGCCAAGCGCAAGAGGCGCGCTTCATCGCCGCCTTTGACCAAGAGCATGACGCCACAGGAAGGCACATCCGTGGGCAGGGTGATGCCTGCGCTGCCCATGAGGTTGCCGATGCGGGTGTTGCGCAGGGCAAGCAGGTTTTCCGTGATGTAATAGTCCTGATCGGTCATCAGGCGTTCCACATTGGGCGGCAGGATCGGGGCAGTGGGCAGGACCACAGCGTCATAGTTGGCAATGCGGGCCTCCCAGATCTCGCGCAATTCATGCAAGCGCTGCCAAGCGGCGACGTAATCCGGCCCGGTGATGGTGGCCCCGGCGCGGAACCGCTCCAGGATCTGGTCAAACATCTTATCCGGTGCCGCCTCGATGATGTCTTTCCACTCGCCGTAAGCCTCCGCCGTGTAAAGCGGCGCAGTGAGGCTCATGGCCTCCGCGATCTCCGGCGCTTGGATGAACTCAAGCGACGCGCCAGCGACTTCGATGCGGTGGATGGCGCGCTCAAAACCCGCCATAGGGGCCTCGCGCACGCCCTCAAGCGCGATGGTTTCCAGCACAGCGAACCTTTTGCCAGCAAGCGATGCACCGCGCAGATCGACCGGCGCGCTGCCATCCAGCATGGCAAAGAGCAGCGCGGCGTCCTCTACTGTGCGGGTGATCGGGCCGATGGTGTCAAAGCTGCGGCACAGCGGCACCACGCCTTTGCACGAAATCCGCCCCGGCGTGGTTTTCAGACCGACAAGATCATTCCACGCCGCCGGAATGCGCACCGAGCCGCCGGTGTCAGAGCCGATGCCCGCAGGCGCAAGGTCAAACGCCACGCTGGTGGCCGCCCCGGACGAGGAGCCGCCGGGCACTGCGCCTGCGTCATTCACGCAGGGCGGTGTGGCGGTGATCGGGTTGAGGCCAAGGCCGGAGAACGCCAGCTCGCTCATATGGGTTTTGCCAAGGCAGATCAGACCCATGGCGGTGGCATTGGAGAGCACCTCAGCGTCTTCCTGCGGCACACGGCCCTTGAGCAGGGCAGATCCGGCTTCCGTCACCACACCGGCGCTGTCAAACAGGTCTTTCCAGCTGATCGGCACGCCATCAAGTGGCGAGAGGCGCAGCCCCAGACGGGCGCGTTCGGAGGCGGCGGCGGCCTCCGCCAAAGCGCGCTCGCGGGTGATCGCAGAATAGATGCGATCACGCAGTGAATGGCCTTCAATGGCGGTCAGATAGGTTTCGGTCAGCGCCACCGGATCGATTGCCCCGGCCTCGATCCCGCGCCCCAGATCCGCAACGCCCATTTTCAGCCATTCCAACATTTTGCTCTCCAAACCTCTGATCAGCGCGACGGTAGCGGCGCAATCGCGCATGGACAATCCCGAACCGACACCCATATTGGCGTCATGAGTTTTGACACTGATATTCTGATCGCTGGTGGCGGGCTGAACGGCCCTGCCCTGGCGCTGGCGCTCGCGCAGGCGGGCTTTGATGTGACCGTTGTGGATGCGCGCCCTGCACCCGCACGGGCGGCAGGCAACTTTGACGGGCGTGGCTATGCGCTGGCGCTGGCTTCCAAGCGGCTGCTGAGTGCGATTGGTGTCTGGGAGCAGGTGGCGGATCAGGCCGAGCCGATGCGCGACATCAAGGTCTCAGACGGGCGCGCGGGCGAAGGGCCGGCACCGTTCTTCATGCATTTTGACCACCGCGAGCTCGAAGAAGGCCCGATGGGGTTCATGCTGGAGGACCGCTTTCTTTACCGCGCCTTCCTGGCGGCAATGGAAGCCGAGCCGAAAATCACGCTGATATCCGGCACAGAGGTTACCGATCAAGCGGTTGATGTCAGCGGTGTCACGGTCACGCTGAGTGATGACACAACACGGCGCGCAAGGCTGCTGGTGGGCTGTGACGGGCGGCAGACCGGTGTTGGCAAACGCGCGCGTATCAAGCGCACCGGCTGGGGCTATGGGCAGACCGCGCTGGTCTGCGCGATCAAACATGAAAAGCCTCACCATGGCGTGGCGCATCAGTTCTTTATGCCCCCCGGCCCACTGGCGATCCTGCCGCTGCCAAACAATATGAGCTCCATTGTCTGGTCAGAAACCGACGAGGCCGCTGCTGCCATCCATGCGCTGTCTGACGAGGACTATATGGCGGTGCTGCGTCCGCGCTTTGGCGATTTCCTTGGAGAGATCGAACTGGCGGGCAACCGCTTTACCTATCCGCTGAGCCTGTCGGTGGCCAACAGCTTCATCGCAGAGCGCGTGGCGCTGGTGGGGGATGCGGCCCATGGCATGCACCCGATTGCCGGGCAAGGGCTCAACGCTGGTCTGCGCGATGTGGCCGCGCTGGCGCAAATCCTGACGGAGGCACAGCAGCGCGGCGAAGACATCGCTTCTCCGCTGGTGCTGGGCCGCTATCAGGAATGGCGGCGTTTTGACACCGCCACGCTGGTGGCCGCAACCGATCTGACCAACAAGCTTTTCTCCAACGACAACCCACTGCTGCGCGCCGCGCGAGATGTGGGCATGGGGCTTGTGGGGGCAATGCCGGGCCTGCGCCGCACCTTCATGCGTGAGGCTGCGGGCCTCAATGGTGAATTGCCCAAGCTGATGCAGTAGCCTCCCGGCCCGCGTTTCTCATTCGTCAAATATCCCGGGGGTGAGCGCAAAGCGCGAGGGGGCTGGCCCCCTCAGCCTTCTTTCAATGGCTTAACTTTGAGTTCACTCGATCACGCGGGCTTCGTCGATCAGCATCACAGGGATGCCTGCGCGGATCGGAAAGGCAAGACCGGCGGCGCGGGAGATCAGCTCCTGCTTGTCCGCGTCATATTCCAACGTCCGGCCGGTCTGCGGGCAGACCAGCGCCTCCAGCATCCGGCGGTCAAATTTCGGGTCAAGCTGCGGCTCGCTTTGCGCATCCATCATTGTATCAAGTCCTCTCCGTCACCGCTGCGCAGTGCAAATTCCAAAAGTGTCACAAGGGTTTCGCGGCGCGTGGTCAACGAAGGCGCTTCCAGCAGCGCCTGTTTGTCCTCTGCGCCAAACTCCAAAAGCATCGACAGCGAGTTGATCAGCAACTCGTCATCGGCATCTTTGAGCGTGTCCCAGTCGGTCGACAGCTCGCGTTGGTCAAAATACCGCTTGAGCAGATCCATGAAGGCCGGGCGCTGAAAGCCCGGATCATTTTCCGTGCCGCCCAGATCGCGCTCAAAACCGTCCCATAGCACCTGACAGCGGCGGTAAGGCGCAAACCCTTCGACCTCCTGCAACACGCGAAAGCGGGAGACGCCCGAGAGGGTGATCAGATAGCGATTGTCATCGGTCTCTGAAAACTGGGTGATGCGCCCGGCGCAGCCGATGGTGTGCAGGCCGGAGCCGTCCCGCCCCGGCACCTCATTGGGCTGGATCATCCCGATCAGGCGCTCCGAGGTCTTGAGCGCGTCATCCAGCATCGCCAGATAGCGCGGTTCAAAGATATGCAGCGGAAGGCGCGCGCGGGGCAACATCAGCGCCCCGGGCAAAGGAAACACCGCCAGCGTTTCCGGAAGGTCAGCGGCTTTGAACATGGCAGAAGCCTACTCTGGAACGCCTGATCCGCAAAGCGAGATCATGCAAAGATCAGCGAGCTCAGTTTACGACGCCCATTGAGCACCACCGGATCATTGGCCGGAAGCGCCTCAAAAATGGTGAAGAGCTGGGCCTTGGCTGCGCCGTCGTTCCATTCGCGATCGCGGCGGAAGAGCTCCAGAAGCTCGGTCACGGCCTCTTCGACCTGATCGGCGGCATGCAGGGCCTGCGCCAGATCGAGACGCGCCTGATGGTTGTCGGGATCCGCCTCCACAGCCGCGCGCAGCTCGGCCACGGGCCCAGCATTCTCCGCCTGACGGGCCAACTCGATCTGCGCGCGCACCGCTTCGATTTCGGCGGCTTCGGAAATGGCCTCCGGCGCGCCGTTGATAACTGCTTCAGCCTGATCGGTCTGACCAAGCGCCAGATAGGCGCGCGCCATGCCCGCAAATGCGGCTGCGTTTTCAGGATCTTGCTCGGCAATGGCGGCAAAGGTTTCCGCCGCAGAGGTGGCATCGCCCTCGCCCAGCATCTCTTCCGCTGCGGCCAGCGCATCCGCCAGACCGCCATCCGGCATGGCGCCGCCACCGGCCTCAACCACGCGCGCCACAAAAGCGTCGATCTCGCTGGGCGGCAGCGCGCCCTGGAAACCGTCAACCGGCTGGCCCTGCCAGAAGGCATAGACGGTCGGGATGGATTGCACGCGCATCTGGCCTGCGATCATCTGGTTTTCATCCACATTGACCTTGGCCATTTTCACCGCGCCGCCCGCTGCGGTCACAGCCGCCTCAAGTGCCGGGCCGAGGGTCTTGCAGGGGCCGCACCATGGCGCCCAGAAGTCCACGATCACCGGCACAGTCATAGAGGCATCCACAACATCGGCCATAAAAGTGGCTTCAGATACGTCTTTGATCAGATCACCATTTGCGGGCGCGGTCTGTGCGCCTCCGCCAAGAATATCCATCATCTTTTGTCTCCGTCTGGACCTTGCCCCCTATATGGCGAGATGCGGCGCAGAAACCAAGGGAGGAGTTGGTTTTGGCGCGCAGCAAAAGCGGGCAAAGCCGCGGGTGTTTTACAGGTCGAAGGTGGCAAAGATCGGCGCGTGGTCTGACGGCTTTTCCCAGCCACGGGCGGCGCGCAGCACGCGGCTGGAATGCGCGGCGTTGGAAATATCAGGCGTGGCCCAGATATGATCGAGCCTGCGGCCCTTATCCGCCGCGTCCCAATCGCGCGCGCGATAAGACCACCAGCTATAGAGCTTGCCCTCGGGGATGTCCTGCCGGGTGATATCGACCCAACCGCCCGCCTCCTGGGTTTCGGCAAGTTTTTCGACCTCAATCGGGGTGTGGCTCACCACTTTCAGCAGTTTCTTGTGATCCCAGACGTCATCTTCGCGCGGGGCGATGTTGAGATCGCCGACCATGATGGATTTGCTCATGTCTTCGCGTTTGAAGTAGTCCCGCATGTCCGCCAGATAATCGAGCTTCTGGCCAAACTTCTCGTTTTGCTCGCGATCCGGCACGTCGCCGCCCGCGGGTACGTAGAAATTGTGCACTGTCACACCGTTCTCCAGCCGACCTGCGATGTGGCGGGCATGGCCGAGATCGGCAAAATCTTCACTGCCTGCTTCCTCCATGGGGATCTTTGAGAAGATCGCCACGCCGTTGTAGCCCTTCTGGCCGCGCGCCACCATGTGGGTGTAGCCAAGGGCGGCAAAGCTTTCCATCGGGATCTTGTCCACGGGGCTTTTACATTCCTGAAGGCAGAGCACATCAGGCGCTTCTTCCTGCATCAGCTTTTGCACAATCGGCTCGCGCAGACGCACGGAGTTGATGTTCCAGGTGGCAAGCGTGAATGACATGGAGCTCTCCCTCAGATGTTTGACGCGACCCTACGCGGGCGGGCGGGTGCTGCCAATCCGAAAGCTGCGCCAAGACAGAGGCGTCCAGACCCTAGGCACAAAAAAAGGCCCGAGCCGGAGCCCGGGCCAGTCCAACAGGGAGGTTCATGTCATAACCCGGACATGGGCGGGAACTCTTTGGTCTTTGCAAATGGTGCGCGTTTCAAATTTGTCACCGCACCATTGTAACATATTTAGGGGCTGCCGTGGTTGTGCAAAGTCCCACAGCAATCCATCGGCGGTTTTATGCCACCAGCCGGTAACCGCCGCTTTCGGTGATCAGCAGCCGTGCGTTGGAGGGATCGGGCTCGATCTTCTGACGCAGACGGTAGATGTGGGTTTCCAGCGTGTGGGTGGTGACACCGGCATTATACCCCCAGACCTCGTGGAGCAGCACGTCGCGCGCCACAACACCTTCGGTTGCCCGGTAGAGGAACTTCAGGATGTTTGTCTCTTTCTCGGTCAGGCGGATCTTGCGGTCATCTTCGGTGGTCAAGAGCTTCATGGACGGCTTGAACGTATATGGCCCAAGCTGGAAGACCGCGTCTTCAGATTGCTCATGCTGGCGCAGCTGCGCACGAATCCGCGCAAGCAGCACCGGGAACTTAAACGGCTTGGTCACATAGTCGTTTGCGCCCGAATCAAGGCCCAGAATGGTGTCTGCGTCGCTGTCATGACCGGTCAGCATCAGGATCGGGCTTTTCACGCCCTGCTTGCGCATCAGACGGCAAAGCTCGCGGCCGTCGGTATCCGGCAGACCCACATCCAGAATGATGATGTCATACAGGCCTTCTTTGACACGGCTCATGGCATCTGCGCCGTTGGCCGCTTCAAACACGTCAAAGTCTTCGGTCATCACCAACTGCTCAGACAGCGCCTCGCGCAGATCGTCATCATCGTCTACCAGCAGGATTTTTTTCAATTGCGCCATGTGCCGCCTCCTCGTTTGAATTGCTTGGTAGACGATTTGAGGCACCAATTCATTTACAACAAGATTTGCTGCAAAACTCTCACGCCCTCGTGTTTCAGCAGCGGCAAATGTTTCATATTGCTGCAAGGGACGCTACATGTGTGGCCCAACCAATTGAGAATCTCATGAGTTTTGCACCTGACATCATCGAACGACTGGCCCGCGCGCGTGCAGATCTGCGGATGGGGGTGCCGATTGTTTTGACCGGAGGCGCTGTGCCTTTGCTGGTGCTGGCGGCAGAAACCCTGACCGACGCACGGCTTGACGATGTGCGCATGCTTGGCGAAGAGCCGCATCTGGTGATCACCGCGCGGCGCGCCGAAACCCTAAAGGCCCGGGCCTATGACGGCGATGTGGCGCGGATTTCGCTGCCCAAAGATGCAGGGCTGAAATGGGTTCAGAGCATTGCGGCGCCGGAAGATGATCTCAAAAGCCCAATGAAAGGGCCGCTGGCCACAGCACGTGACGGGGATGCCGACCTGCACCGTGCCGCGGTGAAACTGGTGAAATCCGCGCAACTTCTGCCCGCAGCTCTCACGGTGTCTTTGCCCGATGCGGCGCAATTCGCGCTCGATCATGGCCTCACGGTGATACCGACGCCCCTTGCCGCGCCCCATCTCGCAGCCACAAGCCCGCTGCATCCGGTGGTGCATGCGCGCTTGCCCATGGCGGCGGCCGAGGCTGGGCGGCTGCATATTTTCCGCCCCGAAGACGGTGGCGCAGAACATTACGCGATTGAGATCGGACGTCCTTCCAGAGACAAGCCAGTGCTTGCCCGCCTGCATTCAGCCTGTTTCACCGGTGATGTGCTCGGCAGCCTGAAATGTGACTGCGGCCCGCAGCTGCACGCGGCACTGGATCAGATGGGCATCGAGGGCGAAGGCGTCCTGCTGTACCTCAATCAAGAGGGCCGTGGCATTGGGCTCGCCAATAAAATGCGCGCCTATTCGCTTCAGGATCAGGGGTTTGACACGGTTGAGGCCAATCACCGGCTGGGCTTTGAGGATGATGAGCGCGATTTCCGCATTGGCGCCAAAATCCTGCAAGAGATGGGATTTGCCCAGGTGCGTCTGCTGACCAACAACCCGCGCAAGATTGACATGATGGAAAAGGCTGGTGTTTCCGTGGCCGAGCGCGTGGCGCTTAAAGTGGGCCAAAACGCCCACAACCAAGCCTATCTCGCCACCAAAGCCCATAAATCCGGCCATATGTTATGACCCCAAATGATCTGGTGCTGACCCCGCGCGGGGTGCGCTTCAAAGGCCGGTATTTCCCCTGCAGCATCGGCAAAGGCGGCATCAGTGACACCAAGCGCGAAGGTGACGGGGCCACGCCCCGCGGGGTGCACAAAATCGTCGGCATGCTCTATCGCGCTGATCGCCTTGCGGAACCGCGCCCATGGGCGCTCCCGATTGGCAAAGACGATCTGTGGTGTGATGCACCGGATCACGCAGACTACAACCAGCAGGTGCGCGGACCATTTGCCGCCAGCCATGAGGTGATGCGCCGCGCGGATCCGCTGTATGATCTGATCCTGATCACCGACTGGAACTGGCAGGAGGCCGTTTCGGGGCGCGGGTCAGCCATTTTCCTGCATCAATGGCGCCGCCCCGGCTATGCCACAGAGGGCTGCATCGCCTTCAGCCGCGCCGATCTTCACTGGATCGCTGCGCGGGTCGTCCCCGGCACACGGGTGATTGTGCCCTAAGCACGCGCATTCTCATTCCTGAAATATCCCCGCCGGAGGCATCCGACCTTATCGGACGGTCGTGCCTTATGTGGTCCGCGCGCCAAAGATGGCAGATCCCACGCGCACATGGGTCGCCCCGAGCGCCACCGCGCGCTCATAATCGCCGCTCATCCCCATGGACAGGCCTGCCAGATCATTGCGCTTGGCCAATTTGGCGAGCAGCGCGAAATGCAGCGCTGGCTCTTCATCCACCGGTGGGATGCACATCAGCCCTACGATGGGCAGATCCAACGCGCGGCATTCGGCAACAAAGGCATCCGTGTCGGCCGGCAGAATGCCCGATTTCTGAGACTCGTCGCCGGTGTTGACCTGAATAAACAGATCAGGGCAGCGCCCTTCCTCCTGCGCCAGCCGCGCCAGCGTATTGGCCAGCTTGGGACGATCGAGCGAATGGATGGCGTCAAAAAGACCCATCGCCTGTCGGGCTTTGTTGGTTTGCAGAGGCCCCAGCAGATGCACTTTGGCATCCGGGTAGGTTTCCCGAAACGCGGGCCATTTGCCTGCCGCTTCCTGCACCTGATTTTCTCCAAAAAGGCGGTGGCCTTGGGCCAACACCTCGGCGACGCGCTCGTCCGGCTGGCGTTTGCTCACGGCAATCAGCTGGGTTGCGCCAGAAGCCCGCCCTGCAGAGGCTTCAGCTTTGACGATACGTTGGGAAATTTCGGTCAGCGACATGGGCGGCCTCTATCAATGGTATTGGGGCGCGACAAATCATGCTTTGGCACAAAAAGAAAGGGGCAGGCTCTTGCGAGCCCGCCCCAAAGACTTGGTGTCTATCAACTATTAGAAGTTGAAGACCACACCCAGGTCGCCAACGGTGTTGCCGGAAGCGTTGGATGCAACACCTGCGCCCAGGGAAACGCCGCCACCCAGGGAGTGGGAAACGCCAACACCGTATGCGGTGTCGTTTGCGTCGTTACCACCGGTGGAGATGTGCGCGTTCACGGAAGTTGCCGCGGAGATGGTGTAGGAACCGGAAGCACCGAATGCTACGTCGTCCATGTTGTCGTTGTCAGCAACCAGTACGGAGTAACCGAAGTCGCCGAAGGAACCGTCAACACCGATTGCCCACTGAGTGTTGTCTTGATCGCTATCGCCCCACATCACACCAACGTTGTGTGCGCCGAAGTTGTAGCCGCCACCGATCTGCCAGTATGCGTCACCGTCGCCAGAACCGTTGGAACCAGATTCCTGAGAGTAGGAAGCAGAACCGGTGAAGTCACCTGCGGTGTAACGCAGTTTGATGGTCTGGTTGTCGTCGTCGCCGGAGCCCGCGAAACCGTTACGGTCGAAGCCGGAGAAGTTGGAGGTCTGACCGGAGATCGCGGTGTAACCGATTTCGAAGCCGGACCAGTTCAGAACGTCGCCGGAGTCGAATACGTCGGATACGGAACCAACGTCAACACGGATGCCGCCGGTGGACACTGCGAAGCCAACGCCGCCAGGGCCGGTGCCTTCAGAGCCGAAGCCGTCATCTTCTTGTGCTTGAAGACGGATACGGCCTTCGAACTTAACGCCACCATCGGTTTCGGTCAGACCGGTGATGTTCACACGGATACGGTGATCCAGGATGGTTTCGTCTGTCAGACCTTCGTCGTAAACCAGACCGAAGCGGCCTGCACCGCCGAAAGTTACGTCTGCTGCTGCAACGGATGCGGTTGCAACCAGAGCAGTCGAAGCGAAGAGAATCTTTTTCATGATTTTTCCCTCGGATTTCCAATTCATGCGCCCAACCCGGAGAATCCGTAATTGGGTATGCGGTAGTCTCTCGCTCTTTTGGGGGTATTTTGGCAAGCATAGCGCAAAGCTTTAAGAGATTGTAAGTCGACATGGTGCAGACATGCCACAGTCCTGCCACAACGCTAGATACTTCCTATATCGCATCGTTATTTCTCACCGCTGAAAAGCCCCTTACGCAAAGGCAAGTTTCACAGGAACGTACCAAGATACTAGACCATAACAGGCACTTTACCCCCAAGAGCCTTGCTCAACAGGCACAGCTTGGCTAGGACGGTTACAAACCACGTCTTGAGGCAGTTTTATGGAACTTCTACGTCGCCCCGTGCTTTTGGTTGCTCTTGTGGCGGCCACCACCCTGACCGCTTGCGGAAACCGCAATAATGGATCCGGCCTGTTGGGAGAAGTGCGTCCCGCAGATACTACGGCGGAAGAAGATACGCTCTGGGATGCCTTTGGACCGGACAATGCGGATCAGACGGTGCGCGTGAACAAGTATATTTGGGCGGCGTCGCTTGAGGTTCTGGATTTTCTGCCGGTGCAGACGGTTGACCCCTTCAGCGGTGTGATTTCAACCGGCTATGGCACACCTCCGGGTGGCGGGCGTTCTTACCGTGCCACTGTGTTTGTGCGCGATGCGGCGCTTGATGCGCGGTCGCTGAATGTGGCGCTGCAATCCAATGGCGGCCGCGCGGTACCTGAGAGCACGGCACGTGCGGTGGAGGATGCGATTCTGACACGGGCACGCCAGTTGCGGATCGAAGATAAGAAGATCTGATCCGAAGCGAGATCTGAAAAACAAGAGCCGCAGTTTTCGCTGCGGCTTTTTTGATTGAGAGACGACTGCCTTGATAACGGATCGTGGCGAACGCCCCGGCCTTAGCTGCGCAGGGCGCCGGGGGGCATGGCGTGAAGCTTGTCGATCCAGGCCAGTTGCTCGGGCAGGCATTGGGTCTGCAGATCATAATGCGTGACGGCAAACTCTCTAGAGGCCTTCCCCATCTGCGCGCGCATTTCGGGATCCTCAAGCACAGTGCAGATTTCATCCACCATCTGTTCCTTCTCAAAGAAGGGGAATAGCCGGCCGGTTTCGCCGTGGGTGATGACTTCGGCCACAGGGGCGGTGTCACTGGCCACAATCGGTGCGCCGATGGCCATGGCTTCCAGCAGCGACCAGCTGAGCACGAAGGGGTAGGTCAGATAGACATGTGCCCGGCTGATCTGCAGCATCGACAGGAACTGGTCATAAGGCACTTTGCCGAGGAAATGTACACGCTCCCAATTGGGGGTCGGAATCTGGCCGCGCACTTCATCAATGTAGATTTGTTTCCATGTCTGGCCTTTCGGCGGAGCTGAGCCGTAGCTCACCTCATCCCCGCCGACGATCACGACTTGCGCCTTGGGGCGGCGTTTCAGCAGCTCCGGCAGCGCGCGCATAAAGACGTGGTAGCCGCGATAAGGTTCCAGATTGCGGTTCACAAAAGTGATCACCTCATCCTCGCGGGACAATACGCTGCCGTCCGGAAGCGTGAGCTGCGCATCTGGATTGGGCCGCACGACCTCGGTGTCGATGCCATCGTGGATCACGCTGATGATCCCTTGATACTCCTCCGGGAAGGTCGAGGCCTGAAAACGGGTCGGGCTGATGCAGAGGTCGACAGATTGCCGGTGCATCATATTGTTGAGGTTCTTCAGGCGCAGGCGGATGGAATCTGTGTCCGCATTGGCCTTGGGAAACTCCGGATCAAAGTCGGTGTCCTGATCGTTGAGCGAATAATAGAGCTCGCTGTAGAGACCGATGCGCGCGGTTGGCCAGAGATCGCGCAGAAACATCGGCTCGCCCCAGCCGGGATGCGCCACAATCACATCGGGCACATAGCCTTCCTGATCGCGCAGATTGCGCGCCGCAGCAAAACAGGCCTCTGCCCGCAGCACCTTGGTTTCAAAATCCACGAGCCACGGGTGCAACCCCTGAGAGGGTTTGCGCTTGATCCCATAAGGGTAGATTTGAACACCCTTCCAATTTCCCGGCTCCGTGACACGTAGGGTGATGCAGCGCACGTCATAGCCACGCGCGGCCAGCTCTGGTGCAAGATGCTTAAACTGCCCAGGGAAATTCTGGTGAATGAAAAGGATCTTCAAACGAATGTACCTGTCAAAATTTTCTGTTTTGAACTGTATAACGTAGAAATCGGCGCTGAGAAGCCAAGCAGACGCCTAAAATGCGCCGCTTCTTGCTGGACCAAGGGCGCAGAGCGGCCTATCACCTTCCAAAACCCGCGCCACGTGTTTGGTGGCAGAGACCAGAATCAAAAAGGTGACACCCTATGTCGCGCTACAGCCCCGCCGAGATTGAAGCCCGCTGGCAGGAAGCCTGGGCCAAGACCGAGACTTTCAAAGCCGTTCGGGATGAAAGCAAACCCAAGTATTATGTGCTTGAGATGTTCCCCTACCCGTCGGGCAAGCTGCATATGGGGCATGTGCGCAACTACACCATGGGTGATGTGATCGCGCGTTACAAAATCTCCACCGGGCACAATGTGCTGCATCCGATGGGCTTTGACGCCTTTGGTATGCCTGCGGAAAACGCGGCGATGGCGAGCGGCGGCCACCCCAAGGACTGGACCTATTCCAACATCGACACGATGGTGGAGCAGATGAAACCGCTGGGCCTGTCGCTGGACTGGTCGCGCATGTTTGCCACCTGTGATGAGGATTATTACGGCCAGCAACAGGCGCTGTTCCTGGATTTCCTCGAAAAAGGCCTCGTCTACCGTAAGAACGCTGTGGTGAACTGGGACCCGGTCGACATGACCGTTCTGGCCAATGAGCAGGTGGAAAACGGCCGTGGCTGGCGCTCTGGTGCGCTGGTGGAGCGGCGCGAGCTGACTCAGTGGTTCTTCAAGATTTCGGACTACTCCGATGAGCTGCTGACCGCGCTGGACGGGCTGGAGAACTGGCCTGCCAAAGTGCGTCTGATGCAGGAGAACTGGATCGGCAAGTCACGCGGTCTGGAATTTGGCTTCGAGCGTGTGGATGGCGGTGAGGCGATCACTGTATACACCACCCGCCCCGACACGCTGATGGGCGCGTCTTTTGTTGGTATTTCCCCGGATCACCCGATTGCCAAAGAACTTGAGACCTCAAACCCCGAGGTTGCAGCCTTTGTGGCGGAGTGCCGCAAGGGCGGCACCACGGAAGAGGCGATCGAAACCGCAGAGAAGCTGGGCTATGACACCGGCATTCGGGTGAAACACCCACTGAACCCGGAGTGGGAGCTGCCGGTCTGGATCGCGAACTTCATTCTGATGGATTACGGCACCGGCGCGATTTTTGCCTGCCCGGCGCATGACCAGCGCGACCTTGATTTCTGCCGCAAGTATGACCTGCCGGTCACAGACACCTTCTTTGCGCTTGGCAACGAAGTGCCGGTGGAGAACACCGCCTTTGTGCCCGGCAAAGACGAAAAGGTGAAATGGGTGAACCATTTTGCCGGTCTGGATGAGGCCACCGGCCAAGAGGCCATCGACACCACCATCGACTTCGCCGAGAGCGCAGGCTGGGGCAAAGGTGTGACCAACTTCCGTCTGCGTGACTGGGGCCTGTCCCGTCAGCGCTATTGGGGTTGCCCGATTCCGGTTGTGCATTGCGAAAACTGTGGCGTGGTGCCCGAAAAGAAAGAGAACCTGCCGATTGCGCTGCCTTATGATGAGGACGGCAAGGCGATTGATTTCTCCGTGCCCGGCAATCCGCTCGACCGTCACCCAAGCTGGCGCAACTGCAGCTGCCCGAACTGTGGCGCGCCTGCCCAGCGTGAAACAGACACCATGGACACCTTTGTGGACAGCTCCTGGTATTTTGCGCGTTTCACCGCGCCACAGGCGGACACGCCGACTTCCATGGAGGACGCGGCTTATTGGATGAACGTCGATCAGTATATCGGTGGCATTGAGCACGCGATTTTGCACCTGCTTTATTCGCGCTTCTTTGCGCGGGCGATGCACATCTGTGGCCACCTGCCCGAAAGCGCCAAAGAGCCGTTTGATGCGCTCTTCACCCAAGGCATGGTGACCCACGCGATCTATAAGAACGCCGAGCGCACCGATGACAATGGCCGCACGATCTATCACTACCCTGCGGAAGTGGAAGAGCGCGACGGCGGCACATTTGTGAAAGAGACCGGCGAGGCGGTGGAGGTGATCCCTTCTGCCAAAATGTCCAAATCCAAAAACAACGTGGTGGATCCGGTGGACATCATCACGTCCTTTGGGGCCGATACAGCGCGTTGGTTTGTGCTTTCTGACAGCCCGCCCGAGCGCGATGTGGAATGGACGGCGTCTGGCGCGGAAGCGGCCTATAAGCACCTGAGCCGAGTCTATCGCATTGCCACTATGGGCATGAACAATGGCGGCGTCCCTACCCACGATGCAGCGCTAGATAGAGAAACTCACAGATGTGTCCGTGACGTTACTAATTCCATAGAGAATTTTGCATTTAATGCTGCAATTGCTCGTTTGTATGCGTTTACAAATGCTATCGCAAAGTCAGACGCTGATGCTCCCGCAAAAAATCGTGCGATGAAAACGCTTGCCCAGTTGATGTCTCCTATAACCCCCCATCTCTCACAAGAGATTTGGCAAATTCTGGGCGGCGAAGGACTGGTGGTGAATGCGGCCTGGCCTGTGGCGGATGAGGCGATGCTGGTTGAGGCAAATGTGACCCTGCCGATCCAGATCAACGGCAAACGCCGTGGCGAAATCACCGTGGCCAAAGACCTCGCAAAAGAAGAGGTTGAAAAACTGGCGCTGGCCCATGAAGCTGTGGCACGTGCGCTGGATGGGGCCCAGCCCAAGAAATTGATCGTTGTCCCCGGTCGGATCGTGAATGTCGTCGTTTAACCGCCGCTCTTTTCTCCTGTCAGCCGCCGCCCTTGGCATCCCCTTGGGCGGCTGTGGCTTCACGCCGGTCTATGGGCCGGGGGGTGGCGGGCAGAACCTGCTCAACAATGTGTTGGTGGATGAGCCCAACGCCAATGAGAGCTTTCTTCTGGTGCGAGAGCTGGAAGACCGGCTGGGTCAGCCCGGAGTGAATGCCGAATACGGCCTGTCGCTGGCGCTTGATCTGTCAGAACGCGCGGTGGGGCGTACCGTGGCGCAGGAAACCGACCGCTTTGATGTGATCGGATCCGCCACCTATGCCTTGCGCGGGATCGACAGCAAAGAGGTGCGCACCTCGGGCAAGGTCTCCTCTTTTGTGAGCTATTCCGCAAGCGGCAGCACCGTATCAGAACTGGCGGCGCGTCAGGATGCCTATGAGCGCCTGAGCGTTATTCTGGCGGACCGGATTGTGGCGGAACTTCAGGCGTTTGAGGCGGCTGCAGCCACATGAAAATGAGCGCGCGCGAGGCCAACCGGTATTTTGGCAAGCCGGAGCCGGATCGCACCGGTGTGCTGATTTTCGGGCCAGATGCGATGCGCGTGGCGCTGAAGCGCCAGGAGCTGATTGCCGCGCTGATTGGCCCGCAGGGCGAAGAAGAAATGCGCCTCACGCGCATTCCCGGCGCGGAGCTGCGCAAAGACAAGGCGCGGCTGAATGATGCCATCAAGGAGGTGAGCTTCTTTCCCGGCCCGCGCGTGGCCTTTGTGGAGGATGCCACCGATGCCACCGCCCCCGCTATTCTGTCCGCGTTGGAAGACTGGGCGCCGGGGGATGCGCAGATTGTGATCACCGCGGGGCAGCTCAAGGCGAGCTCCAAAATCCGCAAGGCCTTTGAGGGGCACAACAATGCCTATGCGGTGGGGATCTATAATGATCCGCCCAGCCGCGAAGAGATTGAAGCCGACCTAAAAGCCGCCGGATTGCGTGACATTCAAGGCGAGGCAATGACCGATCTGGCCAACCTCGCCAAGGAGCTGGATCCGGGTGACTTCCGCCAGACCTGTGAAAAGCTCGCGCTCTACAAATTCAAAGATGACACCCCTGTCACCTCAGAAGATGTGATGGCCTGCGCGCCGGTCTCGACTGAGGCGGCGCTGGATGATGTGCTCAACATCGTGGCGGAGGGGCGCGCGCAGGAACTGGGGCCGGTGTTGCGCAAGCTGGAGGCGCAGGGGGTGAACCCGGTTTTGCTGATCATCTCCGCAACCCGCCATTTTCGCGCGCTTTACAGCGCAGCCGCTGACCCCGGTGGGGCCTCGGCGGGCATTGCCAAGATGCGCCCGCCGATCTTTGGCCCGCGCCGCGACCGGATGACCCGTCAGGCCTCAGGCTGGGGGGCGGCAAAACTCGAGCAGGCTCTGACCGGATTGACAGACACCGACTTGCAGCTGCGCTCCGCCGGGCAACGCGCCCCGGAGATGGCGCTGGTTGAGCGGCTGTTCCTGCGTCTTGCGATGCTGGCCCGGCGCTAGAACGGAAGCCTAAACTGAGAACCGGTCAACAGCGTGCGCTCTAAGACACCGTATAGGTGAAGGACGCGCCCTCACCGCGATTTCTTGTACCCATGAGTTGATTGCCGTCGAGCACAAATAGCTGGCAGTCTTCCGCTGAAGGACCGCTCGGTCCCTGGCTGAGTGTGCGACAGAAGAAACCATCTTTCATCACATAGGTTCCTACAATGGGCGTTCCGTCCCAGCTCCCACTCAGTGTCCCGTCTTCCAATATCACGATTGATTGCCCAGCATTGAGCGTAAGTGTTTTGCCAAAAACAGCACTCATGTCTTCTTGTGTGGCAAGTTGTTTTGCCTTGCCTTTACCGCTGCTTGGCACATCCTGGCAGGCGGCAAGCGCAGTGCAAAATATTGCTGTGGAAAACAAAAATCTCATAAATCTACCCTCAAAATCATTACGAACACAGTGGCTCGAGTATCGCCGAAAGAGGTCAAAAATTCAATATTACTGACCTTCGCAAGGAGCTCTCGAGCCAGACCTTCCGGTGTTTTGGTAGTGCATCCTAAGTGATGTCGACCGAACGTCATTTCTGCGCGCGCTGACTTGATTGCCACCGCACGCGGATGCAGCATTTACTCAAGCAGAGGGAGAGCAGCCATGTATGAAGTGATCGGGAGCCCGACGAGCCGCGCCATTCGCGTGCTCTGGATGCTGGAGGAGCTGGGCCAGCCTTATAAGCTCCATCCGGAGCAGCCGCAGACCGAGCTGGTGAAATCCCACAATCCGAGCGGGAAAATTCCGATCCTGATTGAGGGGGCTGAAAAGATCACCGACAGCACCGCCATTCTGACCTATCTGGCGGACAAACACGGGGCGCTGACCGCGCCCAAGGGCACAGTGGCGCGGGCGCATCAGGACAGTCTCACCCAGCAAATTCTGGATGAGGTGGAGGCGGGATTATGGACCGCGAGCCGCCACAACTTCATTTTGCCCGAGGCGCGCAGGGTGCCTGCGATCAAAGAGACGCTGATCTGGGAGTACAACCGCGGCATCAACAATGTGATGGCGCGGCGCAAGGGGGCCTATCTGATGGGGGAGGAGATCACGATCCCCGACATCATCCTGACCCATTGCGCGACCTGGGCGAAATTTGAAGGGTTCAGCACCGACAATGCGGAGCTGGTGCCTTATATCAAACACACCCGCGCCCGGGCGGCGTTTCAACGGTTATTGCCAAAGAAAGGCTAAGGGGCCAGCCCCTCTTGGCCCTGACGGGCCAATTCACCCCGGGATACTTCAGGAATGAGAAGCCCTTAGGAGTTGGCGAGCCATTCGGCCGCGGCCAGACCCGCCCAGCGACCGGTGGCGAGGCAGGCGGTCAGCAGATAGCCTCCTGTGGGGGCCTCCCAGTCCAGCATTTCGCCAGCGGCAAAGACCCCCGGGCGGGTTTTGAGCATCAGATCGGCAGTAAGATCCTGAAAACGCAGGCCGCCAGCGGTGCTGATGGCTTCATCCATCGGGCGGGGGCCGGCATGGGTGATCGGCAGCGCCTTGATCAGGGGGGCGAGGTCTTGGGGCAAGGGTTGGCCAAACTCCATCAGCAGCGCCTGTTTTTCCGGGCTTAGTTTCAGGGTTTTGCGCAGGTGATTGGCTCGGCTGGCTTTGCCGCGCGGTTTGGCGAGGCGTGTGCGGATGTCTTCAAGGGACATGTCTGGCAGCAGATCCAGCGCGAGCTGTGCCCCTTCGCGCATGGGGCGGGAGAGCGCATAGATGCCGCCACCTTCCAAACCGCGCTCTGAGATCACAAATTCCGCGCGCAGTGCCTGATCCCCGGCGCGCAGGATCACGTTTTTGACAGGGGTGCCAAAATGGCGGCTCATATGCGGCGACCACGGCACCACAAAACCCATATTGGCGGGCTGAAACGGGACCAGAGGCAGGTCCAGCCAATCGGCCCAAGCGCCGTCAGAGCCGAGCCGCGCCCAGCTTGCGCCACCGCAGGCCAGAACGCAGACTTTGGGTGACAGGCTCTGCGGCCCTTCTGGAGTGTCAAAGACAAAAGCCCCGCCGGTCCAACGCCAGCGGGTGCGGATCTCCACCCCTTGTGCAGAGAGCCGGTGCAGCCAAGCGCGCAGCAGCGGGGAGGCTTTCATAACGTTGGGAAAGACACGGCCGGAGGAGCCGGTGAACATCTCCTGCCCCAGATCTTCTGCCCATGAAATGGCCTGTTGCGGGCCAAAGGCCTTCAACATCGGCAGGAGAGGCTGCGCGGCCTCTGCATAGTGGGCAAGGAAAGGCGCGAAAGGCTCGTCTTTGGTGAGGTTGAGACCGGATTTCCCCGCCATCAGGAATTTGCGCGCCACAGAGGGTTTGGCCTCCGCAACCAGCACGCTGTGGCCTTGGGCAGAGAGCATATCTGCGGCCATCAACCCGGCAGGGCCTGCTCCGATGATCAGCGCGTCGCTCATGCGGTCTGTTCCGGCAGGGGTGTTTTAAGCTCCACCACGCGGTGCGGATACGGAATGGTGATGCCTTCGGCCTTCAGCGCGTTCCAGATCAGGAAGAGCACATCGGACATGAATTTGTTTTTGCCGTCATCAATGCCTTCGACCCAGAATTCGACGGCAAAATCCACGCCACTGTCGCCAAAGCCGCGCAGCTCGCAATCGGGCGGAAACGGGGTGGTGAGCACGCCGGGGTGTTTGGCCACGGCGGCCTCGATGATGGCGGGGACCTTGTTGATGTCAGTGTCGTAGCTGACGGAAAACGGCGCCTCATAGCGGTTGGCGGAACCGCTGTCTGAGTAGTTGACCACGCGGGTGGTGATGAAATCCTCGTTGGGCACCACGATCCAGCGGCCATCGTAGGTTTCCAGAATGGTGGCGCGGGCGGTCATCTTGATGATGGTGCCTGCCTCGCCGCCGTCCAGCTCCACATAGTCGCCCACGGTGGCCTGCCCCTCAAGCAGCAGGATCACGCCGGAGATGAAGTTTGAGGCAATCTTTTGCAGGCCAAAGCCAAGGCCGACACCAATCACACCGGTCAGCACCGCCAGAGAGGTGAGCGAGATGCCCATGATGTTCATCACCAGAAGGAAGGCGACGCCGAAGATGGCGATCTCGATCGTTTTGGCGATCAGCTCGCGCATGGCGGGGCGCATCTCTTCCTGTTTCTTGATGAACTGGCTGGACTGGTCGTTGGACCAGCGCCCGAGCCAGAAGATCGCGCCTGCGACCACCACAAAGCGGATCGCAAAGAGCACGGAGAACGACAGGTTGCCCAGCGGCACCACCGTGGCGTCCAGATAGGCCATCGCAGGGTCCAGCAGCCCTAGCGCATAGAGCGCGGCCACAGGCACAAGGATGTAGCGGCCCAGCACCTGCATCACCGGATCAGAGATCACCTCTCGCACAAGAATGCGCACGGCGAGGAAAAGAAACACCCGTTTGCCAAAGGCGATCACCGCGCCGGAGCCAAAGAGCGAGCGGGTGACGCTTTCCCCCAGACCGGTGAAGACATAGGCGAGCAGAGGCAGCAGGAGCGGCAGAAACAGCGCCACAAAGCGGCGGGCGCGGGCGATGTAGCTGTCCTGCCCTTCAGGCGGGGTCAGCAGACGGCCCAGCAGCGGGTGCAGTTTACGGCTGGTATAAAGCGCGACCAGATAGGCGATGAGCAGAAGCGCAAATTGCGACCAGGCGGCGGGGCTGAGAAGCCAGCCTTCTGCGATGCCCCAAAGGCGTGTGGCCTCTTGCAACGCGGTGTCCAGAATCTCCGCTTGGTTCATGAGATGCCTGCTTGCTGTGTGATTTCCATGGCTTATCCTCTTGCCTGCCTGTTGCAGGCAACTCAATCAAAAACCGCGCCGGGACGGAGGGGGAAAATTATGTCAGAAGGCGCATCGGATAACAGCGGGATGCCGATCTGTCCGCTGTGTGGCCGCCCAATCCCTCCTGAGGCGCGCCAGAGCAGGCATCATCTGATCCCCAGATTGCGCGGCGGCAAGGGCGGGGAGACGGTGCTGTTGCATCAGATTTGCCACAATGAAATCCACGCCACCCTGTCAGAAACCGAGCTGGCGCAGAGCTTTCACACCATCGCCGCGCTGCAGGCGCATCCACGGCTCGCAAAGTTCATTCGCTGGGTGGGAAAGCGCCCGCCAACGTTTCATTCCAAAACCCCGGGCGGGCGGCGAAAGCGGTAAAGGGCTTACGGCGGCCCCGATGGCGGGAAGATTTGGCTGCGCGGGCAAGAGCGGATGCCCCCTCCTGCCCGCTGCAAAAGTGTCAGATGCACATCGCCTTGATGCCCGCGGCGATCTTTGGATCGGCGGCCAGCGTGTCTGCTGCCAGAGTGCGCGCGGCGGCCACCACGTCGCCGTCTTCCACCAGCTGATCGACCAGACCAAACTGATAAGCATCAGGCGCGGTGATTTTGGCGCCGCCCATCAGGATGAGCTTGGCGCGTGCCGGACCCACCAGTGCGGCGAGACGGGCCGGATCAGAAGGCTGTGGCAGAAAGCCCAACTTCATGACCGGGTAGAAGAATTTGGCAGCGGGCACAGCCAGACGCAGATCGCAGGCCAGCGCCATACCGTTGGCCCCGCCCGCAAGCGTGCCGTTCAGGGCAGCGATGGTCAGCCCCGGCAACGCGGCAATGGCGCTGGAGAGACGCTCCCACACAGGGCTGGTGGCGAGGCCGGTGCGGGCCTCCTCCAGATCAGCCCCGGCGGAGAAAACGCGGCCTTCGCCGGTCAGGATCAGCACACGCGCTTCTTGGGCGGCTTCGGCGATCTCCGCCAGTTCGGTCAGCATCGCCTCGGTCAGGGAATTGGCCTTGTCCGGGCGGTTGATGGTGACAATCCACAGCCCGGAGTCTTCTTTGGTCAGTTCAATCATATCAGTCCAACTTTGCGGCGGATGTCTTCGGCGCGCAGGGAGATCTCATCGCCGAGCCATTCGTCGGCCTCGGCCCCGCACATCCACATCAGGCAGCGCGCAGGCCACTCTGGCGGGATGTGGTCAGACCAGTCCAGCTTGCTGACCGGGTTGATGCCGCTGGCCTTGATCTCGCGTTGCATCTGGGTGGCCACGGTGCCGGGGCTGAGGCCAATGGCGCGGATGCCGTTGTGGCGCGCTTCTTTGTCGATACAGCGGGTCAGCATGTTCACCGCCGCTTTGGAGGCACAATAATGGCTCCAGGCCTCAACCGGGCCGTGCGCCGCGCCGGAGGAAATGGTCAGGATGGTGCCGCCGCCAGCGGCCTCCATGATCGGCATGGCTGCGCGCATGCCGTGATAGACACCTTTGAGATTGATATCGATGACTTTGCCCCAAGCCGCAGGATCGGAGGACGCCAGATGAGAGATCGGCTCCACGACACCGGCGTTGTTGATCAGAACGTCCAGGCTGCCGAAGATTTCAACCGTGGAGTTCAGGGCCGCTTCAACCTCGGCGTAATCCGCCACGTCACACTGAATGGCGCGGGCTTTCTCGCCAATCTCGGCCGCAATGGCCTCAATGTCACCGGTGCTGCGGGCCAGAAGCACAACATTTGCGCCTGCCTCGGCAAAAAGCCGCGCAGCAGACGCGCCAATACCACGGCTCGCTCCGGTGATCGCAACAGTTTTTCCGGAAAAATCACTCATAAAAACACTCCTTATGGTGTCGTCTTGGTCAACTCGTAAGGGGCTGGTGCGGATCCGTCCAGCCCTATGGCACTCGGAAAATTGATTTGGAGGCGCTTGGGCCTTGACCCTCCTTAATCTTCATCAGAGGTTAGGCCAAATGCTTTGAAAAGGTAGACTAAGTTATGCATATTTCAGCCTCTGGCGTCTTTTCGACCACAGCTTTGGCGACGGTCCTTTTTGCCCAGTCTGCAGTGGCGGATGTCAGCGCGCGCGACGTCTGGCAACATTGGCAAGACTATATGGCCGCTTCCGGCTATTCGATTGAGGCCACCGAAGCCGAAGACGGGAACACCCTGTCGATTTCGGACATGAAGGTCCTGATGGCTTTCCCAGAAGACGAAGCCGAGGCGGTTGTCGACTTTGGCGATATGGCGCTGGTGGAGAACGGCGATGGCACCGTGTCGGTTGTGCTGCCGGAGAACAAGGCGGTGTCGGTGAGCTCTGACGCCACGGAAGAGTCCTTTGCGATCACACTGACGCTGAATGGCGATCTGAGCACCGTTGTGTCCGGCAAGCCTGAGGCGCTGACCTACACCTATGGGGCCAGCGAAGCGACAATCGACGTCACCGAGCTGGTGGTGGACGATGAGGCGGTCGAAGGGATCGACATTGGCATGGTGTTGGCGGGTGTGACCGGCATGTCGGAGCTGATCCTTGGGGAGGACACCACCAACCGTGGGACCTCCGAGATCGAGAGCTTCACATTGAATGTGATGGCGCGCGAGCCGGAAGGCGATGAGGCGCTGGATGCGGTTGTGACGCTGAGCGGGTTGAAAGCACAGGCGGAAAGCACCCTGCCGGATGTGGATTTTGATGATGATGCGGCAGCCCTGTTCACCGACACGTTCAGCGTCACCGGCGGCTACACCTATGACGGCATGACCGCTGAGCTGACCTATAACGACGGGCGTGCGCCGGGCAAATTCGCGCTGAGCAGCGGCAAAGGTGATCTCACCTTGGATATGAACAGCAAGCATGTCTCTTACGAAGGCAGCGCCACGGACACGAACTTCAGCGGTGCAGGCGGCGAGCTGCCGATCCCGGTGGATGTGACCTTTGGCGAATTTTCCTATGGGTTTGATGTGCCGCTGTCCGCCTCTGAGGAGGCGCAGGATTTTGGCCTGAAGCTTGCGCTCAAGGACTTCTCGGTCTCCGAGCTGCTATGGAGCATGTTTGACCCGACCCAAGCGCTGCCGCGTGATCCGGCGACGCTGATTGTGGACATCGCTGGCAAGGGCACCATTCTGACCGATCTGTTCACGCTGGATGAGAACACCACTGAGGTGCCAGGCGAGCTGAACAACATTAGCCTGAACGAACTGCGCCTGACTCTGGCCGGTGCGAGCGTGGAAGGCGCAGGCGACTTTGTCTTTGACAACAGTGATCTGGAAACCTTTGACGGGCTGCCACGTCCGGAAGGCGCGGTAGACCTGACCATCAACGGCGTCAACGGGCTGATGGACACATTGGTCAGCATGGGCTTGCTGCCTGAAGATCAGGCTCTGGCAGCCCGCTTTATGATGGGCACCTTCACCAAACCGGGTGCAGGTGAAGACACTCTGACCTCCAAAATCGAGGTCAACGAGAAAGGCCATGTGATGGCCAATGGTCAGCGCCTGCGCTAAGCGCGGTCCCGAGATCACTGACAAGCCCTGCCGACCCCGGTGGGGCTTTTCTTTTTTGGGTGCCCACCATCGAAAGGAATGGGTCAGCTTTTTTGCCATTGTCGGGCTGGACGTTGAGTAAAGCGCGGCATAGTGTCCGAGCAAGCTTGAGAGGGGTTATACTATGGCAACCGGCAGCAACATTCGCACCTATTTCAACGGCAGCTGGCATGACGGCGACGCGCCGATTATGCGCGCCGCAGATCATGGCGCGTGGCTGGGATCCTCTGTTTTTGACGGCGCGCGGATGGTGAATGGTCTGACCCCGGATCTGGACAAACACTGCGCGCGCACCAACCGCTCCGCCGAGGCGCTGTTGCTGACACCAACGGTCAGCGCAGAGGAAATGGTGGAGATCGCGAAAGACGGCTTGAAAGCCTATGCCCCCGGCGCCGCGGTTTACATCCGCCCAATGTACTGGGGCATTGATGGCGACGCGACAGCCATCGTGCCAAGCGCAGACACAACGGGCTTTGCCCTCTGCCTTGAGGAAATCCCGATGGCTGCGCCAGAAGCCGCCGCCACCCTGACCAAAACCCGGTTCCGCCGCCCAGTGCTGGAAAGCGCGGTGGTCAATGCCAAGGCAGGCTGTCTCTATCCAAACAACGCGCGCATGCTGCGTGAGGCCCGCAACAAAGGCTTTTCCAACACGCTGACCTGTGACGCGATGGGCAATGTGGCGGAAACCGCGACCGCCAATATCTTTATGGTCCGCGACGGTGAAGTGTTCACGCCGGTGCCAAACGGCACCTTCCTCGCAGGCATCACCCGTGCGCGTCACATTGAAAACCTGCGCGCAGATGGTGTGACCGTGCATGAAACGGTGCTTGGCTATCAGGACTTTGAAGAGGCCGATGAGGTCTTCATGTCCGGCAATATGAACAAAGTGACGCCTGTAAGCGCCTTTGATGACCGCCAGTATCAGACCGGACCAATCACACGGCGTGTGCGCGAGCTTTATTGGGACTGGGCTGCCTCAAGCGCGGCCTGATCGGCGCTAACCGGCCTAAGACGTTGGGGATTTTGGCGCAAACAGATGTTGCGCCGCCCCACCCTAAGCGGCATGATCTCCGAAAGGGAGAAATGTGATGCGCAAGTTCCTCGTGGTGCTGGATGACAGCCGGGAATGTCTCAATGCGATGCGTTTTGCCGCGATGCGGGCGGCAAGCACCGGTGGGGGTGTGAAAATCCTGTCGGTCATTCCGCCGGAAGAGTTCAATCACTGGATTGGTGTGAGCGATCTGATGCGCGAAGAGGCGCGGGAGCGAATCGAGGTGCATTATGAGGTGTTTGCCAAATGGATGCGGGACCGCCAGAACGTCGACCCGGAGCTGAAGATCCGTGAAGGCGAAGCGGTGACAGAGATCCTGTCTGAAATCCGCGAAGACCCCGAAATTGGCGTTTTGGTCCTTGGCGCAGGCAACGATCGCAAAGGGCCCGGCCCTCTGGTGTCGCAGATGTCGCGCAACTCCGGCAGCCTGCCGATCCCGATCACCGTGGTGCCCGGCGATCTGACCAAAGAAGAGCTTGAGGCGATTACGTAAGAGACACACAGAGGCGTCGTGTCTGTCTTACAATTGCGCGCTCACGCAAATACCCCTTGCCCGCTTGGCAAATCGGCTGTAAAGGGCGCTGGTTCCCTATGGGAATAGGAAGGCGGGGTGATTCCCGCTTTTTGAGTTCGATGAGGGTTTGCGGTGGTCGCAGGTCCTCCTCTCAACTCCAACGCCTAAAAAAGGCTGACGAAATGCAAAGTCAAAACATTCGCATTCGGCTGAAGGCTTTTGATTACCGTGTCCTGGATGCCAGCACACAGGAAATCGTGAACACTGCAAAGCGCACCGGCGCGCAGGTTCGTGGCCCGATCCCGCTTCCCAACAAGATTGAGAAGTTCACCGTTCTGCGTGGTCCTCACGTAGACAAGAAATCCCGCGATCAGTTCGAGATCCGTACGCACAAGCGTCTTCTCGACATCGTTGATCCGACCCCGCAGACCGTAGACGCGCTGATGAAGCTCGACCTGGCGGCCGGCGTGGACGTGCAGATCTCTGTTTAAGGAGAATATCTGATGCGTTCCGGTATTATCGCAAAGAAAGTGGGCATGACCCGCTTGTTCATGGAAGACGGTAAGCAGATCCCTGTGACCGTTCTCCACCTCGACGGCCTGCAGGTTGTTGCACAGCGCACCGAAGAGAAAGACGGCTACACCGCCGTTCAGCTCGGCGCTGGCTCCGCCAAGGCCAAACGCACCTCCCAAGCCATGCGTGGCCACTTCGCAGCAGCGAAAGTGGAACCAAAGCGCAAGCTGGTTGAGTTCCGCGTTCCAGCAGAAGGCCTGATTGAAGTGGGCGCGGAAATCTCCGCAGAGCACTTCGTTGAAGGTCAGAAAGTGGACGTTGCGGGCACTTCGATCGGTAAAGGTTTTGCCGGTGCCATGAAACGCCACAACTTCGGCGGTCTGCGCGCAACACACGGTGTTTCGATCAGCCACCGTTCGCACGGTTCCACCGGTCAGTGTCAAGACCCGGGCCGCGTGTTCAAAGGCAAGAAGATGGCCGGTCACATGGGTGCGGTTCGCGTAACCACCCAAAACCTCGAAGTCGTGAAAACCGACGCCGAGCGTGGTCTGCTCTTCATCAAAGGCGCTGTGCCTGGCTCCAAAGGTGGCTGGGTTTCCGTTAAGGACGCCGTGAAGAAGAAAGCGCCTGAAGGTCTGCCATTCCCGGCGGCGATCAAGGCAGCAGCAACCGAAGCAGCAGAAGCGCCTGCGGAAGGTGGTGAAGCATGAAACTTGACGTGATCAAACTCGACGGCTCCAAAGCTGGTTCAGTTGAACTGTCCGAAGATCTCTTCGGTCAGGAACCACGCGCGGACATCCTGCACCGTGTGGTCCGATGGCAGCGCAACAACGCGCAGGCCGGCACCCACAAGGTGAAGACCCGTTCGGAAACTTCCTACTCCACAAAGAAGATCTATCGCCAAAAAGGCACCGGTGGCGCACGCCATGGTGACCGCAACGCGCCGATCTTCCGTGGTGGTGGTATCTACAAAGGTCCGGTTGTTCGCAGCCACGGCCACGATCTGCCTAAGAAGTTCCGCAAGCTGGGCCTGAAGCACGCCCTGTCCGCCAAAGCGAAAGCAGGCGAGCTGGTTGTGATCGAAGATGCAGCAGCTGAAGGCAAGACCGCAGCTCTGGCCAAGCAGGTGAAAAACCTGGGCTGGAAACGTGCTCTGGTCATCGACGGCGCATCCGTGAACGAAGGCTTCCTGAAAGCATCGCGCAACATCGACGGTCTGGACATCCTGCCGACCATGGGCGCGAACGTCTATGACATCCTCAAGCGTGACACTCTGGTGATCACCAAAGCGGGGATCGAAGCACTGGAGGCTCGTCTGAAATGAGCGCGAAGGCAGAACACTACGATGTGATCCGCAAGCCGGTCATCACCGAGAAATCCACCATGGCGTCCGAGAACGGCGCAGTGGTTTTCGAAGTGGCGATCGACAGCAACAAACCACAGATCAAAGAAGCTGTTGAAGCGCTCTTTGGTGTGAAGGTCAAAGCGGTCAACACCACCATCACCAAGGGTAAAGTCAAGCGTTTCCGCGGCCAGCTCGGCAAGCGTAAAGACGTGAAAAAGGCTTACGTGACCCTGGAAGAAGGCAACACGATCGACGTGTCCACCGGTCTGTAATAGACCCCGCCTTAAGAAATTAAGAGGCCGTTCGAGTTTCGGGCGGCCTTTTTTGTTGCCCGCTGGTCGCTTGCGGTCAGCCCCCTGCGCAAGGCCCCGCAGGCAGCCAAAACCGCCCCGGCAGATTCTGTTAACCTTTGGGGCGTAAAATGACAGCCACAACCCAATAAATTTAAGACTTCACGTTTGAACGCGTTAACCAATTAAATTGGTTCAAACTTGAATCAAATACTTCGTGTGTTAGTAGGTTCCTTATGGTGATGGGTAATTTTCATGGCTCCAAAGAATTTAATCATTAACGGCACATTCGATGCGGGTGCATCCGGATGGAGCGGCAGTGATATTGAAGCAAACCACAAAGAGACGGCGTATCTGCACAACGGCTCGCAAAACGCGGTGTCCGAGCTGGATGGGCGGCGTGGGCTGACCACTGTTCTTGAGCAGAGTTTTGAGGTGTCTCACGGCACCGACACAGAGCTGACCTTTGATTCTGCCCTGCGGAACGCCTCGAATCGCAACGCGGGCAAAGAAGGCTTCAACGTTGAAATTCTGGATGCAGACGACAAAGTCATAGCCTCCATGGAAGTGCGCCCAACGGCCAATGAGCTGTTGGAGTTTTCGCTGCCGGTCTCTTTTCCGAAAGGCGGCACCTATACGCTGCGGTTTACCGAGCGTGACCCCAACGACAGCCTTGGCGCGATTGTCGACAATATTTCGTTGATGGTCTGTTTTGCAGGCGGCACGCGGATTGCCACGGCCAACGGCACAAAGGCCGCGCGCGACATCGAGATTGGGGATGTGGTGCGCACAGAGACCGGCCTCAAACCCGTGCGCTGGGTTGGCCGCCGACAGCTTACGGCCGAAGCGCTGGCGCAGGACGAGAAGCTGCATCCGGTGAGAATCGCCGCTGGTGCGCTGGGTCAGGGTCTGCCGGAGCGCGACCTCTTTGTCTCCCGTCAGCACCGCATGGCTGTGCATTCCCCGATTTGTCAGCGCATGTTCGGACAGAAGACCGCGCTTGTGGCGGCCATCCGGCTGTGCGGTCTGCCCGGCATTTCCCTGCATCGCCCCTCCTCAGAGGTGGACTATGTGCATCTGCTGTTTGATCAGCATGAGGTGGTCTTTGCCGAAGGCTGCCCGAGCGAGAGCCTGCTGTTTGGCAAGATGACGGAATGCGCGCTGTCCCGTGAGGCGGTTGCGGAGATCAAGGCGATCTTTCCGGAGACCCGCGATGCCGCGTTTGTCGCCAAAAGCGCTTATGTGATCCCAGAAAACCCGCGGCAGAAACAGCTGGTCCGCCGCCTGCAGAAGAACCATCGGGCGGTGCTTGAGGGCTATGCGCCATCACAGGGGCGTACCGACCTGCAAGGGTTGGTGACAGCGGCCTAAGGATGGCGCGCCTGCGCCTCTACGCGCCGCAATCTGGCAGATAGGTCCACGTCGGCCCCGCCGTTTCGCCGGAGCCATCCGGCAGCGGGGTGCGCATCAGCTTGATGGCGTCTGACTTGAGGTCATACATCACCGGCACCAGTTGGCGCAGCGCCGCGTGCTCGCCGTTAAAGGCGCGCTCCAGCCCTCTGAGCAGCTTGGACCATGTGAAATTGAAGGCGTGTGACATGGCTTCGATGTCCTTTCGGCCCGCAATGTGATCCTGCGCAGGGTCATCACGCATCGGAGACACCGCGCGCCAATCCACGATCAGGTCTTTGCCCGTGGGCGGGCCGTCGGCGGGATCGTCGGGGTGATAGTAGCGGCTGTGCAGGATTTCGTTGAACTTGAAGTAGTGCGCGACGTCTTCGTGGTCTGCTGGGCCGGGGATGGGATCATTGTCGCCGGCGCGATGGCCGAGACAGGCGCCCTCGCCCTCCTCCATGATCTCATCAATGGCCTCTATCGCGGCGGCACAGCGCTCTTCTGGAGAGCCGATGATGTCTATCACATGCCCCCCTGCCCCGTAGTAGTCATCATTGCTGATCTGGCGGTCTTCTCCGCCAATGAAGATCGCTTCAACGCCGAAGGTGTCGCAGATGTCTTTGAGGCGGGTTTTGATGAAGATGTAAAAGCCCCCGATGGTGTGATAATCGCCGTGATCCCCCGGGTAGGGGCTTTCGGGGGCGGTTTCGATCTGGCGGAAGGTTTTGATCTGATCCGGCGTGAAGCGGCGCAGATGCACCGTTGGGCCACGCCCGCCGAGCAGAGCATGCGGGTAGGTTGGCAAGAGGTCGGGGTTGGTCATCTGCGGCGTGCCGCCGATGCTGTTCAGCACATTGGCGACCAGCACCATATGCAGCATTTCCTCAACCATGACCTGCCGGATGACCTCGATCGGTTCGGCATTCACCAGCTCCGGATCGGAGCGGTTGTATTGCCCTTCCTGCAGGATCGAATAGAGCGCCGTGGCATAGGGCGGGATGGTGGAGAGCTCCAACATCAGTGCCTGTTGCAGAAGGGTGCAGAGCTCGTGACGGGCGGCGGAGAGATCCTGTGTCATGCAACAGCCTCCTGTTTCAGCGCCGCTTTGAGCGCATCGGCCGCGCGGAAGGCCAGAGCGGCGAGGGTCAGAGTGGGATTGGAGGTGGCAATGGTGGGCATGGAGCCGCAGCCGACCATCCAGAGGTTTTCGTGATCCCACGTCTGGGACACACTGTTGGTGACAGAGGTGTCGCGCGACGTGCCCATGCGGTGGGTGCCGACAAGGTGGCCTGCGCCCCAGAAGGTGTAGCCCTTGCCATTGTAGGTGAAATAGCCTGCGGAATTGGGATCATAGGCGGTGTGGTCTTCCACGCCGAGGCGCTGGAAGATCTGTTTGCAGACATCGCGTGCGGCGGCGAGACCGGCGCGGGAGTAGTCATCCAGATCATAGGCGATCACCGGTCGGAAATCGCCCATCGGCGTGCGGTAGGCCGGATCAATTGTCACACGGTTTGAGGCGCGCGGGAGCTGCTCGACTAAGACGCCAAGGCGGACCTGACGCTGCACATCATGGTAAAGTTTGTCACGCAGGGCGGTGCCATAGAGGTTGTCCTGCTCCACAAGCCGCGCCACATCCGCATTTGGAGAGCCCGCCGCGAAGTTCCACCCCCAGTTGCCGATTTCCAGACGGAACGCGCCTTTGCGCCCCCGGAAGTTGCCATCGCGGAAGTTCGCATAAGAAGAGGTCGAGCCGGGGCCACGGAAGGCGCCAACAGGCTCCGGCGCCGCGCCCCAGCACATCATGTAAGGATGATCCATCAGGTTGCGGCCGAGCTCGCCGCTGCTGCGGCAGAGGTTTGAGGCCAGCGCCAAGGTGACATTCTCCACCGCGCCACCGGCCAGCACATATTGGCGGGCACGCACTCGGCGCAGATCAAACTGCGCCACGCCCGGGAACGGGTACTTCTTGTAGATGATGCCTGAGACTTTGCCATCCTCTCCCACTTCGACTTTGGAGACCACGGCTTGCGTGACCTTGCGCAGGCGGTCTTTGCCCAAATGGATCGCATCGCCCAGCGTCTTCATGGCGTTGTATTTGGCCTGAATGGGGCAGATCGGGATGCAGCTGGAATTGCCCTCACAGCGCTGGCCCATGAAGGCAAAAGCGCCGGTTGCGCCGCGCGGCAAAAAAGGCGCGCGTGTCTCATCGCCCACCGGAAATGTTCCATCTTTCTCTTTGGGCCTGCGCGGGGTCGAATTGCGCCCTTGCGGCGTGTTGGAAACCTTCAGATGCACCGGGCCATCATCATGACCGATGTTGATCGGCATATCATCGGCCTTGGCAAAGAACCCATCCACATAAGACGAGGGGATCGGGTGCATCGGGTATTCGTAGCCCTGGGCGAAGTAGCCTTCGTTGTCCTCCGGCTGGGTTGGATTGATGCCCAGCGCCTTGGGGGTCTGCTCGTTCACATCGGCGGAAACGCCAATCTCCCACTCGGCACGCTCATAGTAAGGGCGCAGATCCTGATAGGAGATCGGCCAGTCCACCCCTTTGCCAAAGCGGGTCTGCATCTCAAAATCGGCAGGCATCATGCGCAGGCTGGTGCCGAGCCAATGCAGCATGGTGCCGCCGTAGGCCCGCAGGTAGTTGCTGCCAAACGGCAACGGGCCTTTCTGCACAAAATAGCCGTTGGTGTCGGGCTGGGTGCCGCGCACGGCGGTGATGTCGAGCACCGAGGGCGAAGGCAATGTGGGCAGATTGGGATAAGGTGAATTGGGGGTCTTGGCCATCGACATGTAATATTGGTCAAGATAGCTGCGGTAGGTCTGCCATGTTTCGCCGTGGTCTGCGCCCGCCTCCAGAATAAGGACGGTCTGGCCAGCGGCGGCGAGCTCTTTGGCGACAATGCCGCCGGCAATGCCCGCCCCAACGATGGCCACATCATAAAACCGGTCTTCTTCAAACACATCAGCGCTCATGATCCGGCCCTCCCCGCAGGAGGCTTCATGGCCCAAGCGCCAAAGCCCTGTTGTTTGGCGCCCATAGGGTGCGCGCCGATGGCATCCCAGACGAGGCCTTCCTTATAAGCGCGGCTGGAGAGGATGCGCGCGGTGTCAAAGCGCGATGCGCCGTAGGCATCGGTCCAGTCCTGAGGCAGCGGGGACCACTCGCCGAGATACCAAAGCTGGATCAGGGCGCGGGCGACGGGGCCGTGGCATTTGTCTGAAAGGAAGTGGTCGCGCACGACGGCGTCCGGGTCATTGCATCCAAGTTTGGCAGCGCCCGCGAGAAAGCTCTCGCGGACCTCCTCTGACAAGACCTGCTGAAATTGATGCCAATATTCGGGGGCGCAGCCGGTGCCTTGCAATTCGGCGGGGGAATAACCGGTCAGCACCGCGCTGATGGTGAGGAAGGCGTCAAAGGCGGGATCAGACTGTGTCATGGCGGTCTCCGTCAATGGCGTCGACGTAAAAGCCGCGCGGCTCAAAACAGGCGGGCGGGCTTTCAAACACCTGAATGGCAACGGGCGTCATATCGGTGAAAAGCCTGTGCATGTCCCGCGTCATGGGAAAGTCATTGTCCCCGAGCTTGAGCTCGAAGGTCTTGGCGATCTCCTGCCCCGCGTCGTCGGTCAACAAGGCGGTTTCAAACAGGCCGGAGATGGTCCAGCGGGTCCAGACCGTACGCCCCAAGCCGGTGGCAAATTCGGGGATCGGCGTGCAATTGGTGATCGCCCATTGATCACCGGTCAGCAGGCCGAAATCGGCACTCAGATCGTAGACGATGGTTTCAGGATCATCGGGATTGACCAGCTGTATCCACCATTTCTTGCTTTGCCGGGGCGGAGTGCCCTTCATCTTGGCATTGAGCGCGGGCACTTTGTAATTGAAGTGGCCCAGAAACTTCGGCTCGCCAAAGGCCTCCCGCCCAGCTTTCACCGCCATGGCGTTGTCAGCGGCCACATGCACGCGCAGATGGCCGATGGTTTTGGTTTGATCGCGGCCGTGCAGATACTCCCAGAGCGAGACTTGCGGCACGCCGGGGACACGGTTTTGCGGATAGGCGAGAAGGTTGAATTCCACCTCGTTCACAAAGCCAAGCGAGTTGTCGTAATGCGCGGTGTAGCGTTGGAAATTCAGAAGGATGACAGCTTTGTCGTTGCCTTTTCCATCGGGAAATCTGGCGACGCAGAGACCAGTGCCTTTGACAAAGGCTTCGGCGACGTCCGGGTCGGTGTACCAGTACATCCATTGGCATTGCAGGGAGGCGTAGAAGAAGGGGAAGGTGTCAAACTCTTTGGGCAGCTTGGGCATCACGCCCGCGATATTGATCTGTTTGCACGGGTTTTCAGTCTGGCTGTCGTCTGTCATTGGTCCCTCCCTATGCGCCACCTTTCTGGCGGCTGACGATGTGCTTGATCTTCTCTCCGTCTTGTCCCTGTTTCAGGTGGCCAGTTTGGCCAAGGCTTTCCACGCCTGGGTCAGGGCCGGGTCTTTGGCCTTGGCTTTGCCAAGCTTGGTTTTCATGTTGTCGCTTGCGTCGCGCAGCCTGTCTGCCGCCGAGGGGATGGCGGCGAGATCGGCCACGGCAGAGGGCAAGGCCCCGTGGTGGCCCATCTCAAACGCCAGCGCGATGGCGCGCTCCAGATGGGTGATCGCCGCGGTGCGATTGCCTTTGGCCAGCGCCACCCGCCCCTGCAATCCGGCAAGTCCGACCACCCAGAATTTCTCCCCGCTGATGGTCACAAAATCATTGGCCTCCGCCAAAAGGTCTTCGGCGAGATCAAACTCCTCACGCAAGAGCGCCACGTCGGCGTAAAGGTAGAGGAAATAGCTCAGGCCAAGGCGACAACCGGTCTCACGCCATTCATCCAAGCCAAGCCGGATTTCGGCCAATGCGTTGACCTGTGGGTCGTGGCGTTGCGCCCAGCCGTTCATCACCCGCGCCCAGCCGCGCCAGAACTGGAAGGAATATTCTTCCGACAGGGTGATCAGGCGGGCGGAGGTTTCGGCCACGCGGGCCTCATCGCCGCTGAATTGCCCAAGCCATCCGGCAAAGGCGTTGGCAAAGGACACGCTGAAAGGATGCGCGGTTTCTTCGGCATGAACAAGGCAGCGCTCGCTGGCCTCACGGGCGCCGATCACATCCCCTGCGAGCCAGCGCGACAGGCCGAGATAGCCGTTGAGCGCGACGGACAGATCCACCACATCAAAATCCAGCCCGCGCTTGCGGTCCTCCAATGTCAGATCCACGGCGATGCCGGCATCCAGAAAGGAAATGGCTTTGTGCGGGTGGCCCAAATAGGTCTGCAATGCGCCCATAGAGCGCTCGGTCGCGGCCAGTGTCATCGGGCTGCCAAGATCGCGGGCCAGAGAGACCAGCCGGTCTGCGTTGTTTTGTGAGGTGGCGTATTCGCCCCCCAGCATCATGGAGCGGAACTGGCCGTAGATGACTTTGAAGAGCCGCTCCATTTCACCGTATTGGCGGCAGAGCTCCTGTGCGCGGGCATAGGCGGTGATCACGGTTTCATGGGCATAGCCGCGCACAAAGGCCAGAGGCACGGCGAGCAGGATTTGCAGATCGATCTCACGGTGATCACGCTCTTGGGACGGTGGCAGCTCGCGCAGGCATTCCAGAGAGTTCTGCAGATGAGAGATCGCCTCGACATTGGCGGACTGCAAGGTGGCGCGCCGTGCGGCGGAGAGCATGAAGCCCTCGGCTTTGGCAAAGTTGCCTGCCTTTTGGTAGTGATAGCCAAGGATTTCCGGCTCTGCCCCCGGCTCTCTGGGGTCGCCTGTGTCGAGCACGCGGGCAATCCGACCGTGCCATTTGGCCGCTGTGGCGCGCAGCATGGATTGATAGGCCGCATCCTGCACCAGAGCGTGGCGGAATTTGTAAGACTGCACATCGCCCGGCAGGCCAGCGGGCACGATCAGTTCAGCCTCCAAAAGCTGATCCAGCGCGTCGCGGGTTTCCAGCTCGTCCCAGTCCAGCACCTCGCGCAGGATGTCATGCCCAAAGACGCGCCCGATTGCAGCGGCGACCTGCACCACCTCGCGGCTGGCGGAGAGCCGATCCAGACGTGACATCAGCGAGTCCTGCAGGGATTCCGGGATCGCGAGGGACAGCTCGGCGGTGCTTTGGGAGTGATCCTCAAAGAGGCCGGTCTCCATCGCCATTTTGGTCAGTTCTTCAACAAAGAGCGGCACGCCGTCGGTGCGCTCTGCAAGCTGGTTGAGGATGGCGGTGGGTGGGCGCATCCCGGCGATGCTTTCCACCAGTTTGAAGGTGTCGGCGCGGCCAAGGCGGTTGAGCTCCAGCGTGGTGACATGGGGCTGGTTGCGCCAGGGGGAGTCAAATTCGCCGCGTGCGGTCATCAGGATCAGACAGCGCCGCTCCGCAAGCCGGGCGATCCATTGATCGACAAAATCCAGCGTGGAGGCATCCATCCAGTGCACGTCATCCAGAAGCAGGAGCAGCGGGTGCTCCGCCTCCATCGCGCAGCAGATTTGCAAGAGCGCGCTAACAAGGGCGGCTTTTTCCCGTTCTGGTGCCATCGGGGCGGAGCTGCCGGTTTCCTCATCAAAGCCCATGAGACGCAGGACCGGCGCGCCGCTGATGGTGACATCAAGGCCGAGCTTTTGCATGAAGGCGATGGCCTGCGCCCGGTTGTCAGACGCCTCGGCGCCGGGGGTGAGGTTCATCACGGAGGCCAGAGCGTTTTTGACCGGAAAAAACGCGCTGCTTTGGTGCATGGGCGAGCCAAAGAAAGTGAGGCTGCTGAAGGTGCCCTTGCTGATATCCTGATTGAGCGCAAAGGCGATTTTGGTTTTGCCAACACCCGCGTCTCCGGTGAGCAGAAGCACCTGCCCGTCACCTTCCAGCGCGTCATCCCAGCGCGACTTCACCAGAGCGATCTCTGCCCCGCGTCCTATGATCGGCGTGTCGCTTTGCAAGACTTCCCTGCGTGGGGTCTGAAAGACGCCGTGGCTGATCGACACAGAAAAGAGCTCCAGCGGGGCTTCGACACCGGCGAGTTCCGGGCTGCCAAGCGAGGCATACTCCAGCCGGTCGCCGATCAATCTGCGTGTCACCTCCGTCACCACCACCTGTCCAACCTTGGCGGCGGACTGCACCCGCGCGGCGACATTTGGCGTATCCCCGAAGAGCCACATTTTTTCATCCAGAGAGGCGCTGTTGGCGGCACCGACCACAACGGGGCCAGTGTGCAATCCGAGGCGCACCTGTGTGCTGACGGAGCTGTCGTTCAGCGCGCTTGCGATCTCTGCGGCACGGTCGTTGATTTCCAGCGCGCAGACGGCGGCGGCGTAGTGGCTGCCCTCTTTGGCCACCGGATAGCCGAACACCGCCACAACGCCATCTCCGGCAAAATTGGCAACCTTGCCGCCAAATTTGTCGACCACGGTTTCCACCAGCGTGCGGTAGCGGGTGATCAGATCGCGGTAGTCTTCGGGATCGAGCTGGGCAGACAAGGCGGTGGAGCCGACAAGGTCGCTGAACAGGACCGTGAGCAATCGCCGCTCTGCCACATCCTCCGGTGGCGGGGTTGTTGGCACCTTAAAGATCGCATCCTGAGGTGCGGGTGTGGCGCTCAGCAGATCTTCCCGCGCCTCGTCCCCCAGCGCAGTGCCGCAATTGGTGCAGAATTTCGCACCCGGCGTGGTCTGGTGGCCGCAGTTTGAACACGCCAGTCGCAGCGAGTTCCCGCAGTGTTGGCAAAAATTGGCGCCAACCGGGTTCTCTGTATCGCATTGTGAACAAGAACTAACGAGGCCTTCCAAACGGCACTCCTCACGCACATCAAAATCACTAAAAGCGTTTCAGAGCACTCTGCGTTTGGTAAAAACTCCTTGGTCACGGCTCTTCCCAAGGACTGCATGCCAAAATCTGACCGCATGCAGCAGGTAAAACGCAAAGTGCCTCAAACGGCAAATCGCCTCTTAGTATGTACCACAAATGCGCCTGATTGTCCTTGGGAATTGCAGCTCTCCTTGTGTGTTCTACCCCTGCAGGAAAGGGGTTTGAGCGCCTTCTACCTGAACTTGGGTGGCCGCTTTTCAAGGAAAGCGGTCATGCCCTCGCGTTGCGCCGGAAGGCCGTAGAGGGCGTGATACATTTGCCGCTCAAAGCGCAGGCCTGCATTGAGCCCTACTTCTTCGGCCTCATTCACACAGGCGCGCGCCATCATGACAATGTCTTTGGGATAGCTTGCGATGGTCGCGGCCACCTCCTGCGCGGTGCTGTGCAGATCCTCTTCAGGCACCACGCGGCTGACCAAACCGATGGCCTGCGCCTCGGGTGCGTCAATCATGCGGCCGGTGAGGATCATATCCATCGCGCAGGCGCGGCCCACAAGTTTGGTCAGCCGCTGTGTGCCGCCGATGCCGGGGATGCAGCCGATTTTAACCTCCGGCTGACCAAAGCGCGCGGTTTCTGAGGCAAGGATCACGTCACACATCATGGCCAGCTCACAGCCGCCGCCCAGCGCATAGCCTGAGACCGCCGCCACCTTTGGCGTGCGCAGGGATGCAAAGCGATCCCAGCCCGCAAAAAAGGCGGTTTCATACATGGAGCCATAATCCTGCACATTGAGTTCGGCGATATCTGCCCCCGCCGCAAAAGCGCGGGCATTGCCGGTGAACACCATACAGCCGATGTCGGGGTCGGTGTCATGGATGGAGGCGCAATCCAGCACCTCCTCCAGAACCTGAGAGTTGAGCGCATTCAGCGCCTTGGGCCGGTTGAGCGTGATCGTCAGAACACGCCCCACCTTCTCTGTCAGAATGGTTTTATAGCCTTGGACATCATCACGCATATCAACTATCCCAAATTGCACCGAAAGCGGGGATGCCTTCGCGTTCCATGTCGTAGATCACCTGTTGGGTGAGCTTCTGGTTGGAGATCACAATCACCGCCTCTGCTCCGGTCTGGCGCACCGCCTCAAGCGCAAGGGCCGAGAGGTTGGGTTTGCCGCGGGCATCGGTGTCCCAGATCAGCGGATCATGGGTGTTGCTTTCGATCTCATCCACCAGCGCATCCCCATAGGTTTTGCGCGGCGACCGGGTGGACCAGATCAGCTTGTTGGGCACCTCATGGGCCAAAAGATGCGGCAGGATCGGGCCAATGCCACTGCCCGTGCCGACATAGACCACCTTTTTGAAGAGCACCTCGATGCGGGCCACGCCCGAAGTGGTGATGCCTTTGACCCAGACGTGGCTGGGGGGCGTGTCGATGAAGCGCCCGGTCCAGTCCCCTGCCCGGCTGATCACCAGACGGTAGCCTGCCTCCCCGGGGGTGGGGATGTTGGCAAAGGAGTGCCATTCGCGCAGCGGGCTGAGGCTGAGCGCGTTGGAGGAGCCAGCAAAGGGGGTGTCACCATAGTTAAAGCGGACCACAACCGCGTGGTTGGAGGGCTTTTCCACCTCGATTGGCACCTTCTTGAGAGTCAGCCACGGCGAGACAATCGACAGCGTCAGCACGCAGAGCAGCCAGAAGGCGAGGCTTTCGGTCATCGGCTGTCCCGCATCGCGCAGCATGGAGGCATTGTGGAGCCAGAACAGCCCCAGAAGAGACCAGCCTGCGAAGCGGTGGATGTGCTCAAAGCGATTGTGAAACTTCTGACGGATGGGGCCGATGGCCGAGAGGATCATCAGGGTCATAAGACCCACCATGATGCCGGTCAGCCATAGCGTCTGCAGCGAGACCCCGCCGGTGCCGTTCAGCGCGTTTGAGACAAGAGCAAAGAGCAGGAAAGCAAACCAGATCGAACCGGCCACCGCGCCGCCGGAATGCAGCCCGCCAAAGTGGAAGACCTTGCCCGCGCCCCAGCGGATCCAGAGCGGCCAGCTGGTGGGGATGCGTGTGGCGAGCCAGAACAGCAGGTTTACCACACGCTGTTGTCGGATCAGGATCGTCAGCGTGAAGTTCAGAAGCGCCACCTGCGCAATCGCAGCGGTGTGAAAGCCTTCCGCGCTCTGCCAAACGCCGCCCGTGATGCCCTGCACAAAGACCCAGAGGTTCACGATGGCGACCACAGCGGCGAGCCGACGGTATTCGATCAGAGAGGGGTGCCGCGTGATGTTTCGGAAGTTGAAGCGGCGAGTCGGCTTGATGTTGGTGGTCTGCGTGGTCATTCCGCTGCCTCCTGACCGCTGAGGCGGATCGCCTCTTCGGCGCGCTGCAGCAGCAAACGTTTGTCGAGCTTGCCGCGCGGGGTTTTGGGCAGATCCGCCATGGGCAGCACCACTTTGGGCACACAATAGTAGGGCAATTTGTTTTCCACCCGCGCGCGCGCCTCTTTGGGGCAGACATCTGCGGGGCTGACGAAGGAGACCAGCGTGCGGTCATCAAATTTGAGGGTCACCGCCTGTTCACAGCAGGGGGTCTCTTCCAGAGCGCGGGAAACACCATCAAGCTCCACCCGGAAGCCGCGGATCTTCACCAGATCATCGACACGCCCGAAATGCAGCAGCTCTCCGGTTTCGGTCCAGGCGCCCAGATCGCGGGTGCGGAACATCAGATGGCCGGGGCGGAAAGGATCAAGGCGATAGCGCTGTGCGTTGAGCTCCGGATTGGCAAGATAGCCCGCCGTAACGCAATCCCCTCCGGCCCACATTTCTCCGGTCGCGCCAAATGGCAGCGGGTTCAACGCCTCATCAAGGATATAGACCGTGTTGTTGGGCGTGGGCTTGCCGATGGTCAGATCGGCCTTCTCGGGGTGGTGGCGCATGGCGGTGTTAATGATGGTGGTCTCGGTTGGGCCGCAGGAGTTGTAGAAATCACAAAAGCTGCCCCATTTGTCTGCCAAGGGACGCGGGCAGGGTTCGCCCGCCACGGCGGCGGCTTTGACCTGCTGGCAGGCGGTGGCGTCAAGGGAGCCAAGGATAGAGGGGGTGGCGATCAGAATGTCCACGGTTTCAGCGGTGGCCTGAATATCGCAGCCCCGGATCACCAGTGTTGCGCCGTTTGAGAGGCATCCGAGAATTTCCCAAGCCGCCATGTCAAAGGCGATGGAGAGAATTTGCCCGACGCGCAGACCGGGGCGCATGCCCAGATCCCCCGGCGCGGTCAGAAGGATGTTGGCGAGGTTCTGATGGGTGACCTGCACCCCATTGGGCACCCCTGTGGTGCCAGAGGTGAAAAGCACCATACAGATGTCATCGCCTTGCAGATCCGCCATCTCGCTCAGGCGCGGCAAAGAGGCATCCCGCATCACCTCCTCGATCGCCAGAAGGTGCTGGCCCTCCTCCAGAGGGACTTCGCCCTGCCGGGCCTCCAGTGTCAGGACAACCTTGGCTTTGGTGACGGCGGATATATGGCGCAGCGCGCTCTCGGTGGCGACGCCAAGGTGCTGCGGCACATAGATCGCGCCAAGCTTCATGATGGCCAGAATGCCCACAACCATCGGAATGGAGCGTTTCAGATAGAGGCCCACCGCATCCTGTTGGCCAATGCCAAGATCGCGCAGCTTCTGCGCCAGACGATCAGACGCCTCATTCAGCGCGCCATAGGTCATGGTTTCGCCTTCGCATTCCAGCGCAACCGCCTCCGGTTGTAGCGCGGCGTAATGCGCAAAGCCTGCCAGCACAGAGGCAAAGCGTGGCGCGACCTGCGGGCCAAAGCCGAAACGGGTGAACCAATCGCCGGGGATGTCTGGTGTCTCTTCTGCGAGGGGTGCGCCGTCTTTTGTCAAAGAGAGGGAGAACCCGTTTTCAAAATTCTGGGCCAAGTTGTGCATTCTGCTGTCCTTCCGCTATGCTCACGTAAATGTTTATGGGAATTTTTCCCACGACAACTCACGTTTTCGTGAATTTCCTTTCTTCTCAGTGGAAAAAAGCGCATATGTTTGCGGGGATTTTTGGGACTTGGAATGGGAAATACGACACGAAGCACCACGACAGACAGGATGGAACGCGCGCTCTCAGCCTTGCTGAAACCCCTGTCTAAACTGCTGATCAAAAACAATTTGGACGTGCAAACAGCCACCGAAGCCCTGAAACGTGCTTTGGTGACAGAAGGGCTGTCAGATGAGAGCGCCACCGACAGTCAGGTGAGTTTGCGCACCGGCGTGCACCGCAAAGATGTTAAGCGGCTGCGCGCTGAAATTGAGAGCGGGCAGACGAAAAAGATTCCCACACGGGGAATCGCTTTGGTGCTGACGACCTGGTCTCAGGAGCTGCCTTTTTGCGATGCGGCAGGCCAGCCGCGCCTGCTGCCGCGCAAGGGCCGACCCGATGCACCGGGGTTTGACGAGCTGATCAAAGCCAGCAAGGTCGACCTTGCGGCAGCCACCGTCCTGTCAGAGCTTGAACGACAGGATCTGATCAAACGCCATCCGGATGGGCAGCTAGAATTGCTGTCAGCGACCTTTGTGGCGCAATCCGGTGATGCGGCGATTGATGCCTTTGAGGCGACGGTGGGGGATCATTTGCGGATTGCCACGGAAAACGTGCTGTCCCCGCCCGGTGCGCCGCGCCAGTTTGATCAGGTGCTGCGCTACTCTCACCTCTCTGCCAGCTCGGTTGCCGCGCTGGAAGCAGAGGCGCGCAAGATGGCACAAAGCTATCTTGAGACGCTCAACGCCATGGCGCACCGCTTGCAAAGCGAAGACGATGCGTCCGGGCAGTTGGCAAACGGCCGCTTTGTCACCGGTGCTTTCATTGCGCCGATACATCCGACCGATACTTCCACGCCAGAAGGCGTGGCCACCCCCGAGAAGAATTCCGAGGAAGACACCAAAACATGAGCGGTTTTCTGAAACTGAGCGCATTATGCGCGTTTGTGATAGCCAGCAGCGCCCTGCCCATCTCTGCTGGCGAAGAAAAGGAGGCGCGTGAAGGCGGTCTCACCGGCACGGGTATTGTCGGCGAAATTGTCAAACTGGGCAGCATCATCGTGAACACGCAGCGCATCACCTTTGCGCCCGATATGCAGGTGAGCTCTGCGGCTGGCTCCAAACCGGCCAGCACGTTGCGGCCCGGGCAAACCGTGGCCGTGGCTGTGCAGAGGGACGGCGATCATTGGGCCGCGGATGCGATCACGCAGGTGCATCCGATTGTCGGCCCTGTGAGTGAGGTGCATCCAGATGCGCTTGTGGTGATGGGCGCACGCATCCTGAAAGATGCGCGCGCGCCTGAGGTGGCCGTGGGCGATTGGATTGCCGTGAGCGGTTTTTGGAACCGCGAAACAGTGATCGCCACCGCCATTGAAGTGGTGCCCCCGCAGGCGCAGGCCAGCGTGCAGGGCAGCTATGCTCCCCCCCCTGAGGGCACCCCATCATGGAAATTGGGCGCCGTGACCATGAACGGGCCGCGCCCGGAACATGCGACAGAGGGGCAGATCCTGCGGGTCTATGGCACAGCGCAGCGCGACGGGCTTGAGGTGCGCGATATGCGTCTTGGCGTGTTTGACGCTCCTAAAGCGCTGGTGCTCGCGGAGGGCTATTTTTCCGTGGTCTCTGCCACCGGGCATTACACTGTCGCAGGCAGTGGGCTGTCGTCTTACACAGAGCAACGCGGCGATGTGATGACCCAAGACAAGGTGCGTATTTGCGGGGTGGACGGGTCCATCGTGAAACCCGATGCAGTGCTGAGCGCGGAAACACGCGCGCAGCTGCGCGTTTTGGGCTGCCCGACACCTTAAAGTCTGGCGAGCGCTGCCATCACTTGCGCAGCGGTCGCCACGTTTACTTTAGAATGAATCTAAACCTTGACTAATCACAACCGCAGGCGCATATCAAATCTTGATAGGAAAGGTCTGCCAATGTTCATTCAAACGGAATCCACCCCGAACCCTGCAACGCTGAAGTTTCTGCCCGGGCAGACTGTGTTGGAAATGGGCACCGCCGATTTCCCGACTGCGGATGGCGCGGCAGCCTCCCCTCTGGCGACCCGCATCTTTGCAGTGAATGGCGTTGCGGGCGTGTTCTTCGGCAATGACTTTGTGACCGTGACCAAAGCGGACGGCATTGAGTGGGATCACATCAAACCGTCGATCCTTGGCGCGATCATGGAGCATTATCAGTCTGGCCAGCCTGTGATGGCAGGTGAGGCAACAGCCCCCTCCGGTCACGCAGAGCACACCGGCGAAGATGGCGAGATTGTAGGCCAGATCAAAGAGCTTCTGGACACCCGCGTGCGTCCGGCAGTGGCTCAGGATGGCGGCGACATCACCTTCCACGGTTTTGACCGCGGTGTTGTGTACCTGCACATGCAGGGCGCTTGCGCTGGCTGCCCCTCCTCTACGCTGACCCTGAAAATGGGTATCGAGAACCTGCTGCGTCACTACATTCCTGAAGTGACCGAAGTGCGTCCGGTCGCGGTGTAATTTCTACCCATGACGGCCCCACTGGTCCTGAGTTTTGACACATCGGCCGCGCATGTCGCGGCCGCTTTGCTGTCTGGTGAGCACATCATCGGCTTTAAGGTCGAAGAGATGAAGCGCGGTCAGGCGGAGCGCCTGATGCCGATGCTGGAAGAGGTTTTGGCGGAAGGCGGCAAGAGCTTTGCCGATCTGGATGCGATTGGTGTGGGTGTTGGCCCCGGCAATTTTACCGGCATTCGTATTTCTGTCTCCGCCGCGCGGGGCCTCGCGCTCGGGCTGGGTATTCCAGCGGTGGGCGTGAACAGCTTTGACGCGATTGAAGCCGGGTTAGACCACCCTGCTGTACCCGTTGTGCCCGGACCGCGCGGGCAAGGCTATCTCTCTCCCAAAGGAGAAGTGCCTTATCTCGCGACCGAAGAAGAGCTCAATGACATCGCGCAGGACCTGGCACTGGCGACTCCAAAGCCGGACAGCTTGGTGGAACAGATCGCCCGCTTGGCGGCAAAACGTTATCAGGACAGCCCGCCTGCCCCGGCACCGCTCTACATCAAGCCTGCTGACGCGGCGCCGCCCAAGGACCCTGCTCCGGTCATTTTGGATCAGTGATCCGCCATGACGCCTGAGACCATGGCGGCCGTACACAGCGCCGCATTCACAGACAGCCGCGCCTGGGATGCCAAAGAAATAAGCGGACTGCTTCAGTCTCAACTGGTGTTTTTTGTCTCAGTTGACGCTGGGTTCGCTTTGGGCCGTGCGGTGGCAGACGAGTGCGAACTCTTGACAGTGGCCGTACATCCCGACGCCCGGCGGCGTGGTTTCGGCTTGTTATTATTAGAAAAATACGAGGCGGAAGCCAGCGCACGCGGGGCGGTCACAAGCTTTCTGGAAGTGGCGGAGGACAACGCAGCTGCGCTTGCGCTCTATGAGCGCTGCGGCTACGAAATATATGGCACGCGGCCCGGCTACTACACACGCACAGACGGGCAGCAAATCGCTGCATGCCTCCTAAAAAAGGCGCTAAACTGATCGGGGGCCTGATTCGAATGTCACCTTTTTGGCCAAATGGTCAAATTAAAGTTGACCGCTTCGGTATCAATCGCCTTAGTTACATGATGGTCCGGCGGGACATGAACAATAGACGGGACGGCACTCGCGACGAAACGACCGCCCCGCTCAACACTGGGAGACTTAAATGAGCCTGATGCACAAATTTCTTGGCGCTGCGGCAGCTGCGGCCCTTTCTGCGGGTGCAGCCGTGGCAGAACCGGCGCTGATCTTTGACCTCGGCGGCAAGTTCGACAAATCCTTCAACGAAGCGGCCTTTGGCGGCGCAACCCGCTGGGCAGAAGAAACCGGCGGCAGCTTCCGCGAGATCGAACTGCAGTCTGAAGCACAGCGTGAGCAGGCTCTGCGCCGCTTTGCAGAAGCCGGTGCCAACCCAATCGTGATGGCAGGCTTTGCTTTCGGCAACGTGCTGGGCGAAGTGGCGGGCGACTATCCTGACACCAAATTTGCCATCATCGACATGGTTGTGGACGCGCCAAACGTGCGCTCCGTTGTGTTCAACGAGCACGAAGGCTCCTACCTTGTCGGCATGATGGCGGCGCAGGCGTCCAAATCCGGCACCGTGGGCTTCATCGGTGGCATGGACATCCCGCTGATCCGTAAATTCGCCTGTGGCTACGTTCAGGGCGTGAAAGCGGTGAACCCGGACGCAACCGTGATCCAGAACATGACCGGCACAACACCTGCCGCATGGAATGACCCGGTAAAAGGCTCCGAGCTGACCAAAGCACAGATCAGCCAGGGTGCGGACGTTGTTTATGCAGCGGCAGGCGGCACCGGCGTTGGCGTTCTGCAAACCGCAGCGGATGAGGGCATCCTCTCCATCGGTGTGGACAGCAACCAGAACCACCTGCACCCAGGCAAAGTCCTGACCTCCATGATGAAGCGCGTGGACAACGCGGTTTACGAAGCCATGAAAGCGGGTGACGCGCTGGAAACCGGCTTCAACGTGATGGGCGTGGCCAATGGCGGCGTCGGCTATGCGATGGACGAATACAACGCTGAGTTGGTTTCTGCGGACATGGCTGCCGCAGTTGATGCAGCAAGCGATAAAATTGCTTCCGGTGAGCTGGCTGTGCACGATTACATGAGTGACAACAGCTGCCCAGTGGAATAACAGGCGCCCGGGATCCATCCCGGAGCTCTTTAAGGGGGCCGTGCCATGGCGGTGCGGCCCCTAAAACGTAAAAGGGGGACAAGTTCATGCCAGACTACGTGACCGCTTTCTTCGCCACCTGGGCAGAGGCAGACGCTAACACACGCAGCGCCACACTAGCCGACGTCATGGCTGAAAACTTCTCCTATTGCGATCCCAATGCCCCAGAGACGATTTCTGATCTGGACGCGCTGAGCAGCTATATCGGCATGTTCACGCAATATGCCCCCGGCGCGACTGCGCAGGTGGTCAGAACCAGCGAGACCAAAGGCCACCACAGGGTGACCGTTGCCTTTCGCATGGCCGACGGCAAAGAGCAGCTTGGCCAATATTTCGTGGAACTTGACGCCGACGGGCGCGCAACGCGCATGGTCGGCTTCGCAGGACTGGGAGAGCCTGAATGACGGCGCCTGCCATTGAACTAAAAGGCATATCCAAAGCCTTTGGCCCTGTTCAGGCCAACAAGGATATCTCGATCTCGGTGCAGCCTGGCACCATTCACGGCATCATCGGCGAAAACGGCGCGGGGAAATCCACGCTGATGTCGATCCTGTACGGCTTTTACAAAGCGGATGCCGGGGAGATTTTTATCAAGGGACAAAAGACCCCGATCCCGGACAGCCAAGCCGCCATCAGCGCAGGCATCGGGATGGTGTTCCAGCACTTCAAGCTGGTGGAGAACTTCACGGTTCTGGAAAACATCATTCTGGGGGCCGAAGACGGCGCGATGCTCAACACCTCTTTGGGCAATGCGCGCCGCGAACTGAAGCATCTGGCGGATGAATACGGTCTGAACGTGGATCCGGATGCGGTGATTGAAAACCTCTCTGTGGGCCATCAGCAGCGCGTGGAAATCCTCAAGGCGCTGTATCGCAAAGCGGAAATCCTTATTCTGGACGAGCCGACCGGCGTGTTGACCCCAGCCGAAGCGGATCAGCTGTTCCGCATTCTGGACCGGCTGCGCGAAGAGGGCAAAACCATCATCCTGATCACACACAAGCTGCGTGAGATCATGGAATACACCGACACTGTTTCGGTGATGCGGCGCGGTCAGATGACCGCCACGGTGAAGACCAAGGAGACCTCACCTGAAGAGCTCGCCGAGCTGATGGTGGGTCGCAAAGTGCTTCTGCGCGTTGACAAAAAACCGGCGGAGCCGGGTGTCACAATTTTGGATGTGCAGGGCTTGCGCGTTGTGGATGACGCGGGCGTTGAGCGTGTCAAAGGCATCGACCTCAATGTGCGCGCTGGTGAAATTGTCGGGATCGCAGGGGTGGCCGGAAATGGCCAATCCGAGCTGCTGGAAGTGCTTGGCGGTTATGCCGAAGGCACCGGCACCATTCTGGTCAACGGGGAGCCGATCCCGCTGAGCGGCCATGGCGCTGACGGACAGGCGCGCCGCGCGACCGGGGTGAGCCACGTGCCGGAAGACCGCCAGCGTGAAGGCCTGATCATGGAGTTCTCCGCTTGGGAAAACACCGTGTTTGGCTATCACCTGGAACCGGAAATCCAGAACGGCGTTCTGATGGACAACAAAGCCATCTATGAGGATGCCGAAGCCAAGATGGAGCGCTTTGACGTGCGCCCGCCCGATCCGAAACTGGCGGCCAAGAATTTCTCTGGCGGCAACCAGCAGAAAATCGTGCTGGCGCGCGAAATCGAGCGCAATCCGGACCTTCTGCTGATTGGCCAGCCAACCCGCGGCGTGGACATCGGCGCGATTGAGTTCATCCACCAGCAAATCGTGAACCTGCGCGATCAGGGCAAAGCGATCCTGCTGGTGTCTGTGGAACTTGATGAGATCATGTCCCTCTCTGACCGGATTGCGGTCATGTTTGACGGCCACATCATGGGCGAGCGCGATCCGGCGCACACCAATGAAAAAGAGCTGGGCCTTCTGATGGCCGGGATCACCGACACCTCCGCAGTTGCAGGCAACGGCGGCAATGACACCACTGAACAGGAGGTCCACGCCGATGGATAAGATGCCTAAATGGGCTGACATCGTCCTGATCCCCCTTATCTCGCTGCTATTGGCGGCTTTTTTCTCCGCATTGGTGATTTTGGCCATTGGCGAAAACCCGATTGAAGCGTTGAAACTGATGATCGACGGGGCGCTGATGCGCTCGGCGGGTTGGGGCTACACGCTCTATTACGCCACCAACTTCATCTTCACCGGCCTTGCGGTATCGGTCGCGTTCCATGCGCGCCTGTTCAACATCGGTGGCGAAGGCCAGGCGATGCTGGGGGGCCTCGGCGTGGCGCTGGTGTGCCTCTACATCCCCTGGCCCCATTGGTCTTTGTCGATCCTCGGTGCCTCTGTGGGTGCGGCGCTGTTTGGCGCGCTATGGGCGCTGATCCCGGCCTATCTGCAGGCCAAGCGTGGCAGTCACATCGTGATCACCACCATCATGTTCAACTTCATCGCTGCGGCGCTGTTGAACTATGTGCTGGTGGAAATGCTGCGGCCCGTGGGCGCGATGGACCCGGCCTCCGCCAAGTTCCCGGATGCAACCCATCTGCCGTCTTTCCAGGATATGTTCTCCACCGCAGAGACACCCATGTTCCGTGGTGCCCCTGCAAACGTGACCTTCTTCCTCGCGCTGATTGCCTGTTTTGTGGTCTGGGCGCTGATCTGGCGCACGCGGCTTGGCTATGAAATCCGTGCCTTTGGCCAATCGGAAACGGCCGCCAAATACGCCGGTATCAGCCCAGTGCGCATCACCGTGATCGCCATGCTGATCTCCGGTGCGCTGGCCGGGATGATGTCTGTGAACACCACAATGGGCGAAAGCGAACGTCTGATCCTCAACAGCACCGAAGGCGCGGGCTTTATCGGCATCGCGGTGGCGCTGATGGGGCGCAACCATCCGTTTGGCGTGTTCCTCGCAGCCATCCTGTTTGGCTTCCTCTATCAGGGCGGCGCGGAACTGGCGCTCTGGACCAGCATCCCACGTGAATTGATCGTGGTGATTCAAGCTCTGGTGATCCTGTTCACCGGCGCGCTGGACAATATGGTGCGCCACCCGCTTGAGAAACTCTTTATCGCGCTGCGCCGGAGGAACGCCTGATGGACTTTCTGACACTGCTTCAGGTGCTGGACACATCTGTGCGTCTGGCAACACCTCTGCTGCTGGCTTGTCTCGCAGGCCTTTACTCCGAACGCTCCGGCGTGGTCGACATCGGCCTTGAGGGCAAAATGCTGGCAGCGGCGTTCTTTGCCGCCGCATTCGCCTATTACTCCGGCAATGCCTGGGTTGGCCTGCTGGCCGGGATTGGCGCGTCGATCATTCTCGCGGTGATCCACGGGCTGGCCTCTGTCACCTTCCGTGGCAACCAGCTGATTTCCGGTGTGGCGATCAACTTCCTTGCGGCTGGCATGACCGTTCTGGCGGCGCAAAGCTGGTTCCGCCAAGGGGGCCGCACGCCACCTCTGGAAGGGGCCGCGCGCTTCAACCCGATTGAGCTGCCGTTTGCAATTGGCCCCACGGACGCGGAAGCCGCAGGCCGTCCGCTGAGCCAGCTGATCGCAGAGGCTAGCCCGCTGCAGCAGTTCTACTCCGAACTGATCTCTGGCCATTCGATCCTTGTTTATCTGGCGCTGCTGACGGTGCCTTTCACCTGGTGGCTGTTGTTCCGCACCCGCTTTGGCCTGCGCCTTCGCGCGGTTGGGGAAAACCCGGCAGCTGTGGATACGGCAGGCGTTTCCGTGGTTTGGCTGCGCTATGCGGCTGTGCTGATCTGCGGTGTGCTGTGCGGTGTGGCCGGGGCCTATCTCTCCTCAGCTCTGCAGGCGGGCTTTGTGAAAGACATGACCGCCGGTCGTGGCTTTATCGCGCTTGCGGCGCTGATCTTTGCCAAATGGCGTCCGGTCTATGCGCTTTGGGCCTGTCTGCTCTTTGGCCTGTTCCAGGCCCTGGAGCTGCGTCCGGACATTATCGAGAATGTTTCCGGCATCAAGGTTCAGGTGCAGCTCCTGGGGGCGCTGCCCTATATCCTGACCGTGGTGATCCTCGCTGGCTTTGTCGGCAAGGCGATCCCGCCACGTGCCAGCGGCGAGCCCTACGTCAAAGAGCGCTAAATCCGCAACCGGACGATAAGTCCAGTTTTCGGTCAATGATCTGTCCTGCCAGCGTTTTATCGACGCTGGCAGGTTGCTTTTGAGAGCCCTGTAGCGCTATCAAAAATTATGCAGATTTACCTCCCCATCGCCGAAGTTTCCGTCAACGCATTCCTGCTGCTTGGACTGGGCGGCATGGTGGGCATTCTTTCGGGGATGTTCGGGGTTGGCGGCGGTTTTCTGATGACGCCGCTTTTGTTTTTCATCGGCATCCCGCCGGCCGTTGCGGTTGCGACGGAAGCAAACCAGATTGTGGCCTCCTCGTTCAGTGGTGTGCTGGCACATCTGAAGCGAAAAACCGTGGACCTCAAAATGGGCACGGTGCTGCTGTCCGGCGGTCTCATAGGGGCCGCGCTTGGCGTGGTGGTGTTCAACTATCTGAAGTCGCAGGGCCAGGTCGATCTGCTGGTGCGGCTTTGCTATGTGGTCTTTCTGGGTGTGATCGGCTCTCTGATGTTCATCGAGAGCCTCAATGCGATCCGCAAATCGCGCAAGAACGCCGGGCCACCCAAACGCAAGAAACACAACTGGGTGCATGGTCTGCCGCTGAAGATGCGCTTTCGTGTGTCCGGTCTCTACATCTCTGTGATCCCGCCAATGATGGTGGGCGTTCTGGTGGGCATCCTGTCAGCCATCATGGGTGTTGGCGGCGGGTTCATCATGGTGCCAGCGATGATCTATCTGCTGGGGATGCCAACCAAAGTGGTTGTGGGCACCTCGCTGTTTCAGATCATCTTTGTAACTGGTTTCACCACGCTTTTGCACGCCACCACCAACTTCACCGTGGACATCGCGCTGGCGGTTCTGTTGCTGGTGGGCGGTGTGATTGGCGCGCAGATTGGCACGCGGCTTGGCACCTACCTGAAGGCCGAACAGCTGCGCATTCTACTGGCGCTTTTGGTGATTATGGTTTGTGCCAAACTGGCGCTGGACCTGCTGCTACAACCCAGCGAGCTCTTTTCGCTTGGCGCGGTGGAGGGTCACTGATGCTGCGGATACTCTCTTTCTGCTTTGCCCTTGCCGCCAGCGCGCTGAGCGCTGAGGAAGTGGTGCTTGGTCTGAGCCAGGATCAGGTGGCGATCACCACGAATTTTGACGGTTCTGAGATCCTGCTGTTTGGTGCGGTGAAACGCGAAACCCCCATTCCGGAAGAGCCGCTGGACGTGGTGATTGCCGTGTCCGGCCCGTCCAGCCCGCTTACCGTGCGGCGCAAGGAGCGCAAGTTTGGCATCTGGGTGAACACCGATGCGGTGGAGATTGACGCCGCCCCAAGCTTTTATGCGGTGGCCACCTCAGCGCCGTTCACAGAAGCGATTTCCAACGTCGAAGACCAGCGCCACAAAGTGTCGATCCCGCGCGCGATCCGCTCTGTGGGCGCGCCTATGGAGGTGGAGGACGCCCAAAGCTTCAGCGAAGCGGTGATCCGGATCCGCACCGATGAAGGCCTGTATCAGCTGCGCGAAAACACCGTGGAAATCGAGCAACAGACCCTGTTTCGCACCTCAATCCAGATGCCCGCCAACCTGACGGAAGGCGACTATCCCACGCGCATTTTCCTGACGCGGGATGGCAAGGTGGTGTCTCAGTTTGAGACGGTGATCAACGTAAACAAGGTGGGACTTGAGCGCTGGCTCTATGATTTGTCGCGCAATCAACCCTTGATTTACGGGATCATGTCATTGGCTATTGCGATTGCCGCAGGATGGCTGGCCTCTGCCGCGTTCCAGGTTTTGCGGCGCAACTGAGCCAGGCCAACGCGCTTGCGTCGCTGCGTCAGGGCGACTACCTGATAACAAACTCAAAAAGGGGCACAGGATATGTCGCAGACACCGGAAACGCTTGCAGGAATGATGCTGGAGGCCGCACAGAAAGCCGGTGCGGAAGCGGCGGATGCGATGGTGGTCTCTGGAACGTCGGTGTCCATCGAAGTGCGCGAAGGCAAGCTTGAGCAGGCCGAGCGCTCTGAGGGGGTGGACCTCGGGCTGCGTGTGCTGATCGGGCAGCGTCAGGCCAATGTGTCCATTTCCGACACGCGCCCGGAAAGCATTGCGACCATGGCAGAGCGGGCGGTGGCCATGGCCAAAGAAGCGCCCGAGGATCCTTATGTGGGACTGGCCGCGGCGGACCAGCTTGTACGCGACCCTGATATTGCTGCACTTGAGCTGTGTGATCCAACTGCCGAGCCCGCGCCTGATGCGCTGCAGGCGGATGCTTTGGCAGCCGAAGCCGCGGCCATGGCGGTCGACGGCGTGACGCAGGTGCAATCCTCCACTGGCGGATATAGCCACACAACCGTGCATTTGGCGGCGAGCAACGGGTTTTCCGGCGGATATGACCGCAGCAGCCGCGCCGTTTACACCACTGCGATTGCCGGAACCGGCGAGGCCATGGAGCGCGACTACGACGGAGATTCGCGCATTTTTCAAAGCGATCTGCGCTCCGCTTCCGAGATCGGCACCGAAGCCGGACAGCGCGCCATCGCCCGCCTGAACGCGCGCAAGCCAGAAACCGGGGCTTTCCCGGTGCTGTTTGATGAGCGCATTTCCTCGTCGTTGGTCGGGCATCTGCTGGCGGCAGCAAACGGGGCCATGGTGGCGCGTGGCTCAAGCTGGCTGCGCGAAAAGCAAGGCCAGCAGGTTCTGCCCGAAGCGCTTTCCCTGATTGAAGATCCGCTGCGCCCGCGTGTCTCCGGCTCGCGCCCGTTTGATGCGGAAGGGCTGCCCACCGCGAAACGCGCGATTGTCGACAAAGGCGTGCTGACCGGTTGGACGCTTGATTTGGCCAATGCGCGCAAGCTGGGCATGGCCTCAACCGGCAATGCCGCGCGCGGCGTTTCAAGCCCGCCCTCCCCGAGCAGCTGGAATGTGGCGCTGACCCAAGGCGCGCAGTCGCGTGAGGCGCTGATCAAAGACATGGGGCGCGGCCTGCTGGTGACATCGCTGATTGGCTCCACCATCAACCCGACAACCGGGGATTATTCACGCGGGGCGGCCGGGTTCTGGATTGAGAACGGCGAGATCGCCTATGCGGTGAATGAATGCACCATCGCCGGGAACCTGCATGACATGCTGCGCCATATCGTGCCAGCCAATGATGCGCGCGGCTACCTGTCGCGCGAGGTGCCCTCATTGCTGGTGGAAGGGATGACCCTTGCCGGCGCCTGACCTTCAGCTCCTGATCGATGCGGCGCTGGAGGCAGGTGAGATTGCCAAGCGCTATGACGGGCAAAACGCAAAGACCTGGCATAAGCCGGAGGGCGCTGGCCCCGTGACCGAGGCGGATCTGGCGGTGAATGACATGCTGGAGCGGGAGCTGCGCGGGGCGCGGCCCGACTATGGCTGGCTGAGCGAAGAGTCACTTGATGAAGGCAACCGGGTGCAGGACGCGCAGGTTTTTATCATCGACCCGATTGATGGCACCCGCAGCTTTATTGAAGGGTCCAACACCTGGGCCCATTCGCTTGCGATTGCGGAACATGGCGAAGTGACCGCAGCGGTGGTCTATCTGCCGCGGCGGGACCGGCTTTATGTCGCGGAAAAGGGCCAAGGTGCGACACTGAACGGCGAACCGATCCAAGCGGCCACCACCGGAGAGCTCGCCGGAGCCAAGGTTCTGGCGGCCCGGCCCGCGATGGAGGCGGCGCTGTGGAGAGACGCGCCTCCGGAATTCAATCGCGGCTATCGCCCCTCGCTGGCCTATCGCATGGCGCTGGTGGCACAGGGCCGGTTTGACGCCATGCTGACCCTGCGCCCGACATGGGAATGGGACATCGCCGCTGGCGATCTGATCTTGCGTGAAGCCGGTGCGGCGACCTCTGACCGGCACGGAAATCCCCTGATGTTCAACAATCCCGATCCCCGGCTTGCGGGTGTTGTGGCGGGCAATGCCTCCCTGCAGTCCAAGATTTGTGCGGCACTGGCGCCAACCCATGCGCCGCAATAGGCAAAACCGCAAAAACCTTTGGGAAACGGGAAAAATTCCGCCTATTTCTCTATAATCTGCCCTCTTGAGACCGCGACGTAAGCGGCTTAGGTTGCGCGCAAATCCGCACCACAAAGGAGTGGCCCATGGCACAACGACTGCACCTCGTCTTTGGCGGCGAGCTGATCGACCCCACAAAAACCGCATTCAAAGACGTGGACGACATTCACGTTGTGGGCATCTTTCCGAACTACGAAAGCGCCTATGACGCGTGGAAAGCCGAAGCACAGCGCACCGTAGACAATGCGCATATGCGGTATTTCATCGCCCATTTGCACCGCCTGCGTGACGAAGGCGCAGAAGCCTCTTCCACGGAAGAACTCGGATAAAACTGGCATGCCGCGCTCGCTTGGTCTGACGACATATCTTGCGTTTGCGCGCCGCCAACCGCCACAGCTGGCTGCCATCACCACGCCACGACCGGCGGGTGAGCTGGTTTGGCTGCATTGTGCGGATCCAAAACGGGTTCGGACCCTCGCAAAACTGGGTCAGCGCCTGACCCGGCAGCGCGGGGCGAACGCGTTTCTGATTACGACACCGCAGAGCAAGCCACCCCAAGGGTTGCCGGAGGAGGCAATATGGCAAAGCTGCCCCTCGGAAAACCCCAACGATATCAAAGTTTTTCTGGCCCATTGGCAGCCCGATCTGTGCCTTTGGCTGGGGCCGGAGTTGCGCCCCGCGCTGATTGATGCGGTGTTTGAGCGGAATATCCCTTCGGTGCTGCTGGAGGCCAATCGCACCAAGATTGACCAGAAGCGCCGCTGGGGGCCGGAGCCGACCCGCGCGACCCTGATGCGGTTCACCAAGATCTTCGCGCAAGGCAAAGAGGCGCGGAGCCGGTTTAAGAAATTGCTACCGGAAACGGCGGAAATCACCCTGAGTGGTGAGCTGATGGAAGAGGCGCAGGCCTTGCCTGTTCAGGACAGTGATCTGGAGGAGCTGCGCGCATCACTTTCCGGCCGCCCGGTGTGGCTGGCCGCGCGACTGCAGCCCAAGGAGCTGCCGCTGGTGCTCAACGCCTATCGCCAGATGCTGCGGCTGTCGTTTCGCACATTGCTGGTGGTTGTCCCCGACAACGCAGAAGATGCCCCTGATATGCACCGGACCATCCAAGAAGACGGGTGGCGGGTTGCTGATTGGGAGGCCGGGGATTTTCCCGGTGAAGATACGCAGGTGCTGTTTGCCCAGACGCCTGATGAGCTGGGCCTTTGGTACCGGCTTGCCCCGGTCAGCCTTGTGGGCTCTTCGCTGGTTGCCGGAGCTGGCGGGCGTGATCCACTTGAACCGGCTGCACTTGGCAGTGCGATCCTCTATGGCCCGTCGGTGCGGCGCTATCTGAACAGCTACACACGGCTGGCCAATGTGGGTGCGGCGCGGATTGTGAAAGACGCTGAAAGCCTGACCGCCGCGCTGATGTTTCTGGCCGCGCCCGATCAAGCGGCGGCGATGGCCCATGCGGGCTGGCAGGTTGTGTCTGACAGCGCCGCGGTTTCCGATATGGTGATCGAACACGCACATGCGCTTTTGGATCAGCAAGAGGCCGTTTCATGAAAGAGCCAAAGTTCTGGTCCAATCCTCAGGACAAACCCGGCTGGCAGGCGCATTTGCTTGCGCCTTTGGGCGCGCTTTACGCCTCAGCGACGCGAAAGCGCATTCGGCAAAGTTCTGACGGCCACAAAGCCAATGTGCCGGTGATCTGTGTCGGCAACCTCAACGCCGGGGGCACAGGCAAGACCCCCACCGCCATCGCCTTGGTGCAGTATCTGCAGGCGCGCGGGAATACACCGCATGTGGTCTCACGTGGATACGGCGGCGCGCTGGAAGGGCCTGTGCAGGTGGATGAACGCGCACACCGCGCCGCGCAGACCGGCGATGAGCCGCTCTTGCTGGCGGCGTTTGCCCCAACCTGGGTCGCCAAGGACCGCGCCAAAGGCGTGGCTGCTGCGGAGGCGGCGGGGGCTGATGTGATCCTGCTAGATGACGGTTTTCAGAACCCCACGGTGCAGAAAGACGCCAGCATCATCGTGGTGGATGCGGCGCGAGGGTTTGGCAACGGGCGTTGCATTCCCGCAGGCCCCTTGCGTGAACCCGTCGCGACTGGTCTGGCGCGGGCGGATGTGCTGCTGTCCATTGGCTCTGAGCAGGCGCAGGCACAGTTTGCAGCGCGCTGGGGACAGGCTGTCTCCCTTCCCCACCTGACAGGCGCTTTGGAGCCGCTGCCGACCGGTATGGACTGGCGGGAAACCCCGTTCCTGGCCTTTGCCGGGATTGGGCATCCGGAGAAGTTTTTTGAGACTCTGCGGGGGCTTGGCGCGACTCTGGTGCGCACGGAAGCGCTGGATGATCATCAGGCGCTGCCGCCATCGCTGTTGACCCGCCTCACATCAGAGGCCCGCGCGCTTGGGGCGCAGCTGGTCACGACGGAAAAGGATGCGGTGCGTTTGCCAATGGAGATGCGGGCGCAGGTGCTGACATTGCCCGTGCGACTGGCCATTTCGGATTGGCAGCCGATTGAAAAGCTCTTGGCCCGGATTGGAGTGCCTGAGCGATCCTAGACCGCTCAGACTTGAGAAAGAGAGCTTATTCGCCCAGCTTGCCGTCCAGAATCTCGCGCAGATCCGCGTAGTTCATGTTGGAATGCTGCTCGCCATCAATGATGAGCGTTGGCGTGGCCTGAACATCGTCCGCCGCTGCATTTTCCTGGAACCAAGCCACAAGCGCCTTGGCTTTGTCTTCGTCCTGCAGGCAGGCCTGAAGCGTGTCGTCTTCCAGCCCTGCAAGGCGACCGGTTTTGCGCAGCGCATCCGCGATGGCCACCGGATCACCGGAGCTTGTCCATTCGCGCTGGGTTTCCATCAGGATGTCGGTCATGCCGAAGAAACGCTCCTGACCGCCGCAACGCGCCACCATGGAGGCCCAGAGACCGTAGCGGTCAAAGTAGACATCGCGGAAGATGAACTTCACCTTGCCGGTGTCGATGTAATCCACCTTGAGGTCTTTGAAGACGTTCTCATGGAAGCTCGCACAGTGCGGGCAGGTGAAGGAGGCATATTCGATGATGGTGATCGGGGCGTCTTCGGCGCCAATCGCCATTTCCACGATCTCAGAGGACTCCGCGTTTTCAGAGGAAACCGTCTGGATGTTGGACACCGCAGGCAGAATGGTGGAGACGGCGGTGGTCGTCGGCTGGCCCGCAGTCATCCAGTAGGCCCCACCTGCAACAGCCATGGCTGAAGCGGCGATAAGGGGAACAAAACGGTTCATTTAGAAACCTTTCTTAGCATTTTTATTTTTCATAAGCACGTTGCCGGCAAGCTGTTCAAGCGCTTGCCGCAGTTCATTGTTCTGCACCGGGGCTGCGACCTGAGCGGCCTCTTGCTGGGTGGCGGGATCGGGTTTGGCCGCCTCTTTTTTGGGCGGGGCCGAGAATTGCACCTGACCTTCGGCAAATCCGGTGGGGGCGGTCTGGGTGATGCGCAGATGGGCAATGGCGTTATAGCCGTAGGCGGCATTCACGCGGTTGCGCAAAGTCTCTTTCTGCATTTCCAGCATGGGCGCATTGGCCCCGGTGGTGAGCACCGTGAGCGTCGCGCCAAAGCCTTTGCGGCCGTATTTCACATCCACGGGCCGACAAATGCGCGCGATATCCTGCCCCACGATCTCTGCCCAATGGGTGAGCACGCGGGTCTCCGCAAACCCCTTGCTTTCGCTGGCTTTGCGAATGCGATCCCGCAGGAGCGAGGAGGTGCGTTTGAACCCTTTGGTCGTGGTACGGCGCATGTTGATCTTGCATCCTCTGGTCGAGAGCTATTTTAGTGGCCCGACCCAGCTGTGCCAGCGAAACCGACTCTAGGCGAGGATAAAACTTGCGTGATTTGCCCCAAAGCTCCGACCTCCTGGCTTGGTATGACCACAATGCGCGCAAGATGCCGTGGCGGATTGGCCCGGCAGAGCGCAAAACGGGCATAAAACCTGATCCCTATCGTGTCTGGATGTCCGAAATTATGCTGCAACAGACAACCGTTGCCGCTGTGAAGGACTATTTTGAGCGGTTTACCGCGCGCTGGCCGACGGTCAAGGATCTGGCTGCGGCGGCGGATGAAGACGTCATGGCGGAATGGGCCGGACTTGGCTACTACGCGCGCGCGCGCAACCTGCTGAAATGCGCGCGTTTTGTGAGCAACGAATTGGGCGGCGCGTTTCCCGATACGGTCGAGGCGCTTTTGAAATTGCCCGGTGTCGGGCCTTATACCGCAGGGGCTGTGGCCTCGATTGCCTTTGATCAGCCCGCCACGGTGGTCGACGGCAATGTGGAGCGGGTGATGGCCCGGCTGTTTGATGTGCACACGCCGCTGCCCGCCGCGAAACCGGAGCTGACAGAGCTGGCTGAGCGCCTGACGCCGCAGGTGCGTCCCGGCGACTATGCGCAGGCGGTGATGGATCTGGGCGCCACAATTTGCAGCCCGCGCAATCCGGCCTGTGGCATCTGCCCCTGGCGCGCACCCTGTCAGGCACAAAAGGCGGGCACCGCGGCGGAGCTGCCCAAGAAGACACCGAAGAAACCCAAACCCATTCGCCATGGCGTGGTCTATATTGCGCGCCGGGTGGACGGAGCTTTTCTGCTCGAGCGCCGTCCGGACAGCGGGTTGCTGGGCGGGATGCTGGGCTGGCCCGGATCTGAGTGGCAAGAGACAGCGGCCCCGGCCCATGAGGCCCCGATCAAAGCGGAATGGAAAACGCTCAACGCCGAAGCGCGGCACACGTTTACCCATTTCCATCTGCGCCTGACGGTCTGTAGCGCGCTGGTGCCGATGGATCGCAAGCCGATCACCGGGCATTTTATCGACGCTGAAGAGTTTGATCCGGGGGATCTGCCAACCGCGATGCGCAAGGCGTTTGATCTCTATCGCGGCGCTTGAGCGCATTGCGATAAGACGCGCTTGCCCGCATAGTCCTTGCGACGATGAAAGAGGTTTGCGCCATGATCCCCTCCGCACAATTGGCCCGTTTCTCCAGTGCCTTACCGTTTTGGTGTTCGTTGCTGCTGATCCCGCTGGTGTGGATCACTGCGGGTTTGGGCGGCTGGTGGGTGCTGCTTGTGCCAATCACCACGTGGTATCTGTTTGCCGCGCTTGACGCCGTGACTGGCCTCAACCTGCAAAACGCCGATCTCGACACCGCTGAGGCGGACCTGAGGTGGTATCGGCTGGTGACCATGATCTGGCCGTGGCTGCAGTTTGCCACGATCTTTGGCATGATCTGGTATGCCACCCGCGCGGACCATTTGAGCACGGGCGCGTTGATCGGTCTGTTTTTTGGCGTGGGTGTGCTCACCGGCACTGTGGGGATCAACTACAGCCATGAGCTGATGCATCAGAAGCCCAAATATGAGCGCTGGCTGGGGGATTTTCTGCTCGCCATGGTGCTTTATTCCCATTTCCGCAGCGAGCACCTGCTGGTGCATCACCGCTATGTCGGCACGCCGCGTGATCCGGTCACGGCGCGCTACAATGAAGGGTTCCACCGCTTCTTCCCGCGTGTCCTGATCGGCTGTCTGAAATCCGCCTTCCGCGCGGAGAAAGAGATGCTGGCACGCAAAAATCTGCCTTGGACCGATCTTTCCAACCCTTTCTTCCGCTATTGGGCGATGCAGGGCGCGATGTTGGTTTTGGCCGGCATCATTGGCGGCTGGCTGGGTGTTTTGCTGTTCATCTGGCAGGCCTATATCGCGATCTGGCAGTTGGAGCTGGTGAACTATGTGGAGCACTACGGGCTGACCCGCAAACATCTGGGGGAAGGCAAATATGAGCATGTGCGCCCGCATCACAGCTGGAATGCGGCGCATAAGGCCTCAAATTGGCTGCTGATCAATTTGCAGCGTCATTCCGATCACCACTACAAGCCGGACAGACGGTTTCCGCTCCTGCAGAACTACAGCGATGCCGAGGCACCGCAGCTGCCCTTTGGCTATCCGATCATGACGGTTGCGGCGATGATCCCGCCGGTGTGGAAGCAGGTTATGAACCCGCGCGTGTGCAGATGGCGGGAGATGTATTATCCCGAGATCACCAACTGGCAGCCCTATAACAAGGCCAAAAACCCGATGCCGCGTTAGCCTGAAAGGCCGTGATCGCGCGGCCGCTCATAGGCCCAGACGGTGAGCTTTTCCGCGACACCGCGAATGTCCTGATCGGTGAATTTCTGCAGCCCATCCAGACATTCATCCCCGCCCTCGCGCAGCACTTCGACGCGCATGCCATCGCTGATCACAAGGCGGGCGTTGAGCCCACGGGTCATGCTCTCAAGGCGGGAGGCGACGTTGACGGTGTTGCCGACCACGGCAAACTCCAGACGGTTGGCGCCGATGTCGGCCAGAACCGCCGGCCCGTAGTGCGCGCCAAACCCGACCCGCAACGGGGGGAGCCCCTTACCGATGCGAGCGTTGTTCCAATCATCCACGTCGCGCATCATCTGGCGCGCACAGCGCAGCGCGTTTTGCGCATCGCGCTCAGAGGGGCTTGGAGTGCCAAAGGTCGCCATCAACCCGTCGCCGAGATATTTGTCGAGCGTGCCCTCATGGGCAAAAACTGCCCCTTCCATAAGGCCGTGAAATTCGCGCAGGGTCTCGATGACTTCCTCAGGTTTACGGGCAGCGGCAAACTCGGTGAAGCCGACAATATCGACAAACAGCACAGCGATATCATGGGATCGGATCTGTTTGAGCGGCTCATCATTCTGGCTCAGCTCTTCGACCACATTGGGCGAGAAATAGCGTGACAGGTTGGTGCGCTCGCGCTCCAGAGCCGCGTTGGAGCGCAGCAAAGTGTTGAACCGGCGCACTGTCAGGCCGAGCGTGAGTGCCACAAGAATGAAGACAAAGGCTTCCTGAAACCGCAGATCAAGGTGCAAGCTGTTTGGGTCGAGCATCCGCCCAAGCTCGGGATGATTTGGCAGCGCAGTGATCACCGCTTCGCTAAGCGCTTCCATCGGCTCGGTGAACCAGAATGACAGCGCCAGCGCCGCGCACCAGATCATCGCGGTCCATGTGCCAATCGCAATCACCGTGCGCCAGGAATAGGCCAAAGTGCCCGCTGCAAGGATCAGATAGAAATATTGGAAGTTGTCATATTGAAAGCGCATGGCAGAGGGCCAGTCATGCTCTCCCAACGGGTTGGGACCGACGATGCCAATGGTCATGATCAAGAGATCAAAAAAGATCAGCAACAGCTCTGTGCGCGATCGACCGACGCGACCCATACGTTGGATGAGCCAGCCGTTGGCGCAGAGCAGAGCCAGTATGAAGTGATAATAGAGAACCTGCGGCCACGGGGCGACAAACAGCAGGAAGACGGCCACAACACCCATCGCCCACCAGCGCGCTTTCACCGCAAGCGCGAGACCTTCGCGTTTGTGATGCTCCAGCACAGCCTCGGTGTAGCGGTCTTCGCGGTCAGCCTCGCCACCGCTTGCAGATGCGATGTCGTCGCCGGGGTCTGATCTTACGCCCTCTGTCATCTTCAGAGCCCTCCGTCTCGTCCTCTTAGATAGGTATTCGCGAGATTCTTACACACCCCAAAATGTTTCGATTTGGTGTTGAGATCTGACCATAAGCCGAAACGCTCGGAACGTATCGACGTCATAGGCGCTATGACATCAAGTTGTGACGCAGCTTAATCCCGAAACGCTATAAAGATCAAAAAACCCCGCCGTTTCCGGCGGGGAAGTCTTGGTGCCTGTTCAGTCAGTTCGGCAACAGGCACCGGCGGTATTCTACCGGCTTTTTCCTGTCTTCTGAATGCGTTGCGCTTAGTTCGGGCGTGTGGCCATCTCTGCGCGGATCTGTTGGCGCAGAAGATCGATCGGCACTTTCTTGCCTTCACGCTTGTAAGACCAGTAGGTCCAGCCGTTGCAGCTGGGTGCGCCTTCAAGATGTGCGCCAACCTGGTGGATGGAGCCTTTGATGTCGCCACCAATCAGGGTGCCATCCGCGCGGACCTTGGCTTTGTAGCGGCCATTGAGCGAATAAAGCTCTTCGCCCGGACGCAGCATGCCGCGCTCGACCAGCTGGCCAAATGGGACACGTGGCTCTGCGCGCTTGGAGGTGGTCACCTGAAGTGCCTCACGGTCAAACTTGCGCACATTGGCGATGCGTTTCTGCGCCACCTTGCGGTAAGCCGCCTCGCGCTCAATGCCGATGAATTCACGACCCAACATCTTGGCCACAGCACCGGTGGTGCCAGTGCCGAAGAACGGATCAAGCACAACGTCACCCGGGTTGGTCGCGCCTATCAGCACGCGGTGCAGCAGGCTCTCCGGTTTCTGGGTCGGGTGCGCCTTGTCGCCGTTTTCGTCTTTCAGACGCTCATGGCCGGTGCAGATCGGAAGCACCCAGTCAGAACGCATCTGCACACCTTCGTTGAGCGCCTTGAGCGCTTCGTAGTTGAAGGTGTATTTGGCGCCTTCGGATTTGGAGGCCCAGATCATGGTCTCATGGGCGTTGGTGAAACGCTTGCCGCGGAAGTTCGGCATCGGGTTTGATTTGCGCCAAACCACATCGTTCAAAATCCAGAAGCCCTGGTTTTGCAGCTCAGCACCCATGCGGAACACATTGTGGTAGCTGCCAATCACCCAGATTGCGCCGTGTGGCTTCAGCAGGCGACGCGCCGCTTTCAGCCATTCGCGGGTGAATTTGTCATACGCTGCGAAACTGGAAAACTGATCCCATTCATCATCGACAGCGTCGACTTTGGAATTGTCGGGACGGTGCAACTCGCCCTTCAACTGAAGGTTATAGGGCGGGTCAGCAAAAATCAGGTCGATAGAGTTTTCCGGCAGACTGTTCATCACCTCGATACAGTCACCAGACAATATACTATTGATCGGGAGCGCGGATGCGCCCTTCGCTTTTGTCATCGTTTTCATTCTCTGCCTCATTACGGCGCGGTTTTTTTAGTGCGCTCGTTGATGTGGATAAGTTTGAGTCAAACGAGATTCGGCGTCAATTTCTTTTTTGAATCAAGACGTTAGTTTTTAGCTTGATACAACATGTTGTGGATAGGTTTGAATGAACGTCTATGGTGTGGGGTTATCCCCAGCTCCAGCAAAGCCGCTTTGTGGCTTTTGGACGGGTATCCGGCGTTGGTTTCCCACCCATAGCCCGGAAACTGTTGCGCCAAATCCATCATGATGTGATCACGCGCTGTTTTGGCAACAATAGAAGCCGCTGCGATGGACAGCGATTTGGCGTCGCCTTTGACAATTGCCTCCGATTTCAGCGTCAATCCGCGCGGGATCATGTTACCGTCGATCAGCAAATGATCCGGAGCCACGGCCAATCCAGCCACAGCGCGCTCCATGGCGATATGACTGGCACGCAAGATGTTGTGTTCATCGATCTCTTCGACCGAGGCGTGGGCGATACAGACATCGGCCACCTTCAAGATCTCTCCAGCCAAGGCATCGCGCCGTTTGGCGGTGAGTTTCTTGGAGTCGTTCAGCCCCTCGGGGATGTTGTTTGGGTCAAGCACCACAGCCGCCGCCGTCACCGGCCCGGCCAAGGGGCCCCGCCCCACTTCATCCACGCCTGCCACACGTGTTGCACCACCGCTGAGGGCGGCCTCTTCCAGCAAAAAATCAGGTGTTGTCATGGCCACTGTGACAATCATCTTCGCGCCCATTGCGCAACAAAAAAGGCTGGACAGCCCCTCGCGCCGTCCAGCCAGTGGCCGCCCTGTCTCGGCCATTCCCTGCTCGATGGGACCGATTAACGCCACACCACTTGGTAGCCGTTGCGATCAAGGCAATTCGTGCGATAGCCGGAGATCGTACGGTGCTTGCCACGCGCCTGGAAATAGCATTTCTCGGGCAACCGATAGGCAGGGTATTCCGCGCGGAACAGGCACCGCTGACCGTAGGCCTGAATGACTTTGCCGCGGTGTGTTTCAAACCGTTTGGAGCAATGACTTGGCAGCCAGGACTTATGCTTGTGCTTGGCTTTTTTGGCTTTCTTTGGCTTCTTGGGCTGTTCAGGTTTGCTCGGCTGATAGGTGTAGCGTGGCTTCTCTTTCTTATCGTCCTTGTGGTCAGCCACCGCCGCCCCGATGACCGCCAGAGCCAAGCCGCCAAACAGCAATGCACCAATCGCGTCTTCATCCAAGGCATGCGCGCGGGGAGCAGATAGGCCGGTGATCACGAGCGCGGCGCTCAGCACGGCGGCAATGAAAGTTTTTGAAGTCATAACAACATCCTCTGCGGTTTTTGTTCGATGAGACCGGTGCGTTGACCGGAAGACATCTTCTGTTTCCGTCAGGATGTGAAAATCGTACAATATCAGGGTGTTGTTATCCTATATCCGATCACAAATGCGGAATGGTTATTGAATATCAAACGCCCAGAGAGCAGTGTTGCGCCATGAAAAACAGGATCAGATACCCGATTTGTGCGGCAGCTCTTGCGGCCTCTCTCGCCCTGCCCAATCTGGCAAGCGCGGCGGACTGCTATGCCGATTACAAAGCCAAAAAGGACGGCCCGTTGCGGCTGCACTATGGTGTCGTTGCGCTGCAGGGCAGCTGTGACAAAGCCTCTGCCAAGCGGGAAGTTGCCGCGCGCATTGGGCAGGACGGGTGGACGCTGTTAAACGTCCTTTCCGTGTTTGACGCCTCAAAACTCTCCGGGAAAAAAGACAGTGCAGGACAATTCTACCTCCGTTATTGAAACGCGGCGCAGCGGCGGGCGGATTGTGATTTTCGGGGTTGGGGCGGTTGTCTCGATCCTGTTGATTTGCGCCGCTGTCCTGCTTCTGACCTTGCCGGATGCCAACGCGTTTAATGCGCGGGTGGAGCAGTTGTTCATGGAGAATGACGCGCTCACCGGGCAGGCGGAAATCAAGCTTCTGGAAATCCTTGCGCAATCGGGCACGGCCTTTGCTGACACGCTTTCAAGCTATCGCCTGGTGATCCTGGTGTTGCTGGTGTTTGCCACCGCGATGATGATCGCAGCACTTGTGTGCCTTGTGGCGCTGATGATGCTGAACCGGCGCATGGCGCAGATCGAGCGGGCCGGCATTCAGGTCACCTCACTGATCGTCAGTCGCGAAGAAAAGACCGTTTACCTCAACGAGATGGGCTTCAAACTGACCGATGCCGCGATGGAAACACTTTCGGTGCTGGCGGAGGCACGGATGGATGACGAGGTGCTGTCAGGCATTGCGCTGGAAAGCGTGATCTCCGGCAAACCATCAGCAGACTGCGATGAGGCGGCAGGGGCGACGCGGATCAAGCGGCTAAGGGATTCTTTGGGCAATCAGATGGTGAGCCAGCTTTTGGTGAAAAACATCGCACGCAAAGGCTATGTTTTGTCGATCGATAAGGACGTGATCGAGGTGCTCTAGCCCTCCTTCCAGTCCCCTGTCCGCGGCCTGCGGCAGCAGCCGTTAAGCCGGTCTGGTGTACAAAAGTTGTTGAAACCACCCGCTAGGGGCTTGTTTACCCTTTGTTCACACACCACATTGGGACGGACCACGCGCGGCAGGGAGAGATCTTGCTATGGAAGGCTCACGATTTGGGGCAAACGCCGGTTACGGCCTCGACATCAAACCGATAGATGCAACTGTAAAAGTGCTGCGCGACGGTGTGGTGCTGGCTCAAAGTGCGCGGGCCAAGGTCATGTATGAGACGCGCCTAGAGCCGCAGATTTACATACCGCGCGACGACATCCTTGTGGCACTGTCAGACCAAAACGAGCTGAAAACCTTTTGCCCCTTCAAAGGCACCGCGCGCTATCGCGACATTCTGATGGATGGGGAAATTATCCCCAATGGTGTGTGGTCCTATGACGACGCAATGCCTGAAAGCCGTGCCATCAACGGCCATATCGGCTTTATGCCGAATGCGGGTGTTGAGGTGGATTTTGGCGGTGCCGAGCTGGAACCGGTTGCGGATGGCAATATCACGGGCCCGCTGGTGGATTGGCTGATGCGCGGCGCCGCGTTTGAAACCACGCCGCAAGACTTCATTGGTGCCTTGGGCCGGAAGATGGAAGAGAGCGGCATTGCCGTCAAACGGATGTCGGCGATGATTTGGTCGCTGCATCCGATGATCGCTGGGCGCCACTATATCTGGACGCGGGACGCGGATGAAATCGTCACCTACACGCCTTCTTACGATCTGCATGAACATCCCGCTTACACCAACAGCCCGCTCTATCATGTCTCTCAAGGGCTGGGCGGGGTGCGCCAGAAGCTGGACGTGCCGGGCCTTGATATGAAGTTCCCCATCATGGATGAGCTGCGGGCTGAGGGGGCGACGGATTATGTGGCGATGCCGCTGATCTTCTCCAACGGGCAAATCAACGTGCTGACCCTGACCAGTGATCACCCCAAAGGGTTCACCACGGCAAATCTCGGGCTGATCTTTGAGGTCTCAAGTGTGATCAGCCGGTTCTTTGAAGTCTTCACACAGAAAGAAAACGCGCAGTCGCTGCTGGAAACCTATGTTGGTGCGCGCACCGGTGCGCGCGTGTTGGGAGGCGAAATTCGGCGCGGGGATGGGGACGATATTGATGCCGCGATCATGTTCTGTGACCTGCGCGATTCCACGCGCATGGAAGAAGAGCTTGGCCGCGCCGCCTATATTGATCTGCTCAACACCTTCTTTGAGACCACATCCGCCATTGTCGAGGCCCACGGTGGTGAAGTCCTGAAATTCATCGGCGACGCTGTGCTGGCGGTTTTCCCCGACACGGAAGACGGCGCCGATGCCGGAGCAGAGGCCCTGCAGGCCGCGCGTGAGATTGTGCAGCAACTCGAAGCGCTGCGTGATGAAGATCCGCCACGCTGTTGTGACTGTTCCATCGGAATCTCCTATGGGCGGGTCACCTACGGCAATGTCGGATCGCGCGAGCGTCTGGATTTCACAGTGATTGGCCGCCCCGCCAATGTGGCCGCGCGGCTTGGGGATTTTGGCAAAAAAGTTGGCCATCGTATTGTCGTGTCTGACGAGGTGGCCCGCCATGATCTGGACCGCAAACCCTTGGGCGATATCACCCTACGCAATGTGAAAGAGCCGGTCTCCTGCTTCGCGGTCTCCGCCGATAAGCTCGCAGATTGCTAAATTGCGCGACGTCTCACAGCCGCAGACGCTTGAACCTGCGCTTATGATCGCGGTAACATTCCCATGACCTTATGGGGATGACTGTCTGTGACTCAACAAAATCGCTCTTTGACCCTTCGTGATGTATCTGAAGCCTCGGGGGTGTCTGAAATGACAGTCAGCCGCGTGCTTCGAAACCGTGGTGATGTTTCTCCGGCGACAAGAGAAAAGGTGCTCTCCGCAGCCAAAGAGCTCGGCTACGTTCCCAACAAAATTGCCGGGGCGTTGGCCAGTCAGCGCGTGAACCTTGTAGCGGTGATCATCCCGTCTTTGTCCAACATGGTGTTTCCGGAAGTATTGAGCGGGATCAGTCAGGTGCTGGAAGACACCGAGCTGCAGCCCGTTGTGGGCGTGACCGACTATCTTCCTGAAAAGGAAGAGAAAGTCCTTTATGAGATGCTGTCCTGGCGGCCTTCCGGGGTGATCATTGCCGGGCTTGAGCACACCGAAGCCTCCCGCGCGATGCTGAACGCGAGCGGCATTCCGGTGGTGGAAATCATGGACACCGACGGCGAACCTGTGGACGCTATGGTGGGCATTTCGCACCGCCGCGCCGGGCGCGAGATGGCGGCGGCGATTCTGAAGGCCGGCTACAAGAAGATTGCCTTCCTTGGCACCAAGATGCCGCTGGACCACCGGGCGCGCAAACGCTTTGAAGGCTTTACCGAAGTGCTCGCCAAATCCGGCGTCGAGGTGGTTGATCGCGAGTTTTACTCTGGCGGCTCAGCACTGGCGAAGGGGCGCGAGATGACCCAAGCGGTGCTGGAGCGCAGCCCGGATGTGGATTTCATCTACTACAGCAATGACATGATCGGCGCGGGCGGGCTGCTTTACCTTCTGGAGAAGGGCATTGATGTGCCCGGCCAGATCGGGCTTGCGGGTTTTAACGGTGTGGAACTGTTGCAAGGTCTGCCGCGCCAGTTGGCGACCATGGATGCCTGCCGCCGTGAAATCGGCATCAAGGCGGCTGAAATCATTGCCGCGCGCACCGAGGGCAAAGACAAGGACACAACTGTGACCCTCGCCCCGACGATCAGCTTTGGCGACACATTACGCGACGCCTAAGCTGTAAGCTATCTCACTTAGAACGGATCAGAGCTTTGCGCGCGCCGCGCGCAGAGCTTTGCGGAAGTGCGGCCCACGCCGCCGCGCCAGAACAGCCGCGCAATAGTTGGCGATCATCCATGGACGGCCATCTTTGTTGAGCGTCTGCAACATCTCTTTCTGGTAACGCGGCACTTCACGGCGCTGACGCATCAACCCGTAGAACGTGCTCGCATTCATTTCACCTGCCACACACTTCTCGATCACCGGTTTCAGCAGCCCCATCAGGATCCACAAAGACGCAATCCGGTGCCCCATGAAGCGGCAACGATATTTGCGCAGGTTGTCCCCCCGAAAGAGTGCCGCGTGCATCGCATCCGCTGGCATGCGTGGATCATAAAAGAGGTTCACCTCTTTGGCCTCTGAAATCAGATCGGGAGCATAGCCGTAGCGCCCGCCAAAGTCGCGGTGCCATGCGCGGCGGTAACGTGTTTCCCAGCTTGCGGTTTCTCGATCCAGCGTGGCCTGCGGGGAGATGCAGATGACAGTGGCACCGGGGGCTGCAGAAGAAAAAGCCGCCGCTGCATAGGCGCCCATCGAGGCGCCGTAAAACACAACCTTGTCGAACTGCTCAAAAAAGCCTTCGTCGCGCAGACGGTCAAAGAAATCAAAAACGGCCTCGTCTCGATACCATGTCCAGCCATGCGCCATCAGGCCAAGCATCGACCAGCCGCGCGAGGTGACAAAGTTATGCCCCCAGGGCATCCGCTCCGCGCTGTCCTCAAACACGTGGTCCAGATTTTCAAAGGTGACAATCAGCGTCTTGCCCTGCTCGATATAGAGCGCGGAGTGCTCCTCTCCCAACTCTTCAAAGAAGCCCTGCTCTGCGCCGACTTCTTGCAGGTTGCGCTTCCAATCAGACCGGCTTGGCGCGGCAGGTTTTGCCTCGACTTTGGAAATATCAAGCGCCTCCGGCAAGGTGGCGGCTTTAGGCTTTTCCAGAACGGGGCTCACATCAGCGGTTTGCTCCGTTTGCGGAAGAGATGCGGAGGTTTCGGATGGGCTGCTCGCTGTACCTGAGGCATCAGGGGCTTTCTTCTTTGGCAGGATCAGGGCCGCGTCGGGATCAATGTCGTGCTTTTTGAGCAAACCGTGCATGAAGGAGCCGCGCCGGGGGCGGTTGTCTTCCTTTTCCTCCAGACGGGGCTTCATCCGGCGCGCCCAGAAATGCACGCCACGGGTGTCTTCGGTCAGCCAGTCTTTTTCGATGTCAAACCGGCTTTGGATCATCTTGTTCCGGTCTTTGAAAGACACCGGATAAAACGCCGCTTCCGGCTCGGCGTATTTGATTTCTCCGGACTGGTTGAGGAAATAAGTGACCGCCGCAGGGCCGGTGAACCCCCAGTTTTGCGCGGTCATATGCACCGGGCGTCCGGCATCCTTTTCGGCCTGCAATTCGCGTTGCTGCCACGGCTTCAGCCAAGGGCCGATGGCATATTCATCCTCAAAGAAATCCAACATGGCGTTGAGCGCTCTGGAACTCTTAGGCAGGCCCAGAACCGCGTTGCACAAGAGGCCTTCTTTCTCCCAGCCAAAGATCGATTGACGGGTGTAGTTGAAGGGCCGGTAGCAATAGATATCGGCATCCACCCAGATCTTGTCGGTCTTTTTGAGCAGGTTCAGCCGCCAGATGTCGGCGTGAATGGCCGGGCTGCCGGTGCGCACGTGGCGATACATCGGCTCGCCGGGAAAGATCTCGCCTGCGTCGGCGGTGTGCACCCCTTCGGGCACATTGGGGATTTCCTCATAGCTGTAAAGCGTCGTGTGATGCCCTGCGTCAGCAAAGGATTTGAGACACAGTTGTTCCAGCCACGACAGGCGTCCGCCGATCCACAGCGATGCGATCTCAGGTAGCTTTGCCATTTTGCCCCAACCCTTTGTTCTTAATTTGGAAACAGTCTAAGCCGAAACACCCGTCCTGTCTCCGAAAATCCGTTACAGCCCATTAATGGGCTGTGTCCTGCTTCTCTACCGTAAAGAAGAAATCATCTGGTAAATCACGCTCCACAACCCAATCGGGGATCACCTCCGGCCCGGCAAGGAAGACATTGGCCCCAAAATGCGGATGCAATCTGGCAAGGCGCTCCTGTCTGGCGCTGGTGAGATCCTCGTAAAATTTGGCGTAGTTGGTGGTCTGGCGCAGCGCGTCGATCTTGGCACGGTGGCGATCCACAGAGAAGGCATGGGCCTCTGCAATTTCCGGATCAGACAGGAGCCGATCCATTTCCGCCTGCATGGCCGGGATCATGCGCTGGATGGAGGTGTCTTCCTCGGTGTTGTTGTTCATGCGGAACCAATAGGCCATGCCCTGATCGCGATCGACGTGGTTCACGCGGCCCCGGTCACGCTTCACCAGAAAGCTTTCTGCGGAGCGCACGGCATAATGATTGAGTTGCACCAGATCATAGCCCACCGTGGTTGCGGTTGAGCGCCATGCGTTGCGATACATGTCTTTGGGCAGGGGCTGACCCGAGCCATTCACCCAGTGGATGTGAGACCAAAGCTGCGGATTGAGGCCCTTAGGGCGGTGCACGCCGAGCTTTTTGAAAAGCCCGATGTTGCGGTAAAGCGTCTTGAAGCCCCAGGCCTGATGCGGCTTGCGCGTCTGCTCGCGCGCGCAGCGGGTGAACTGCGCCATCAGTGGCGCATCGCTGTATCCATGCACATCAGAGTTGCCAAAGAGACGCCATGTGCAGGAGATCAGATTGGCATCCCCCACCGCCTCAAAGAGCGCGGGCAGCGTGCCGTCTCCGGTTTTGATGTTGATGAATTCGTCTACATCCATCGAGATGACCCAATCCGCGTTTTGGATCACGGGCTCACTTTCGCCCGCCTGTAGAGCCGCGTGCTGAGGCTTCAGGTTGGTGCCTTTGAACGGGTTATCGCGATGCTGTACAAAGCCTTTTTCCTGCAGCAGATCCAGAAAGCTGTCGGTGCCGTCATTGCAGTCATTGGTGTAGACCAGAAAGCTCTTCACACCGATGGCACGGTGATAGGCGAGCCACTCCAGAATGAACGGGCCTTCGTTCTTCATGCAGGTGATGATGGCCACGTCATTGTCGGCCGGATCCACCTTGGGCGCAGGAATTTCGGGCATGCGGAGCGGTTTGTGATCAAACTTCTTGCGCGCGATTTTTAGAAGCTCGTCTTCTTCGATCAGCGAGGTCTTGGGCACGATTTGCCCGACGTTTTTGGCCGGATGGCGCAGCGCCATGCAGCGATAAAACTTCACCCATTCGTCAGGTTTGGTGCGCGCGCCGACCACGCGGATCAACCGCCAGACCACATCGGAAGGCGCTTTCTTGGGCGCGACCACCCAGCGGCGGCGCATCTTGGTGGCATCAAACTGAACGCAGATGTGATCCGCGTGGCTGGCCTCTTGCCCGTTGCGCACGCGCCAAGGGTAGCAATGCTGCCCCACAAGCGTGATGGCACCGCTTTCGGATTTGACCGCCATGTCAAAGAGGGTGCGGCCCTTGGTGCCAGCCCCTTTTGTCTGGCTGACCAGATCAGAAATATCCAGCAGCGCAACGGCGCGGGCGCGGTTCAGCCAGCGGTGGCGGATCAGCTCAAAGATTTGCACCTCGCCCAGGGGCGCATCCCAAGGAGAGGCCGCAGGGATTTCCATACGGTCTTTGCCTGGCGCGTCTGGGGCATTGTAGGGGTGTGCCTCCGGCGGCAAATCCGCGTGGCCCAACGCCACATCAAACCGCACAACCAAGACCTGCTTCAGCCCTTTGATATCCGGCAGACCTGCCTCAAGCGCGCTCAGATAGTCCGTGTCCTTCCCCGGTTGCGCTCGATCCACAATCACCGCGCCTTGAAGATTGTGCTGCGCCGCGTGGTAGCGCAGCCACGCGAGCGTTGCGGCAGCGGTTTCGCCGTTGCGCACCGCGAGGGCTACATTCAGGCCCTCAAACACGTCCAAATCAGGCTGTGCAACGGCAACATCTGACTGGGCATCCTTGATCCCCAACCGGGGCGCAGAGCCTTCGAAACGCAAGCGCAGGATGGCGCCATCGCCGATGCTGCGCCGCTCCAGAATCTTGGTGTCAGCCCCAGCCGAAATCGCACCGGCATCGACGCCGGTTTTAAAAAACGCCTGCGCCTCAGCGCCATCGCTGCTTTCAGCGGCCACGCAGGACAAAAGCGTCGCCCCCGCCAGATCAGCGGTTGTCACTTCGCACAGATGGAATGCGGCCTTCCCCATGGGTTTGCCCCTGCTCTCTCTTCTTCCCGATCACGCAATGACGTCAGGATATTTTATCTGTTGCCTGTTGATACCATCTTACCAACTGCTGCTGCAATTGTCGTGGCGGCACCTGACTGCCACCCGCCGTGAGGATTTGGGACATCAGCTCTTGTCCGGCGGGCTGGGTCACAAGGGTGAGGAACCGTTGCTGATGCCACGCCACACCGGCGGCATGCAGCGCGGCGGCCTCGTCGATCTCCAGAAGCTGTGCCAAAACAGTCTCTGTTGCAGGGCGCATTTGAGCGATGGAGGTGTCCTCTTCGGTGTTGAAGTTCCGCTCCACCCAATAGCTCAGATCGACTTTTTTGGCGGCGCGGTTGGGCAGCCCACGCTCGTTCTTGACCACAAACGCGGCGGCGGAACGCACCGCATAATGGTTAATCTCCACCAGATCGCGCGCCACGCCGAGACCATAGAGAGACAGCCGTGACGCATTTTCGGCCAGAAAGGGATGCACGGCGTTGCCAGAGCCATCGCGGATGTTTGGCAGGCCCGCTTTTTCCGGATCTTTCTGCTTGGGGCGGTGCACGCCCAATTGGTTGAACGGTCCTTTGGCCCGGAAAAGAGTTTTGAACAGGCTGGCCGCCACCGGATATTGCGCCTCTGCGGGGATCGCACGGGTGAATTGCGCGGTGACAGGGCTGTCTTCGATCGCGACTTTGTCGTTGTTGCCAAACAGGCGCCAGGGCAGAACCACCGCATCCGTCGCCTCATCAAGCTTGGCGAGCAGATCGGAAATGCGGTGCCCCGGCACGTGGATATTGAGAAATTCATCAACGTCGGTGACCAAAATCCAGTCCGCAGCTTTGCGCAGAGGATGTTTCCACGCCTGCTTTAATGCCTGCCACTGGATGCTTTTGCCTGAGGTCGGCTTATGGTCCACATGGGTGATGATACCTGCGGCGTCCAAAGCCTCAAGCAATGCATCGGTGCCATCGTCGCAATCATTTGAAAAAATGAGGAAATCGGTGACGCCTGCGGCCTTATGATGGGCGATCCATTCCAGCAAATACGGCGCTTCGTTGCGCACGGAGGTGACGCTGAGAATGCGCAATGAAGACGTGTCTTGTACCGTGGTCATGGCCTTTGCATAGCACAGTGATCCTGATGGGACAGGCTTTCACATGAAATCCTCATCGGTTGAGTCTTCCGAGGAACACCTCGTGCGCGGATACCTAGGAATGTGAATTGCTGTGTGGCACAACTGCCCTATGATCTTGAAAACCGGTCGGGATTTCCGGCCTTTGACATTTCTTTCATAGAAGCCAAACATTGTGGCATTCAGAAATTTCGCAACCCCAGCCAAACTGGAGGGCACCGATGTCCTTTCAAAACCGCACCGGAGCGCCATTGCCGCAAAGCCTGATTGATCAGGCGGCCCATGTTGGACCGGACCAGATGTCCCGACGCGAATTTCTAACGCTGGCCAGCGCTTTTGGAGCGAGTTCCGCGACGGCCTATGCGCTGCTTGGAAGCGCAAAGCCAGTGGCAGCGCAGACGGCGACTTCCTCGGCGGGGGGCGTGGTGCGCATTCAGCAGGAAGTGCGGGCGCTCAAAGATCCGCGCCTGTTTGACTGGCCGCAGATTGCCAATTTCACGCGCGGATGGCTGGAATATCTCGTCACCTATGAAAACGATGGCACCTTTAAGCCCGCGCTGCTGGAGAGCTGGGAAATTTCCGAGGATGCCAAAACCTATACGCTGAATGTGCGCCAAGGGGTGCGCTGGAACAATGGCGATGCCTTTACGGCGCAGGATGTGGCGCGCAACATCACAGGCTGGTGCGCGCGCGATCTGGCGGGGAATTCCATGGCGGGGCGGTTTGCCACGCTGATTGACCCGGCTACCAACCGCGCGCTGGACGGCGCAATTGAGGTGGTTGATGACCACACGGTGCGCCTGAACCTGCCCAAGGCAGATATATCGCTGATCCCCGGTATGGCGGATTACCCCGCCGCGATTGTGCATAAGAGCTTTGATCCCGCCACTATGCTGGAAAACTCCGTAGGCACAGGACCTTACCTGCCGGTGGATTTACAGGTCGGCGCGCGCGGTGTGCTGATGCGCAATGAGGATCACAGCTGGTGGAACGACGGCAACGGCGCCTGGATGGATCGCATCGAGTTTATTGATTTTGGCACTGATCCGGCAGTTTGGGCGCGTGCGGCCAAGGCCGGTGAAATCGACATGACCTATTCCGTGGACGGCGAATATGCCGACCTGATCGGTGCCACCGAAGGTTGGGTCAAAAACGATGTGATCTCTATGTCAACGGTGGTGGTGCGCCCCAATCAACTGGCAGAGGTGGGCGGGCAGATGCCCTATGCCGACCCGCGTGTCCGGCGGGCCATTGCGATGGCAGTGGACAATGAGGTGCTGCTGGAGCTTGGCAACGGCGGTCACGGCCGCACCGCAGAGAACCACCATATCGGTCCTGCGCATCCGGAATATACCGACATCGGCCTGCCGCCCCATGATCCGCGCGGCGCATTGGCACTGTTGCAGGAAGCGGGCATGGAAGGATTTGAGATGGAAATTCACACCATCGACGATCTCTGGCGCAAAAACACAACGGATGCGGTGGTGGCGCAGCTGCGTGATGCGGGATTTCAGGCCAAAACCACCATTGTTCCAGGCAGCATCTATTGGGAAAACTGGGACAAGTTCCCATTCAGCGCAACGGATTGGAACCACCGCCCGCTCGGCGTACAGATCTGGGCGCTGGCTTATCGCAGCGGTGAAGCGTGGAATGAGTTCGGCTATGCCAATCCGGAGTTTGACGCCATTCTGGATGAGGCGCTTGGCACGCTTGATCTTAACAAACGGCGCGCGCTTGTGGAACGGGGGGAACGGATCTTGCAGGAAGATGCGGTGACCCTACAGCCCTACTGGCGCGCCTTGGCCAACCATACGGTTGAGGGGCTGCTCGGCGGGGCGCATCATATTTCCTTTGAAATACGCCCCGCGGAATTGCGTTGGACCTAAAGCAGGCAAGCCGCCCTCTTAGTGATCGTGATCCTCAAGGCAGTGCTCAAACTGTTTCGCCATGTTGCGGATCAAAGCGAGATAATCCGGGCTGTCCAGATTGACCCCAAGCGGGTCCAGCTCTTCGGAATGCAGATCCAGACCGGAGCTGATTGCCTTCACAACTTTGGGGTTGAACTGTGGCTCTGTGAAAACGCAGGTGACGCCTTCTTTGTTCAGAACGTCACGCACCGCATCCAGACGTGCGGCACTTGGGGTCGTGCCGTCTCCTGAAAGGATCGCACCGGAGGCCGACAAATCAAAGCGGGTTTCAAAATACTGGTAGGCGTCGTGGAACACCACAAAGCCGTGCCCTTTCAGAGGGGCAAGGTCCGTGGCGATTTCAGCTGTCAGCGCCTCTAGCTCTGTCTGACCTTCGGCGGCATTGGCCCGGTAGGTCGCAGCGTTTTCCGGATCAAGGGCGGCGAGCTTTTCTGCAATCGCGCCCATCCAGAACTTGGCATTTTGCGGGTCAAGCCAGGCGTGTGGATCAACGCCATCATGGTCATGATGGTGTTCCCCCTCATGGCCCGCGTGGGCTTCATCCGCATGGTCATCATGGTCGTCATGACCTTCGTGGTCGGCATGTTTGTCGTGGTCATGCGCGTCATGCTCTTCATGGCTCTCATCATGGCCATGCTCATCCGCATGCTCGTCATGGTCGTGATCGTCGTGGCCGTGATCATCATGGTCGTCATGCTTTTCGTCATGTGCATGGTCGTCGTGACCCTCATGATCGTCGTCATCATGCGCATCATGGTCGTGGTCATGATCGTCGTGATGATCATCCCCGTCACCCAGAGCAATCTCAAGGAAGGTTTCATCTTCGCGATAGGCAAGCTCTCTTGTGCCGTTCAGATGCAGCAGGGAGAACGCCTCTCCGTCATTCACAAGGCTCTCGATGGCCTCGTCCATCGCAGGAGACAGCTCCGCACCGACCCAGACCACGAGATCGGCGTTTTGCAGCGCGCGGGCCTCGGAGGGACGCAGGGCATAGCTGTGTGGCGATTGGTTGGCGGGCAGCAATTGCTGAGGTTCGCCAACACCTTGCATGACCTTGGCGACCAGCGCCTGGACTGGTAGGATGTCCGTCACGACGCGTGGCGCTTCCGCCCGCACCGGCGCGGCCAGAACGGTCGCCGCAAAGACCATAGGAATGAATCGCACGTCAGCGCTCCTTTTGTTGCTACAGGGGCTGGCTCTAGTTGAAATGTTATACTATATCAAGTGTCAAATCTTGAGGACCGTCAGGAGGCTCCATGCAAACCGTGGGATTTCAAAGCCATGACCACGCCGCCTGTGTGGGCAGCGGGCTGCGCGCTGCAGAAGAAACCTGCGCGACCAAAGGGCTGCGCCTGACCAAAGGGCGTCGGCGGGTGCTGGAAATCTTGCTGCAGGAACACCGCGCGATGGGGGCCTATGATATTTTGGGCATCCTATCTGAGGAAGGCTATGCGTCGCAGCCCCCGGTCGTCTATCGCGCCTTGGATTTTTTGGTGCTCAACGGGTTTGTGCATAAGGTTCAGAAGCTCAATGCCTATGTGGCCTGCGCCCATCCCGGTGACACCCACACGCCCATCTTTCTGATTTGCCGCGGCTGCAACACGGTTGGCGAAACCGCCGCGTCGTTGAAATCCACCTTGGGCGCAGCGGCCAAGGCGATGGGCTTTGTGGTGGAAAGCACGGTGGTGGAGGCGGAAGGGCTCTGCCCGGATTGCGCGCCCACAGCGGAGACACCGGCATGAGGCTTGTCACCGTCAGCAAAATGTCGGTGAAACGCGGGTCACATCAGGCGCTGAGCAATGTGGACCTGGCCATCGACAAAGGCGAGATTGTCACCATTGTTGGGCCTAATGGCAGTGGCAAATCCACTTTGCTGCGCTGCATTATTGGGGCGCTCCAACCGGATCAGGGCACCATTCTGCGTGCCGCGGGCATGCGCATCGGTTATGTGCCGCAGCGGTTGGCGATTGATGCCACAATGCCATTGACCGCAGCACGGTTTTTGTCGCTCCCCACCAAACGCAGCAAGGCGCAGGTGGAGGAAGCATTGGCGCAGGTTGGCGCGGAAGGTCTGCAAAACAGGCCCATGGCGGGGCTGTCAGGCGGGCAATTCCAGCGTGTTCTGCTGGCGCGGGCTTTGATGGACAAGCCTGACCTGCTGATATTGGATGAGCCGACAACGGGCCTTGATCAACCTGGCTCTGCAGATCTCTACACCCAGATTGAACAGGTGCGGCGCAGCACCGGGGCCGCTGTGCTGATGGTCAGCCATGAGCTGCATGTGGTGATGAGCGCGTCTGACCGTGTGGTTTGCCTCAATGGGCATGTGTGCTGCCATGGCACGCCGGAAATTGTCGCTTCTGCCCCGGAATATCGGGCGCTGTTTGGCACCGGCACCCATGGTGCGCTGGCGCTGTACCGGCATGAGCATGACCACCACCATCATCGCGACCATGACCTCTGTCATGACGGTGACCACGCCCACCACGATCACGGATCTCACTGATATGTTTGACGACTTTCTCGTTCGCGCGCTTTTCGCCGGCGTTGGCGTGGCGCTTGCGGCAGCCCCTCTGGGTTGCTTTGTGGTCTGGCGGCGGATGGCTTATTTTGGCGATGCGACGGCCCATGCGGCGATCCTTGGGGTGGCGCTGTCTTTGGCGCTCGGGGTCTCGATCTTTGCAGGCGCGATGGCGATTGCGCTTGCCATGGCGCTGACGGTGTCCAACCTCTCGGAGAAAGGCTTTGGCGTCGACACGCTGCTTGGGGTGTTGGCGCATTCGGCATTGGCGTTCGGGCTTGTGGCGGTTTCTTTCCTGCAAGGGGTAAGGCTGGACCTGATGTCGTACTTGTTTGGCGATATTCTGGCGGTGAGCAAAACCGATCTGATCGTGATCTGGGGCGGCGCGGCGCTGGTCGTCGGGCTGATGGCATGGCGCTGGCAAGCCCTGCTGACCGCCACGCTGAACCGGGACCTTGCCTATGCCAGCGGGTTAAATCCACAGCGTGAACAACAACTTATGACATTTGCTCTGGCCATTGTGGTGGCGGTGGCGATCAAGGTGGTTGGGGCCTTGCTGATTGTGGCGATGCTGATCATTCCAGCGGCAGGCGCGCGGGCGGTGGCACGCTCGCCAGAAGTCATGGCCTTTGGGGCTGCGGGCATCGGCGCGACGGCTGCGGTGGGCGGATTGGGATTGTCATATCAAATGGATACGCCAGCCGGACCGTCGGTGGTTTGCGTCGCCGCAGCCCTGTTTCTGGTGATGACAGTGCTTGGCCGCCTGCTGCGCCCAGCGCAGAATTAACCAATTTTCGCAGACGTCTGTATCGCGTCGGTATTGCGGCTGTATCGCGGAGGTGTGCACCTCAGTGTCTCCATCCGCGTTAACACTTAGGACAGGCTCAGGTGAGCGCCGCTTGCACCAGTGCCTTGAGCTGCGCGCGGGTTGGGTAACTGCTGGACGGGGAGAGCTGGGTGAAGAAGACCACCGACAGCGACTCGATCGGGTCGATCCAGAAGAAGGTTGAGGCCATACCACCCCAGCTGAAATCGCCAAAGCTGCCGGGGCAGCGGGCGCGGGCAGGATCAAGCACCACCGCACCGCCAAGACCAAAGCCCATGCCTTCCATCGGCTGCTCGGCAAAACTTTGCGGCCCCATGGCGGCGATCTCGTCGGGGAGGTGGTTGTCCATCATGAAGGGAACGGTGCGTGGCGCGAGCAGACGTGTGTCGCCCAGCGCGCCACCGCAGCGGAGCATTTCAACAAAGCGCAGATAATCATCCATGGTGCCCACAAGACCGCCGCCACCGGAGAAAGTTTCCGTTTTCAGGAAAGGAGACCGCTCTGCGTTGTCCACTTCACGCAGCGTGTTGGCACCGACCTTTGCCGCGTTGAGCGCCATCGCGTCCCCCTCAAGCGGGGTATAAAGATCGGCAAAGCGCGACTCCGTTCCCGGCACAACTGAAAAGCCGGTTTCGGTCATGCCCAGTGGATCAAGGATTTCATCGCGGAAAAACCGCTCCAGCGATTTGCCGGAGACCACCTCGATCACGCGGCCCAGAATGTCGATGCCCACAGAATATTCCCAACGCTGCCCCGGCGCGAAGGCCAGCGGCAGGGCGGCGACTTTGTTCACAACGTCTTCGAGTTTGCCTTGGGTGGGTTTGAAGAGCAGATCTTCGGCATCCATCGCTTCTGCAACAAGACCCGGGTTGAACGGATAGGTCAGACCGCTGGTGTGGACGGCAAGCTGGTGCAGGGTCGGGCTGGCGCAGGGTTCCACCTGATCCAGCGATGTCGCGCCGGGGATCAGGGCATGGCTGTCGGCAAAGCCGGGGATGAACTCAGAAACCGGCGCGTCCAGATGCACCAGACCGCGTTCCACCAGCATCATCAGGGCCACCGTGGTGATCGGTTTGGTCATGGAATAGATGCGGGCAACGGTGTCGCGTTCAAACGGAAGGTTACGCGACAGGCTGCGCAGGCCGGTGGCATGATCAAACACCACATCGCCCTCTTTGGCGATCAGCAGGGCGCAACCGGCATATTTGCGATCGGCAACAAGCTGATCCATCCAGCCGGAAAGCACCTCCAACCGGCCGACATCAAACCCTCTGTCTTCGGGTAACGCTGTGCCGATCATGGTGCTGCTCCTCATTGTCATGCCTCACACTGCCTCTATGCCATCAAAATGAGCAAGGCCAGAAAAGCGTTCCAGTTTTTGAAAGGTGACGCAAAGCCACGCTCTGTTAAGCCTGATCGGCTTTGATGCGCCTTGGGAATCACAGCATAGTGGCCCCACGGATGACCATCCGGGCTGTAGAATACGCCGCTCAGGGAGAGAGCATGACCAAGACGACACAGTGGATCAGACGCGGCCTTGCTGTGTTGGCCACATTTTGCGCGGTGCAGTTGGCCGCTGCGCAGACGACCTCACAGACTGCGGACACGGCAGACGGCAAGACTGCGCAGGCGGTTTATGTCTATGGCAACAGTCTGGTGCACCACCTGACCGACAGCGATGAAACCACCGCACCGCATTGGATGGCAGTGTTTGCCAAAGCCGCAGGGACCGACCTGCGACTGGATGGGCAATGGGGCTTTTTGCGCGATTTTGCCCAAAGCGGCCGGCCCTCCGCCAATTGGCGATTTGAAGAGGTGCAACGCGGCTGGATGCGCGCTTATCGCAACTTTGCCGATATGGGCTGGGACAGTGTGCTGATCACGCCTGCAAACTTCATTCAGTATCGCGCACCAGAGCTGCCTTATGAGGGCGACAATCCTGAAAATTACTCCCCGGTCACCGCGACGCTGGACGTGATCGACAATCTGCAGGAACGGCTCGGCGATGCAGCGCCGGTGCGCTACGCGATTTATGAGGGCTGGGCCTATATGGGCAATCAGGTGCGCCGCTTCCCGCCAAATGCGCGCCAGCTGCGCAAATATCAGCGGTTCAACACCGGGGACTATCATGCGTGGTTTGAAGACTATGTGGATCAGCTGCGCGCGGCGCGGCCTGAGGTGCAGATTGACCTGATCCCCGTGGCCAGCGTGATGGCACAATTGCTGGATGGGGGCGTTTTGGAAGGCATGCCGTCTGAGGCGCTCTATTCCGACGATGCGCCCCATGGCACGGCGACCACTTACCTGCTGGCCGGAGCGATCACATATGTCTGGCTGTTTGAATCCGAACTGCCGCTGGCGGTCGCGTTGCCAGACACGATCCATCCGGATGTGCGCACCTATTGGGAGGCCGTGCGCGATGAAATTCACCGTCTGGTGCTGCGCCCGATTGAGGCGGCCAACAAAGGCGCGGCGCTGGAGCAAAGCGGATTTTCCGACGCAGTAGACAGCCCTTCGGAATTGGCAGGACTGGGGCTGGCCGATCCGGCGCTGTCCATGGGGCTGAGCGAGGTCAGCGATTGGGCGACGCAGCATCCGTTTCTCAACCGCATGAAGACTGCTCGCCCCTGGGTTGGCCATTTGGACGGGCGCTGGGGTGCCTTGAGTTTTGAGGACCTGCAGGATCGCGGGTTGGTCGATGAGGACGGCTGGATCTGGGGATTGCCTGAGGAGATTGAGGCGATTGAAACGGTGCTGTTCACCGATCAACCGGAGGAGTCCTCAGGACTCGCCGGACGCTACCGCGTCACCTGGCAGGGCAGCGGCGCGATAGAGCTCACCGGACGTGCGCGTGTGGTGCGGGAAGCTCCGGGAGAGATCTGGTTTGACTACACGCCCGGTGATGGGCTGGTGGGGATCAAGATCCGCAACCCGGATCCGGAGCTGTCAGGCGACTATATGCGCGACATCACAGTACTGTCGATGGCGCATATCCCGCTGTGGAACGCGGGTGCGATTTTCAATCCGGATTGGCTGAACGTGGTGGATGATCTGCGCCAAATCCGGTTCATGGATTGGATGCAGACCAATGGCTCCACGCAATCGCGCTGGGACGGACGCCCCTTGCCCAGCGATTTCACCTATGCCTGGCGCGGTGTGCCGGTTGAGGTGATGGTTGCGCTGGCCAATCAGATCGGTGCGGACCCTTGGTTCAACATGCCTCACCTTGCGGAGGCTGATTATATGACCCGCTTTGCCACCTATGTGCGCGACCATCTGGACCCGGAACTGGTGGCGCATGTGGAGTATTCCAACGAGCTTTGGAACTGGGGCTTTGAGCAAGCGCAATGGGTGTTGCGCGAAGGCGAGGCGCGCTGGGGCAAAGGCAGCGATGTGCAGATGCAGTTTGCCGGGATGAAAGCCGCCGAGATGGCGCAGATCTGGGGGGATGTCTTTGGCGACGCCGCAGAGGCGCGGTTGAGCCGGGTGATCGCGGTGCATACCGGCTGGCCCAGCTATGAGGACGGATTGCTGGAGGCCCCGCTGTGGCAGGCAGAGGGCAATCCTGCTCCGGTGAGCCTGTTTGATGCCTATGCTGTGACCGGATATTTTGGCGTTTCGCTTGGCGTTGAAGAGGGTGCGGAAACCGTGCGTGGCTGGCTTGAAGAGGCGCGCGCGGCGGCGGAGGCTGCGGGCAGTACGGAAGGCCTGCAACGGGTTGCCCTTCGTGAGTTTGTGGCGGAGCGGCGACATGATGGGCTGTTTGCCAAAGCCGCAGAAGCGCTGCGATCCGGCGATCTGCGCCGGATGACGCAGGAATATCTGCCTTACCACGCAGAGCGCGCGCGCAAAGCCGGGCTGGATTTCCTGATGTATGAGGGCGGCAGCCATGTGGTGGGCGTTGGTGTTGAGGCCAATGACGAAGCGCTCACGGATTTCTTCACCGCCTTCAGCACAAGCGAAGAGCTGGCCGGGGTTTATGATGAGATGCTGGTGGCCTGGCGGCGGCTGGGTGGAGGTGGCTTTAACGCCTACAGCGATGTGGGGCGTCCCAGCAAATGGGGCAGTTGGGGGCATCTGCGGCATCTGTGGGACAAGACCCCGCGCCAAGACAGGTTGACCGCCTACAACATTGACGGGCCGCATTGGACCGAAACCCGCGACAGGGATGCGTTTTTGCACGGCGGGATTTACCTGGGCAGCGACGGGCGGGATCGGCTCGAAGGCACCGGCAAGCGTGATGTGCTGCTGGGCGGGGATGGCAACGATATTCTGATCGCCCGCGGGCGGGGCGATCTGCTGCATGGCGGTGCCGGTCTGGATCGCGTGCTGCTGCCGGGCACCCGTGCAGACTACAGCTGGGAACGTGACGGCGCGCGGGTGCGTGTCCGCGCGGACGGGCGGGACTATCTTCTGACCGAAATCGAGGCGGTGGCCTTTGAGGATGCACCGGCATTGGTGCTGCCACTGTCCGGCTTTCTGTAGAGGGCAATTGAGACACAGGGTTGATAATGCAGGCAGATCCCCCTGCCCGTGTGTGATTGGCTCTGTTAGGGTCGCCGCGATTGATCAGAAGAAGGCATCCGCGCGGTGTTGAGCATCCTCATTCCAGCGAGCAATGAAGCGGCCCATATCGGGACCTGCCTTGAGGCTGTGCTGGCATCAGAGGGTCTGGCGCGTGCGCAGATTGTGGTGGCGGCCAATGGGTGCAGCGACAGCACTGTGACAATTGCCAAAGGCTTTGCGGAGCGCGCTGCACAGAAGGGCTGGGATCTGGTTGTTCTGGACCTGCCCGCCATCGGTAAGATTGGCGCATTGAATGCGGCGGATGCGGCGGCGGCTTACGAGATGCGTGCCTATCTGGATGCGGATGTGACTGTTGACGCAGCAGTGTTTGGCGAGCTGGCAGATGTTCTGACAACCGAGGCGCCGCGCTATGCCAGCGGGCAACTGCGCCTGAGCAAGGCCGCGACCTGGACGACACGGGCCTATGCGCGCACCTATGCCAAAGTGCCTTTCATCACCGAAGGCGTGCCCGGCGCGGGGCTGTTTGCGGTGAATGCTGCAGGGCGCGCGCGCTGGGGCGACTTTCCCGACATTATCTCTGATGACACCTTTGTGCGGCTGTCTTTTACCCCCGAAGAACGGGTGGGCGTGTCAGCCGGATATGATTGGCCTCTGGTGGAAGGCTTTGGTGCCTTGGTTCGGGTGCGGCGGCGGCAGAATGCCGGTGTGGGTGAAGTCTTTGCGCGTTATCCAGAGCTGGCGAAGAACGACAACAAACTGCCAGTGCGTGCGGGGCAAATGCTGGGCATGGCGCTGCGTGATCCGATTGGGTTTGGTGTTTATGTGGCGGTGGCCTTGGTTGTGAAATTCACACCGCAAAGGGCGCAGAGCTGGGAGCGCGGGCGATGAGCCGCCTGCAGCAGATCACGAAAGGACAATCGCTGGCCGCGCGCGCGTTGCGCAGCGGCGGGCTGACCATTTTGGGTTATGGCGGCAGTCAGGCGCTCAGGCTGGCTTCCAACCTGATTTTGACGCGGCTTCTGTTCCCCGAAGCCTTTGGCCTGATGAGCCTTGTCTGGGTGTTCATGCAGGGGCTGAACAACCTCAGCGATATGGGCGTGAGCCAGTCGATCCTGCAATCCAAACGGGGCGAGGACCCGGCGTTTCTCGACACGGCCTGGACCATTCAGGTGTTGCGGGGCGCGGCGCTGATGGTGATGACCTGGGCCTTGGCGGCACCGGCGGCGGCGTTTTATGACGCACCGGAGCTGGCGCAAATCCTGCCCGTGGTCGGGGTCACTCTGCTGATTTCCGGACTGTTTCCCACCAAGAAAGACAGCGCCAACCGCAATCTGGTTCTGGGCCGTCTCACGGCGATTGATCTGGGCGCGCAGGTGATTGGATTGGTGGTGGGTGTGCTGGCGGCCTGGGCCACAGGATCCGTGTGGGCATTGGTGGCCAGCGCGGTCACTACGCTGATCATCCAGCTGATTTTTTATCATCTTATGCTGCCCGGAGCAGGCAATCACGTCCGCTGGGAGCGCCCGGCGGCAAGGGAGCTGATCCAATTTGGCAAATGGATCTTTCTGTCTACGGCGGCCGGGTTCCTGCTGAGTCAGGGGGACAAAATTGTTCTGGGGAAATTCCTGAGCCTGAGTGCGCTTGGCATCTACAACATCGGCTATTTCCTCGCCTCCTTCCCATGGCTGTTGGGCGGGATGCTGGCGGGGCGGTTGTTGATCCCGATTTACCGCGAAAAGCCTCCGCATGAGAGCGCGGAGAACCGCGCGCATTTGCACAAGATGCGGCTGATGCTGAGCGGCGGATTGTTTGCGCTGCTAGCGAGCTTTGCGCTGCTCGGGCCGTGGCTTGTCGAGACGCTTTATGACCCGCGCTATGCACTGGCCGGTGGGGTGGTTGTGTTGCTCGCGCTGATGCAGATCCCTCAAATGATTGCGCTGACCTATGACAATGCGGCGCTGGCGGCCGGTGACAGCCGCGGCTTTTTCCTGCTTGCCGCGACGCGCGCCGGATTGGTGATGACGGGGCTCATCGTGGGAGGGACGCAGTTCGGCCTGACGGGAGCGCTGATCGGGCATGGTTTGGCGATGCTGCTGGCCTATCCGGTTGTCATCTGGCTGGCCTGCAAACACGCAGCGTGGGACGCGCGCCACGACGCTTTGTTCTGGGCTGTGGGCGTTGGGGTCGGTGCATTGGTATGGGCCTTGCATCAAAAGAGCATTTTCGCACTTTCTGCCCTCAATTTGCCCTGATTTGACCTTTCTGAAGTATGGTTGTGATTTTACTTTTAAGCGAAATGAAAGAGCTTTTTTGTAGAGGAAAGGCTGATCTCACGCGCGTTTGGCGCAGGTGACTTTGGCGGGCAAGAATTTGAGCGACACTGTAACGAAGACTGTCCAAGCGACAGATATTGCCATTGTCGGTATGGCGGCGCATTTGCCCGGCGCGGCCAGCATTGAGGAATATTGGCAAAATCTGCGCGACGGTATCCGCTCTATCAAACAGCTCAGCGAAGAGGACCTGCTGGCGAATGGCGAAAGCCAGGCGCGGCTCAACCACCGAAATTACGTGCCTGCGGCGGCGATGCTGGACGGGTTTGCCGAGTTTGATGCGGAGTTTTTTGGCCTGTCTCCCAAAGAAGCCGCGATCATGGACCCGCAACACCGCCAGTTTCTTGAGGTGAGTTGGGAAGCGCTTGAAAACGCTGGCCATATGCCGGAGCGCTTTGGCGGACCCATCGGGGTTTTCGCAGGCTGCGGCATGGGCAGCTATTTCTATTTCAACCTCTGCAGCAACCGCGATCTGGTGGACAGTACCGGCATGTTCCTGCTGCGCCACACCGGGAACGATAAGGATTTTCTGGCCACACGGCTGAGCCATATTCTGGACCTGAAAGGCCCCAGCCTTGGCGTGCAGACCGCCTGTTCCACCTCGCTGGTGGCGGTGCATTATGCGGCACAATCGATCCTGAATGGCGAGTGTGACATGGCGATTGCAGGTGGTGTCACCATCGAGCTGCCCCATGGGAGGGGCTATGTGTTTCAGGATGGCGAGATCCTGTCACCGGATGGGGAGTGCCATGCCTTTGACCATCGCGCGCAGGGCACAGTGTTTGGCTCGGGCGCGGGCGCGATTGTGCTGCGCCGGCTCAGCGATGCGATTGCTGATGGCGATCACATCTGGGCCGTGATCAAAGGCTCTGCGGTCAACAATGACGGCTCTGACAAGGCGGGGTATCTGGCCCCCTCTGTGGGCGGGCAAGCGGCTGCGGTGGCAGATGCGCTTTCGATTGCTGATGTCAGTGCGGACACGGTGGACTATGTGGAGTGCCATGGCACCGGCACCTATCTGGGTGATCCGATTGAAGTGGCCGCGCTGACCGAAGCCTATCGGGAAACCACTGAGGAGACCGGGTTTTGCCGGATTGGGTCGGTGAAAACCAACATCGGCCATCTGGACACGGCGGCAGGGGCTGCGAGCCTGATCAAAACGGCGCTGTCGCTGCACCATAAGGAGATGCCGCCAAGCCTTGGGTTTGAAGCGCCCAATCCGGCGATAGACTTTGAAACCAGCCCTTTTGCAGTGAATGCCGCGTTGGAGAGCTGGGATCGGCGCAAGGGGCCACGGCGCGCCGGGGTGAACAGCCTTGGCGTGGGGGGCACCAACGCCCATGTGGTGATCGAAGAAGCCCCGGGCCGGCCAGACAGCGCTGAAAGTGACTGGCCGCTGCAACTGATTGCGGTGTCAGGACGCGGCACAAAGGCTCTGGAAGCCAATACAGCCAATCTGGCGGCACATCTGAGGGCGCACCCGGAGCAGCCGCTGGCGGATGTGGCCTACACCCTATTGACCGGTCGACGCGCGTTTGAAAATCGTCGAGTTGTGCTGGCAGAAAGCCATGAGGACGCGGCGACGCTTCTGGAAAGTAATGATCCGCGGCGGGTGTTTACGCGCCGCGCAGAAGCTTCGCCAGATGTGGTCTTCATGTTCCCGGGCGGCGGGGCGCAATATGTGGGCATGGGCCGTGATCTCTTTGAAACAGAGCCTGTTTTTGCCGATTGGATGGAGCGCGGCTTTGCCCATCTGGCGGACAAAGGTGGCGAAGAGCTGCGCGCGTTGTGGCTTGCGACGGGCGAGGATGTTGCAAAGGCTGAAGAGCGGCTGAAACGGCCAAGCCTGCAACTGCCGCTGATCATGATGGTGGAATACGCACTGGCGCAGCTGTGGATCAGCTGGGGTGCGACGCCTGCCGCACTGATCGGGCATTCCATGGGCGAGAATACGGCCGCCTGTCTGGCAGGTGTGATGTCGTTTGAGGACTGTCTTGGGCTCGTGCATCTGCGCGGACAGCTGTTTGACCGGGTGCCCGCAGGCGGAATGCTGTCGGTGCCTTTGCCGCTGGCGGAGCTTGAGGCTTATCTGGGCGAAGATCTGGACATTGCCTCGGTGAATGCGCCCACACTCACCGTGGTTTCAGGCTCAGACGTGGCGCTGGATGTGCTCGCAACCAAGCTGGCGATGAAGAAGATCGACACGCAGCGTGTGCCAATCAACATCGCCGCGCACTCGCGGATGCTCACACCGATCCTAGAGGAATTTGGCGATTATCTGCGCAGTATTGACCTCACTGCGCCAACCTTGCCGATCATTTCCAACCGCACCGGTAAAGCGCTGCTGGATCACGAGGCGACGGACCCAGAATACTGGGTCGGGCATCTGCGCCATACCGTGCTGTTTGCTGATGGCATCTCTGAGCTGGCCCAGAAATCCGGACGGATCTATCTGGAGGTCGGCCCCGGCAAAGCCCTGTCATCGCTCAGCAAAATGCATGCTGAAGTGAAAGCGGATCAGGTGCTGTCGTCGCTGCGCCACCCGGAAGAACAGACCGCTGATGATCTCTATTTCCTGACCGTTCTGGCCCAGCTTTGGACCTTCGGGGTGGATGTGGATTTTGAGCATCTTTGGGGAGAGCTGCCCCGTCAGAAAGTTGTACTGCCCACATATGCGTTCCAGCGCAGCCGCTATTTCATTGAGCCGGGGCGAGGGCAGGCTGACGCGGCAGATGAGCTGCTGATGCGGCTGCAGGACACCGCCGACTGGACCTACGCTCCCGTATGGACGCCGCGGCTGGCGGAATGCGAGATTGATGTTGAAACCGAACTGGAGCGGGCAGAGCGGCGCAGCTGGCTGATCTTTGTTGATCAAGGCGGCACTGGGTCGGCCCTGGCAGACAAGCTGCACGCCGCAGGTCAGGATGTGGTGACGGTCATCACCGGTGATGCCTTTGCCGAGCTTGGCCCGGATGCCTATGCGCTGGCACCGGAACGCGGGCGCGAGGGCTATGATGCGCTGATGCAGAGCCTGATGGCAAAAGGGCGCGCGCCAGATCGGATTGTCCATCTGTGGCTGCTCACCGAAGATGAAAGCCATCGCCCCGGATCGAGCTTCTTTCATCGCAATCAGGAACAGGGGCTGATGAGCCTGTTTTTCATCGCGCAGGCGGCGAGCGAAGAGAACCTGCCAACCCCACTGCACATCACAGCTGTGAGCAATGGCGCCGTGCAGGCGCGCGCAGAAGCCCTGCCCTATCCGGAAAAAGCCACCGTGCTTGGAGCGGTGCAGGTGATGGGCCGCGAGCTGCCCGGGGTAAGCGCAAGCCTGCTGGATGTGGAGACACCGAGCAGAAAGACACTTGGCACGCTGATCCCCCGCCTTTTGGAGGAAGTGCTGGCCCCACCCAAAACGCAAATCGCAGCGTGGCGTGGGGAGAAACGGCTTGAGCGCGGCTATCGCAAAGTTGCGCTTGAAGGCGATGATATGCCCGCCTGGCAACAGGGTGGCACCTATCTCATCACCGGTGGATTTGGCGGCATTGGGCTTACATTGGCGGAACGCATGATCCGCGAAGCGGGTGCAAATGTTGTTCTGCTGGGACGCGAGAGCCTACCTCCGCGTGAAAGCTGGGCACACTACCTGCAAAACCATGCCCCGCAAGATCGCGTGGCGCAGCGGATGCGCGCGGTAAAGCGGCTCGAAAGCCTTGGTGGCAGCGTGCTGCCGCTGGCGGCGGATGTGTGCAACATTGATGAGATGGCCACAGCGGCCGCTGCCGCGAGAGAGGCTTTTGGCGAGATCAACGGCGTGATCCATGCGGCGGGTGTGATTGATGACGGCCCCCTGTTGGCAAAGACCTCTGCCAGCATCGAAGATGTGCTGGCGCCCAAGCTGCACGGCACGCAGGTGCTGGAGCAGCTGTTCCCGGACGGCAGCCTTGATTGGCTGATGCTGTTTGCTTCCTCTTCCACTGCCACGGCCCCTGCAGGGCAGCTCGATTATGTGGCGGCAAATGCCTATCTGAATGCCTACGCACAGGCGCGCGCAGGCGGAAAAACGCGGGTGCGCGCAATCAACTGGGGGCTATGGACCGAGGTCGGCATGGCAGCAGACGCCGTGGCGGCGCGGCAAGGCAGCCCAACGGAGGCGCCGGTTGAGGCGATTGACACGCCCTTGCTCACAGGGGCCGGATTTGATACACAGGGCAACCGCATCTTCACTGCCGACCTGACAGCGCAGGACTGGATTTTGGATGAGCATCGCACCGGAGACGGTGCGGCGGTGATGCCGGGAACCGGCTATATTGCATTGGCGTATGAAGCATTGGCTGCGCAGGGGGAAAGCGAGAGCTTTGCCATCGAGGACCTATTGTTCCTGCGCCCCTTGCATGTGGCGGAGGACGCGGATTGCGCGCTTCGCGTCACCCTGCGACGAAGCCCTGCTGGCTATGCTTTTGCTGTGCAAACGGCAGTGCAGTTTGACGGGCAAAAGGGATGGCAGACACATGCGGAAGCGCAGCTCGTTCCTGTGCGCGAAACACCGGAGACGCCGCTGAATGTTTCTGAGCTCGCGGCGTCCTGTCCGATCACCAACGATGGATTTGGCGCAGCATTGCGCGCGCCGCAGGAAGCGCATATGCGCTTTGGGCCGCGCTGGAAGGTGCTGCGCGAGACCGCTCTGGGCGAGAAGCAAGGCTTAGCAAAGCTGCGGATTGATGCCCAGTTTGACGGGGACGGTTTGCAGATGCACCCGGGGCTGCTGGATATTGCCACCGGTTGGGCGATGGACCTGATCCCCGGATATGCGCAAGGACATTTGTGGGTGCCGGTGGGATATGCGCGACTGGCCCATTTTGCGCCGCTGCCTGAAACTGTGGTGAGCCATGTGCGGCTGGTGAGCGGAGACAGCACGTCAGGCTCAGCACGGTTTGATGTGTCGCTGGCGGATGCTGCGGGCAACATATGTGTCAAAGTGAGCGAGCTTGCCTTGCGGCAAGTGGAAACCGCTGCCGGTTTCACCAAGGCACAGCCCTTGAGTAAGAGCGAAGTTCAGTTTGCAAACCCCGGTGCAGCGCTCGCCCCGCTCTCTGCAGCAGAGGAGCGGCTGGCCCACAATCTGTCCCAAGGCATACCACCCGAAATTGGCGCCCAGATGTTTGAGGCGGCGCTGCGTGATCGACGCGCGCAACTGGTGGTGTCCTCGCTGGATCTTGCCGCGTTGATCAAGCAGGCGGAGGCCGGTGTTCAGGAAGACGCAGGGCCGACGCAAAGCTTTGAACGGCCTGAATTAGAGACTGATTTCATCGCCCCACGCACGGATATTGAGCGCACGCTGGCCGGGTTCTGGCAGGAGCTTTTGGGTGTTGAGCAGGTTGGCGTGCAGGACAGTTTCTTTGATCTCGGCGGGCACAGCCTGATTGCGGTGCGTCTGTTTGCCATGGTCAAGAAAGCCTGGTCGATCGACTTCCCGATTTCGGTTCTGTTTGAAGCGCCGACCATTGAGACCTGTGCCGCGCTGATCGCGGATCGTGTCGGGGATCAGGGACCACAGACCTCCGCGCAAAACGCAGATAACCTTGACGACACCAAACCGACGACGCGCTTCACCCATCTGGTGCCGATGCATCAGGGGGAAGGTGGCTCCAAAACGCCGTTTTTCCTTGTGGCCGGAATGTTTGGCAATGTGTTGAACCTGCGCCATCTTGCGCATCTGATCGGCGCGGACCGCCCGTTTTACGGCCTGCAGGCGCGCGGGTTGTTTGGGGATGCACAGCCCCATGATGATCTGGTGGACGCCGCCACAGACTACATCAAGGAGATGAAGCAGGTGCAGTCGGAAGGGCCTTATCTGTTGGGAGGTTTCTCTGGGGGCGGGATCACCGCTTATGAAATCGCGCGACAGCTTGAGGCCATGGGCGATGACGTCCGGCTGGTGGCGATGCTCGATACCCCTTTGCCCGTGCGCCGTGCGTTGAGCCGCGCCGACCGGATGCGCATTCAGCTGAAGGAGCTGCGCACCAAAGGTGTGGCCTATCCGGTGATCTGGGCCAAGAATCGCATCGCCTGGGAAATCGCAAAACGCCAACCCGCGCAGGAAACCGAGGCGCAGGGGCAGCAGTTCCATGATGCGGAGATCGAAGCGGCCTTTTTGCAGGCTGTGGCGCGCTATCAGGTGCAGAGTTGGAGCGGCAACCTCGCCCTCTTCCGTCCGCCGCTTCGGGGCAAATGGGCCCTAGGCAATGGACGCTTGGTGGATCAGGACCGTGCCTATGTGTTCCACGACAATGATTGGGGGCAATGGGTACCGGATGTGCAGGTCTTTGAGGTGCCGGGCGATCATGATTCCATGGTGCTGGAACCCAATGTGCGGGTGCTGGCAACGCGGCTGAAGGCGGTGATTGCAGCGGCGGAAGCTGAGGCTGCGCCGCAAATGCTTCGGGAGGCCGCGGAATGAGTATGCCCTCCTCTGTGCTGACTGTCATCCTCAACTGGCGCACACCGGAGATGACGCTGCAGGCGGCTCAGGCTGCGGCACGGGAAATGGCGCAGCTTGAAGGGCATATCGTGATTGTCGACAACGACAGCGGTGATGGCTCCTTTGAACAGATGCGCAACGCGGTTGCGGCGGCAAATTGGGCGCAGGGGCGCGTTGAGGTCGTGCAATCCGGCCACAACGGGGGCTTTGGCGCGGGCAATAATTTTGGCATGCGGCATGGATTGGCCCAGCGCCGCTTTGACTACATCTATATCCTGAACTCTGACGCTTTCCCGGACGCGGGGAGCATTGCGGCGCTGGTGGATCATCTGGATCAAACACCGGAGTGCGGCTTTGCCGGCTCCTACATCCATGGCGAAGATCAAGCGCCGCATATCACGGCGTTCCGTTTCCCGTCGGTCTGGAGCGAGCTTGAGGGCGCTGCGCGGATCGGCCTAGTCACGCGGCTGTTTGCGCGCCATGTGGTGCCGCTGCCCCTCCCGACAAAAACCACGCGGGTGGATTGGCTCGCGGGGGCGTCGATGATGATGCGGCGGCAGGTTCTGGAAGACATCGGCCTCTTTGATGAGACGTTTTTTCTCTATTTTGAGGAGACCGATCTGTGCCTGCGCGCGCGGCGGGCCGGTTGGCATGTGGACTATGTGCGCGCGAGTGAGGTCACGCATATCGGCTCGGTCTCCACCGGAATGAAAAACTGGCAGCGGATGCCGCAGTATTGGTTTGACAGCAGGCAGCATTATTTCCGCAAGAACCACAGCACCGCCTACGCCGTTGCGGCGACGGTGGCCCATGTGCTTGGCAGCCTGCTTTGGAAACTGCGGCGCGCTGTCGGGCGCAAGCCGCGCCGTGACCCTGAGTATTTCCTACGGGATTTGATCGCCCATGCCTGTCGGATGCGGTCGAGCGCACCGGTCGCGGCGGCTGCCAAGACCCCGGCCCTGCCCCCAATTGAGGAGGCTGTCAAATGAGCCTTGATCGGCTGATGGATCGCCCGCCCATGCGCGGCGTCATGATTGGCAATGAGAGCCTGCTTGTGCAATGCGCGAGCCTTTGGCGGGACATGGGGCACCGTCTTGAGGCGGTTGTCACAAGGACAGCAAACATTCGCCAGTGGGCCGAGGCCGAAGGGCTGCGGGTGCTATCCTCAGATGAGGATTTGGTGGCGGCGCTGAGCGGCGTTGAATATGACTGGCTGCTGAGTGTCGCCAATCTGGATATGCTGCCGCAAGCGGTTTTGGATCTGCCCTCTCAGGGCGCTGTGAATTTTCATGATGGACCGCTGCCCCGATATGCTGGCCTGAATGCGCCGGTCTGGGCGCGCATCCATCAGGAGCCGCGCCACGGCATCACCTGGCACACCATGGAGGCGCAGGCCGACACCGGCAAAATCGTGGCCCAGCGCCTGTTTGATGTGGCCGAGAGTGACACTGCGCTGACGCTGAACACCAAATGCTACACCGCAGCGATGGAGAGTTTTCCGGATGTGGTGCACGCTCTGGCAGCGGGGCTGCCGGATGCAGAGGCGCAGGATCTGGGCGCGCGCAGCTACTTTGGCCGGACCGCACGGCCTGAAGCGGGCGGACGGCTTGATTTCACCAACAGCGCGCAGGCGATTGTGGCGCTGGTGCGGGCATTGGATCACGGGGACTACTACAATCCGCTGTGGGCCCCGAAGATCGCGGCTGTGGATCGCATCCTGTTGGTCAGCACCGCCGATCCCGTTGCAAACCCGACAGCGGCTGCAGCAGGCACTGTCCTTGCCTTTGACAACGACACCCTGACCATCGCCTGCGGTGAAGGCGCGGTGCGACTGGGCGGATTGACGGATCTGGACGGCGCGCAGCTCAGCCTCTCGTCTGTGTTGCGGGGGGGCGAGGTTTTGTCTTCGCTCGACCTTAAGGCGCGCGAGGCCTGGACCGCCGCCATGATGCCGGTGGCAAAGGCGGAGCCATATTGGCGCGAACGTCTGGCGGGATTTGTGCCCGCCACGCTACCCATGGCGAGCGATGCCAATGCAAAAGCAGAGATGCAAAGCCTGACGCTCAATCTGTCAGAGACACCCGCCGAAAGCGTTCTGACAGCTGTGGCGGTGTGGGCGCTGAGATCGGGCGTTTCAGAGGTCTGCGGCGTGGCCTATCGCGGCCCCACACTGTCTGCGACAGCATTGGTTTGCCCATGGGTGCCAATGCGGCTGCCCGCCGATCTTATGAACGACACCACCGCAGAGGCGGATGCGCGGATGGCTGCGCTGGTGACCAAAGCGGACAACAGCGGCGGCTTTGCCCGCGATCTGATCGCGCGCGATCCTGCGCTTTCCGCCCTGCAAGTGCCCGATATAGCGGTGCATCTGGGCGGCGGACCCATTGGCGGCGCGGCGATGACCGTGGCTGTCAAAGACGGTACAGCCGCGTTGCATTTTGACGCCAAACGGGTCGCGCCGGAACAGGCTGCGAAAATGGCGGCGCGCTTGGAGCAGGTCGCCTCGCAACTTGCGAGCGCTGAAACGGTTGCACAGGCAGGCGCCCTTTCAGAAGAAGAACGCGCCGAGATCTTAAACGACTGGAACGACACAGAGGCAGCGGTTGATCCGGATGTGACCATGGTCGCGCAGTTTGAGGCGCAGGTCGCGAAAACGCCCGATGCGCCTGCGCTGGTGTTTGGCCATGAGATCCTGAGCTACGCCGAGCTCAACGCCCGCGCAAATCGGGCCGCACATGTTTTGCGTGACATGGGGGTGGACCACGGCGCGCGGGTCGGGCTTTGCCTGCGTCGCTCTACGGAGCTTGTGGTGGCGGCACTCGGGATTTTGAAGGCAGGCGGGGCCTATGTGCCGATGGACCCGACCTACCCCACAGAGCGTTTGGCGCATTATATTTCAGACAGCGGATGTGACGTGATCGTCACGCAGGCTGCCTTGGCCCGCGCGTTGCCCAGCCATCAGGCCCAAGTGCTTGAGATGGATACCGACGCGCGGTTGGCGGATGCAGAAATCGGCAATCCCGATCTGGTCACCCAAGGAGAAGACCTTGCCTATCTGATCTACACCTCCGGCTCCACCGGCGTCCCCAAAGGTGTGATGGTGGAGCATGGCAACGTGGCCAACTTCTTTGCTGGGATGGACGCGCGCATCCCTTATCAGGTGGGCGATGCCTGGATGGCGGTCACCTCGCTGTCGTTTGATATTTCGGTTCTGGAGCTGTTCTGGACCCTGTCGCGGGGCTTCAAGCTGGTGCTGTCAGGCGATGAAACATCCACCCAGATTTCCAGCGGGCGCTTGCCCGTGCCCAAAGGCGAGATAGAGTTCTCGCTCTATTATTGGGGCAATGATGATGGCGCGGGCGAAAAGAAATACGAGCTTTTGCTGGAGGGTGCGAAATTTGCAGATGCCAATGGCTTCTGCGCGGTCTGGACGCCGGAGCGACATTTCCATGCCTTTGGCGGGCCTTACCCCAACCCTTCGGTGACCGGCGCAGCAGTGGCCGCTGTGACCAAACAGATCGGCGTGCGGGCTGGCTCCTGCGTCGCGCCGCTGCACCATACGGCACGGATTGCCGAAGAATGGGCGGTGATCGACAATCTCACCAACGGTCGGGCCGGGCTGGCAATTGCCAGCGGCTGGCAGCCTGATGATTTTGTGCTGCGTCCGGAGAACACACCGCCCGCGAACAAACCCGCGATGTTTGAGCAAATGGGCGCGCTGCGCAAATTGTGGCGCGGCGAAGAGGTCTCCTTTCCCAAGCAGGACGGCAGCCTGCATCAGGTGGTGACGCAGCCGCGCCCTGTATCCGAGGAGCTCCCGCTCTGGGTGACCACGGCGGGCAACCCGGAAACCTGGCAAGAAGCCGGGCGCAACGGGTGCCATGTGCTGACGCATCTGCTGGGCCAAAGCATCGAGGAGGTGGGCGAGAAGATCACGCTTTATCATGCTGCGCTGCGTGAGGCGGGCCATGATCCGGCGGATTTCAAAGTCACGCTGATGCTGCACAGTTTTCTGGCCGAAGACCGCGACACCGCGCGCGAGATCGCGCGGGAACCGATGAAAGACTACCTGCGCTCGGCAGCTGGGCTGATCAAGCAATATGCCTGGGCGTTTCCGGCGTTTAAGCGACCGGAGGGCGTGGACAATGCATTCCAGCTTGATCTGGGGAGCCTGACCGGCGAGGAGCTGGAGGGTATTCTGGACTTTGCTTTCCAGCGTTACTTTGAGGAAAGCGGACTGTTTGGCACCATAGAGGATGCGCTGGAGCGGGTGGCGCAGGTCAAGAGCATCGGTGTGACGGAGATCGCCTGTCTGATCGACTATGGCATCGCGCCGGAGACTGTTCTGGAGGGGCTCAAACCGCTGGCGAAGGTTGTGCAACACTGCAATGAAGGTGGCACGCTGGATCCCGAAGATGTGTCAATCGCCGCACAGATGATGCGCCACGGGGTGAGCCATCTGCAATGCACCCCATCAATGGCCCGTATGCTGGCCGACAATGCCGAAGCGCGGTTTGCGCTGGCGGGGCTGCGGCATTTGATGATTGGTGGGGAGGCGCTTTCGGGCCATCTGGTGGCCGATCTCAAGACCGCAACCAAGGCTGACATTCAGAATATGTATGGGCCAACGGAAACAACCATCTGGTCCACGACCTCCCAAGCTGATGAGTCTGAGGATGTGGTCAATGTGGGGACACCCATCGCCAATACGCAGGTCTATGTTGTGGACGAGGCAGGCGCTCCGGTGCCTGTGGGTGTGCCCGGCGAGCTGTGGATTGGCGGCAAAGGGGTAACGCGGGGCTATTGGCAGCGCGCGGCACTGACGGCGGAGCGGTTTGTCGACAACCCCTTCGGGGATGGCCGTGTCTACAGGACCGGCGATCTGGTGCGCTGGCGCGAGGACGGCAAACTCGATTTCCTTGGCCGTGTGGATCATCAGGTGAAGCTGCGCGGCTATCGCATTGAGCTTGGTGAAATCGAGGCGCGGCTTGAGGAAATTGGCGGCATTGTGCAGGCCGTGGTGATTGCCCGAGAGGACGTGCCCGGCGATGTGCGGCTGGTGGCCTATCTGCGCGGGGCTGTACCTGAAGAGGCCGATATTCGCGCCGCTGTGAGTGAAACGCTGCCAAGTTTCATGCGGCCGCAGCACTATGTCACGATGGATGCCTTCCCGCTGACCCCGAACAAAAAGGTGGATCGCAAGGCACTGCCTGCGCCGCACACACAGACCAGACCAACGCCTCCAAAGGCGGCTGATCCTGCGATGGCAGCAGAGGCTCCGGCGGGTGGCGACATCCTCAAACTGGTGGCAGATGTCTGGGAGGAGGTGCTGGGCGTGGCAGCGATCCAAGGGGGTGACAACTTCTTTGACCTTGGCGGGCACAGTCTGTTGGCGGTGCAAGCGCATCGGGAGATCCGCAACCGTTCTGGCGCGGCCCAATTGTCGATCACCGATGTGTTCCGCTTCCCCACTCTGGCAGGGTTGGCGGCGCGGGTGCAGGCGCTTTTGGGGATCGCGGCCCCTCAGGATGACCCCGAGGCGGAAACCCAAGAAGGTCGGGAGGCGCTTGGCAACAGCCGCGCGGAGATCATGCGCAAGCGGCGGGAGATGCGCGCACAAAGGCGCGCGCGCGTGTCATGAGGCCGATTGCGCCATCGCTGATCGCGCTGAAACAGGGGCTTGCACAGATTGCGCCCAAGGCAGTGGCCGTTGCCGTGAGTGACCCGAGAGGGTCGCTGGCGGTGGTCTGGCCCGAAGAGGCGCCAGCAATCGCCAAGGCGGTGCCCGCGCGGCGGCGTGAGTTTGCGGCGGGGCGTCATGCCGCGCGCATGGCGATGCGTGATCTGGGCGTCGCAGAACAGGCGATACCCGCAGGGCAAGACCGCGCGCCCATCTGGCCAGAGGGTTTGACCGGCTCGATCAGTCATGACGAAACAAGCTGCATCGCGCTGCTTGGACTGCAGGAGGACTTTCACGCGCTGGGTGTGGATGTCGAACCAGTGGAAGCGCTCCCGGCGAATGTGATTGACGAGGTTTGTACCCAACGCGAATTGGACGGGTTGCTTGCGCTCCCTGCCGACTTGCGTGCGAGAGATGCAAGACGGCTGTTTTGCGCCAAAGAAGCGGTGTTCAAGGCGCAATATCCTCTGACGGGCTGTCTTTTCGATTTTAAGACCCTTGAGATCACATGGCCCGAAACCACGACACATTTCACAGCATGTTTTACGAGAGATGTCGGAAGTGTTCCGGCCAATGCCACGCTGTGCGGACAGGTCGGGGAAGCCGGTGGTCATATGTTTGCTTTGGTCGCCATAGGCGCCCGCGCGGCGACGGAAAATGCCGAATTCCCCTTTTGCGCCATGGGATAACCATATTCACACGCCATAAAGGGACATCAAGAGCGCGGGGTCTGAGTCGCGCCGCTGGAAGGTTTGAGGACGGGCATGGATAAGATCCAGTCTATTGCTGAAGTGCTGGGAATGTTGCGCAGAAGGTCGTTTCTGTGGGTCAGTGTGATTGCCGCTGGGCTGCTGATCTCCCTTGCCTATGTGCTGAGCCTGCCGCGAGAGTACGAAACCTCCGCCACCATTCAGATTGAGCAGCCCTCTATCCAAACCGGCAGCACCACGCCGGGTGCGTTGAACGCGGATATGCTGCAAAAGCTGCAGATCGTGGAGCAGCGTGTGATGGCGCGGGACAACCTGTTGACCATCATCCAGAAGTTTGGGCTTTATCGCGACTCTGACCTGAGCGAGATGCAAAAGGTGGCCCTGCTGCGCGAAACTGCGCGGGTGGTGCATATCATCAACCCGGAATTTCGTTGGCGTCAGGATATCAGCCCGTCCGCTCTTCTGGTGACGGTGCGGATGACAGACCCGGTGCTGGCCGCCAATGTGGCCAACGAGCTGGTCAACAATGTGCTGGAGCAGGAAGATCAGCGCCGCATCGCACGCATTACCGAAACGCTGAATTTCTTTGACAGTGAGGAGCGCCGTGTCGGGGCGGGTATTGCCGCCATGGAAACGCAGATCGCTGACTACAAACGGGACAATGCCGTTTTGCTGTCTGGCGGGGTGGAGGCGCTGCGGACGCGGCTAGTGGATCTCCAGCAGATCGAACTCGAAGTGCAGCGCCAAATCCTTGAGAATGAAAGCGCAGCCTCCGGCGGCAATTCGGTGCGCGCACAGCGTGTGCGCCGCCTGAAGGAAGAGGCTGCGCTCTATCAACTGGAAATTGCCGAGATTGAGGCCGCGCTGGCAGATACGCCGCGACTGGAACAGCAATATGGCAAGCTGGAGCGTCAGCTTGCGAAACTGGAAGAGCAATATCAGGCAATCACGGCAGGCAAAGCCGAAGCCGAGATGCAGCAGATGCTGGAAGCGAGCCAACAGTCGGAAAGCTTTACCGTTCTGGAAAAAGCCTTGCCGCCGGATTGGCCGGTCGCTCCGTCGCGCAAACGCATTCTGGCAATGGGTGGATTGCTGAGCGTGATGGTCGCCATCAGCTTTGTGCTGTTGATTGAAATGCGCAGCCCGGTGATCTGGACTCGCGGACAACTGGAACGACAACTGCGGCTGCGCGCCGTGGCTGCAATTCCGGTGCTGCAGACACCCAAACAAAGGCGGCTCAAAACCTTGGGCTCAGTCGCCCGCTTTACAGCACTGATCGCAACCTTTGGTGTGCTGGCCACGGCGATCTTGAATCTCAGCAGCTGAGCGCCACAATTCGGTCAAATTTGACGGTGATGGGCGGATTTTCGCCGAATCACCCTGTAGGTTTTTGAGTGCCCCCGTGTGCCCTCGCCTGCGCAATCAGAAACAATGACACCCCCTCAAAACCATCGTTTCCAATGCGGACACCGGCGCCAGAGAAGCTGACTTCAATTTTAACCAATATGTCAGTTTCTAGCGGCCACACACCCAACAGAAGTGCTTATTTTCAACCATTTAGCCAAATCTATACTTAAGTTAAGGTGGATTTCTGGAAAATTGTGGCTAAGGTTTGTCCTTGGGTGGGCGCTTCCTTGGAGGAGCATCTGAAGAACTAAGACTAAGGACGACACTGTGACTGATCCCTGCTGATAGGGACCTCTTTTTCAAAACAGCTCAGAATGACGGATTTGTCGGAACCGCATGGGACCGACCACAGTGATGTTTTGTGTTCGATGATGCCCTCCCCGGTGTGTTTTGGGGATGAAACAAATGGCGATTTATTCGCGGGACGATTTTGCGCAGGGGTTTGTGGTAACCCCAAACAGGCACGGGATCTACCGAGGCGGGTTTAAGCGGTTTTGTGACGTAATTTTTGTGCTGATTGTGGCGCTGCCGGTGAGCCTTGTCATCACACTGCTGGCGCTGTTGATCTCGCTGGATGGCAGCGCGCCGTTTTATCGACAGGAACGCATCGGGAAAAACGGCAAGCGGTTTTACATGCTCAAACTCCGCTCGATGGTTCCCAATGCGGAGAGCGAGCTGGAAGAGCTTCTGAAACGCAACCCCAAGGCCCGCATGGAGTGGGAAGACAAGCAGAAGCTGACCGATGATCCCCGGATCACGCGGCTTGGCCGGATCATCCGCAAAACCTCGATGGATGAGCTGCCGCAGTTCTTTAACGTGCTGATGGGCGACATGTCCGTGGTTGGGCCGCGCCCGATGATGCCGGAGCAAGCCACACTTTATCCGGGTGCAGCTTACTACACCCTGCGCCCCGGGATCACCGGTTTCTGGCAGATTTCTGAGCGCAACGAATGCAGCTTTGCCGAGCGCGCCATCCACGACAGCCACTATGACCGCGCGCTGTCGCTGCGCACGGATCTGAAGATCATTCTGCGCACTGTGGCCGTGGTGACAGCCGCCACCGGCCGCTGATCTGCTTCGGCTGACAGCTCTGACGCTGCAGGTTAAGGTGGCGTCAGAGACCGGCGGCTTCGCGCATTGCCCGCAAAACCCGCAAAGCTGACGAGGAAGGCCCCCGCCTGATGCCCAATGTTCTTGCCACCCTGATGCTGATGCTTTGGCCGGTGGTGATTTGGCGGCTGTTTGTCAGCCTGCCGCCCGGGCGGGCATTGATCTGGTCGCTGCTTGGGGCCTATTTGCTGCTGCCCCCACCACCGGCCGAGTTTGACTTCCCTCTCATGCCCGCGCTGGACAAAACCAGCCTGCCCAATCTGGCAATCCTGATCGTGGTGCTCTTTGTGCTGCCGCAGCGACCAAAACTGTTGCCCGATAGCATGCTCGCGCGTTGGCTTCTGGCGATCTTTGTGCTGAGTCCGGTGGCAACGGTGCTGACCAATGGCGAGCCGTTGATTTTCACTGAGATGTTCATTCGCGGACTGTATCTGCAGGATGCGGTAGCGCAGCCGATCAACAATTTTATACTGGTGATCGGCTTTCTGCTGGCGCGGGCGCTCTTGCAGACCCGTGCGGATCAACGGGATTTGCTGATTGCCCTGATGATTGGCGGGTTGGCGTATTCGCTGCCCATTTTGCTGGAGGTCCGGCTCAGCCCGCAGCTCAACAATTGGGTCTACGGCTACTACCAGCATCTGTTTTCGCAAACCATTCGCGGCGGTGGGTATCGCCCTATGGTGTTTCTCTACCATGGGATTTGGCTCGCGTATTTTGTCCTGACGGCGTTGCTCGCGGCGCTAGCTTTGTGGCGGGCGGATAGCGGGCAGATGCGGGCGAAGTTCCTGCTTGCGACGCTCTATCTGGCAGCTGTGCTGGTGTTGTGCAAAACGCTGGCAACGCTGGTTTATGCTGCGGCGGCGGGCTGTGTCATCCTATTCATGGGACGGCGTGCGCAGGTGCGCGTGGCGGCCCTCTTGGCGGCGTTGATGTTGCTTTATCCGGCGCTGAAGCTCGCCAATCTGGTACCGAGTGACGCGATTGTAGCACAGGCCGAAGCGGTCAGTGCGGAGCGGGCCCATTCGCTGAATTTCCGGATTGTGAACGAAGACATTCTGTTTGAGCGCGCCATGGAGAAGCCGCTATTTGGATGGGGCATTTGGGGGCGCAATCATTTGCGCGACAGCACCACGGGCGCGATCACCACGGTGTCTGACGGCTATTGGATCATCGTGATCGGGGTCTGGGGCTGGGTCGGCTATCTTGCGCAATTTGGTCTGATGGCGTTACCGATCTGGCTGATTTCCAGAGAGCTGCGCCACGCTCATGTGCAGGAACAGGACCGGCTGCGCTCAGAGAGATCTTATAAGCTGCTCGATGCTCCTTCGGCGCGTGACACATCGGAGGACGGGTTGTCCCCCTATATCGGGCCGCTTGCGGTGATGCTGGGCTTTAACATGATCGATATGCTGCCCAATGCCACGCTGACCCCAACGACTTGGCTGATTGCCGGGACACTGTTTGGTCATGCGGAACGCATGGCGCGCGCGCGTTTGCACGGCGCGCAGACATCGGATGCGCCACAGGGCACAAACGCGGATCAGGCGCAAAAAGAACGTCCGCGCACCATTCTTTAGGGCCGTTTCAGTGGCGCGTTTGCGCCTTGCTTTGCGCTGTTGCCTCATAGCCGGGTTTCATTTTAAGCAGGCGCGCAGGCACTCCGCCCACCACCGCGCCAGCCGGGACATTTGTCGTGACCACCGCATTGGCACCAATTTCCGCATCGCGCCCCACGACCAGAGGGCCGATCAGTTTGGCACCGGCACCCACATCTACATGCCCCTCCAGCACCACCTTGCCGGCAAGAGTGACCTGATGCATGAGCTGGCAGTTCGGGCCAATTCTGGCGCTGGAATGCACAATGATGCCTGTGGGATGCGGCAGGCGCAGGCCGCCTTCGATGGCCATATTGAGATGGATTTCGGATTGGGTGATCAGCGACCAGAAGCGATGCACAAGAACCCAGTATTTGGAGACCAATCCGCCCCAGACGCCCCCTTTGGCACGTGCGGCCTGATAGCGGCGGATCGCGCGCAGAAGCTTAGGCGCAGGGTCCCAGAAACGGGAGATCTGCTCCCGGCTCCAATCCGGTGTGGTTGCGGAAACCTGCGTAGGGTCTTGCAAATCTGGCTCTCCAAAGGGCGCAAAACACATCCATGCGCATTTCAAAGCGTTGTCGCAAAACCTCTTTAATAAAGCAACGTTACTATGGCGTCAGGCGAAGCTTGCCCCCCACTGCACAGAGGTGTTCTCTGTGCGCCAAGACCCATCTGACGCAAGGAACACCGCGCGCATGCAACGTGCCCTAAACAAAGACATTTCGGATCAGCCGGAAGAGAAAACGAACGAGGCCGATACCCCGCGCGCAGAGGCGTTGGGCGGGCCGTATCACCGCAGAGAGATCGACGGCCTGCGCGCCATCGCAGTGCTGGCTGTGGTATTTTATCATTTCGGCGTGCCCGGTTTTGGGGGCGGTTTTGTCGGGGTGGACATTTTCTTTGTCATCTCGGGGTTTCTGATCGGCGGCCTTCTGTGGCGCGAACATCAGGAAACCGGGCGGCTGGCGCTTGGGCAGTTTTATATGCGGCGCATCCGGCGGCTGGCACCAGCCTATTTTGTGATGGCGTTTGCAGTGCTCGCAATTGGTGCCCTGATCCTTTTGCCCTCCGATTTCCGCGAAACCGCAAAAGGCGTGGTGGCCGCGACGGTCTATCTGTCCAATGTGATTTTTTATCGGCAGGCCGGATATTTTGATGGGGCTGCAGAAGAAAAGATCATGCTGCATACATGGTCGCTCTCGGTTGAAGAGCAATTCTATGTGTTTCTCCCGCTGCTGTTTCTGATTTTCGCCCGCAGCGCACGGGGGCTTTGGATCGCCTTGGCAAGCTGCTTTGTGCTGTCGCTGCTGGGCAATATGATCATGACCCCGCGCGCCCATACTGCAGCGTTTTATCTGTTTCCGTTCCGCGCCTGGGAACTGCTGGCGGGCGTGGGCCTTGCGGTTTTGCGCCATGAGCGCCCCGACCTGATGCGCGAACATCAGGCCATCAGCTGGGTTGGTCTTTTGCTTTTGGGGGTCTCCATTCTGTTTGTGCACGCGGGCAGCGGGTTTCCCGGATGGCAGGTGATCGCGCCGGTGCTGGGCACGGTGATGTTGATTGCCAACGGGCAGGAGGACAATTGGGTCAACCGCGTGCTGTCGATGCGCGTGCCTGTGTTGATCGGTCTGATCTCTTACTCGCTCTATTTGTGGCACTGGCCTGTCTACACGCTGACAACCTATCTGCAGGGCAGCTACGCCGGGCCTGCCGAGACCGCGCTCTGGATTTCGATTTCCTTTGTCTTAGCAACGCTGTCGTGGCGGTTTGTAGAACAGCCCGTGCGCAGAGCCACTCAGCTGGCCAGCTGGTCTCTGCTGAGCGCATTAGTGGCTGCCTCGGCACTCGCGGTGAGCTTCTCATGGGTGATCTACCGTACCGATGGGTTGCCGCAGCGCTTTGATAAGCAATCCCAGATGCACATTGCCGCGACAGGAGACTTCCTTCAGGATTTCTCCCGCTGCTACGAACCCAAAGACGGCCCATTGGAAGGGCTGGAGGTGTGCCCGATCGGGCCTGAGAGCGCGCATCACAACCTGATCGTTTGGGGTGATAGCCACGTGCGGGCTTATTTTGAGGGGCTGGATCAAGCGGCCCATGAAACCAAACGCAGCGGGCTGGTGATTTGGCGCGCAGGCTGTGCGCCTCTGTTTGACGTCACCAAACAGGAAAGCGCGGCCACCCGCGCCCAAGACGCGGCCTGCGCAGCGGCAAACCGACAGATCAGAGCAGCGCTGCAGCAGATGCCTGATCTGCGCGATGTGCTGCTGATCGGACGCTGGGCCTATTACGCCACGGGTGAAGGCAGCGGCAACGACATGCACAACACCATCCGTTTGCGCAGTGAGGCCCTGGGCCCGATGACCCAAGACAGATTGCTGGCCAAGGCGCTGGCCGCCACAACGGAAGAGATCGCGCAGCTCGATCGCGATGTTTATGTGCTGCGCCAACCGCCGGAGATCGCCTACTACAAGGCACCCGATATTGCGCGGGCTTTGGTGCATGGTCGACTGACGGCGCAACTTGCGCGTCGGATCGGACAGATCAGCGTAACAAATGCAGAGCGTCGTGCTGCCGGAGCCAATGAGGCGCTCAGTCGGAGCGGCGCGCAAATCCTCGACACATGGGATTGGTTTTGTGATCCATTCCTCTGTGACGCGGTGCAGGGAGGCGTGGGGCAGTATTTTGACAACAACCATGTCACCAACGCGGCGGCGCGCCGGATGCGCGCGGTGTTTTACCCTGTCATGACGTGGCATCCGGGATGACCACCACCGCCCCGATTTCTCTAACCGAAGCGATCGCGCGCACTTGGGACGTGATCGTGATTGGCACGGGCATGGGAGGCGGCACCATTGGCAGGCGGCTGGCGGAGCGCGGACTGTCGGTCTTGTTTGTGGAACGCGGGCCAATCGGGGTGCGCGCGGAGGAGCATGACCTCAACCCCGACATTTGGGATCGGGAAGCGCGGCTGGTACGCGGCTATTGGCCGGAGCCACTGGAAGCCACGGTGAACGGCCTTTCAACCACATTCAACGCACCTCTCGGCGCAGGCGTTGGCGGCAGTTCGGTGTTTTACGCCGCAGCGTTGGAGCGCCCAGCGCCCCATGATCTGGATCACAGCGCTGAGACGCCACACCCCACTGGCGGTTGGCCCGTATCCTACGCGGAGATGGTGCCCTATTTTGATGCGGCAGAAGCGATGTATCATGTCTGCGGCACGGATGATCCTTTGGGGCAGCCGTCTCAAATCCCAGATGGCGCGCCCATGTCCACGGCGGATAAGGCGCTTTTTGACGCCATGGCTTCGGCGGGGCTGCACCCCTACAAAGGTCACTTGGCACTCAAGGACAGTATCCGTGGAGCGGATTACCTAGGCCGCAAATGCCCTTATGACTACAAGATGGATGGCCGCTCAGCCGGGGTGGAACCGGCATTGGGAACCGGCAAGGCCGCCTTGATTGATCTTTGTGAGGTCACCGAGATTCTGCATCAAGGTGACGGAGTCACGGCACTGCGCCTGTGCAAAGCTGGCGAAGAGGCCGAGTTGAGCGCGCGGGGATACGTACTGTCGGCAGGCGCGCTACATTCGCCGCGTGTGCTCATGGCCTCGGGTGACCTGGGCAACCAAAGCGGCATGGTCGGGCGCAATTTGATGTTTCATCTCAATGAGATGTTCCTTCTGTGGCCCAAGCGCGGCGCAAAGAGCAATGGCGCGAGCAAGGCATTGGCATTTCGCGATCTCTATCACAAAAGCGGCGAGCGGTTTGGCATGGTGCAGGCCATGGGGGTTGAGGCGCGTTATGGCGAGATCCTGCATTATCTGAACATGGCATTTGAACGCAGCCCACTGCGGCATCTGCGCGGCGTGAAACCCTTTCTGCGCCTACCAGCGGCACTCGCGGCAAAGCTCTTTGGCAGTGCAAAGCTCTTTGTCGGGATTTTGGAGGATCTGCCAAAGACGGAAAATCGCGTGGTGTTTGACCCAAAAGATCCACACCGTCTGGCGATTTCTTACACAATGGCACCTGAGCTCCTCGCACGCCGCACAGCCTTTCGCAAGGCGCTTCGCCAAGGCCTTAAAGGCCTGCGGATGATGTTTGTGAGCGCTGGTCCCGAGCTGAACTTTGGCCACCCCTGCGGCACGTTGCGGTTTGGCGATGATCCGCAAACCTCGGTGCTGGATCGCAATTGCGCGTTCCACGAGGTGCCCAATCTCTGGGTGGTGGATGCGAGTTTCATGCCCACGTCGATGGGGGTAAACCCCAGCCTGACCATCGCGGCCAATGCCCTGAGAGTGGGGGATGTGATCGCCGACAGTTTTGAAGCGGAGGACAGACCGAATGGCTGAGCAGAAAGCTGGGCGGATTGCCGTGGTGACAGGGGCCGGATCGGGGCTTGGACGAGCGTTGGCTATTGCGCTGACAGCCAAAGGCATCACCGTTGCCGGTTTGGGACGGCGTGCTGAAAAGCTTGAAGAAACCGCCGTGCTCGCCGGTGCGCAGTTCCTCCCCATCGTTGCGGATGTAGCAGATCCTGATGCGGTACGCACCGCCTTTGGGACAGTGCGGAAGCATGGGGCGGTGTCGATCCTGATCAACAACGCAGCGGTCTATCCGCACCGCGATATTCTTGATGAAACGCCTGAAAGCTTTATGCACACAATGGCGGTCAATCTGGGGGGCGTGGTGAATTGCACGTCTGAGGCACTCACGGACATGACGGCGCTTGGACATGGTCGCATTCTGAACGTCGGCAGCTTTTCCGATTTGCAACCCCTGCCCTGCAGTGCGGCCTATAGTGTTTCCAAAGGGGCAGTGAGCAGCTTTTCGCGGGCATTGGTCGCAGATTTGGGAGATCGGTTGCCAAAGATTGTGATCAACACCTGGATGCCCGGCATTTTGCGCACCGATATGGGGCTGGAAGACGGCATCGACCCGACGCTGGCGGCAGAGTGGGGCGCAACCCTGGCACTGTGGGATGATCCCAGCCTGAACGGCGCGGTGTTTGATCGGGATCGGGAGGTTTTGCTCCCTCGTGGCCTCAAGGGCCGTGTGAAGGACTTGATCCGCATGCAACGGCGACAGCCCCGGCGGATCGTGCTTTAGGCCCTCCGCTGCCTCAGCGCGTCGATCAGCAGGCTGGGCAAAATGGCCAAACAACGCAGATATCGACCAGCCAAACGTGACGGGTTGCTCACCGCGCGCCACAGCCATTCCAGAGCCAGTTTCCGCACCCAAAGGGGCGCGCGGTGCTGTGTACCTGCCCAGAAATCCAACCCAGCCCCGATACTGGCGAACCCCATCTGCGGCACAATCTGCCGCCCGCGCGCGGCGAGGCGTTCCTGTTTTGGTGCCCCTAAAGCCAGAAAGGTCATGCGCGCGCCCGCATCAGCCGCCTGTTGAAGAAGCGCTTCGGCTGCTTCACTGTCGGGATCAAATCCCATCGGCGGCGCAAGCGTGGCGACAATCTCAACATCCGGCACTTGCTCTTTCAACGCGGCTGCCGCGGCCTGAAGGGCGGCCTCCGTGCTGCCGATCAACGCGACCCGCACCTGCGCTTCCGCGGCCCATTGCATCAGGGGAAGCACCAGATCAGCCCCCGGCAGAAGCGCGACTGGCTTTGCTGCGAGACGCGACAGCCAGACGATGGGATTGCCATCTGCAACAACAAAATCCTGCACCAGATAGGCCTCACAAAAGGCCACATCTTTGCGTAGCTTAACCAGATGATCGAGATTGACCGTCGCCAAGGCAAACCCATCCCCCGCCGCAAATCGCGCCTGCACCGCAGATTGCAGCGCCGTCATGGTTGCGACATTGACCGAGACCGGCTTTGTGATCGTGGAAAACTGCAAGAAACCGCCGCTGCCTTAAGGGTTTTGCAGAACTTATCACCAAGTATTTTTACCTGTCACAAGCGGGTATCTGAATTTGCGGCAAGTGGTTCTATTGGGCCACATCTCGCGGCGAAGCCATCCCCGCCATGGTGGCAACAGGCCGCGCGCAGCCTATAGTTTATTGTACTTACTTTCTAAAGGGTTCGCTCTATGACCGCCGGCAAGACACGCAGCGTTTCCATTATCGGATGCGGCTTTGTGGCCGACCTTTATATGCGTTCTTTTGCGGCGCATCCGGATGTCGCGGTGACCCAAGTTTATGACCATGATCCTGAGCGGCTCCGGAGTTTTGCCACCTATTGGAACCTGCACAAAGCCGACAGTTTAGAGCGGTTTTTGGCGAACCTGCCGAAAGGCTCCTTGGTTCTCAACCTGACCAACCCATCAGCGCACTATGATGTAAGCCGCACCTGCCTGAACGCTGGCCATCATGTGTATTCCGAAAAGCCGTTGGCGATGGAAATGGACGAGGCGATTGCCCTGCATGATCTGGCATCGGAAAAGGGGCTGATGTTGGCCTCGGCCCCCTGCTCTGTGCTTGGGGAGGCAGCCCAGACCCTTGCCAAAGCCATCCGCGAGGATGTGGCTGGATCTGTGCGGCTGATTTACGCGGAGCTAGATGACGGCTTTGTACCGCAAGCGCCTTATGGCGGCTGGCAAAGCGACAGCGGCGCGCCATGGCCTTCGAAAGATGAATTTGTGGTGGGCTGCACGCTTGAGCACGCAGGCTATTACCTCACCTGGTTGATTGGCATGTTTGGCACTGTGCGCCGTGTTGTGGCGGCATCTGCGGAATGCGTGCCTTACAAAGGGGTTCACCGCACACCGGATTTTTCCACCGCCACGCTCTTTTTTGAGAACGGCATCACCGCAAGGCTGACCTGTTCGATTGTCGGCAGCCATGATCATCGCATCCGGGTCTTTGGCGACAAAGGCGTGCTGCAGGTCAAACAGGCCTGGGACAACGAAGCGGCGGTGCGGTTTCACAAACGTTTCACTTTGCGACGGCGGCTGATGGAACATCCGATTGGCAAGCGCCAACGCCTGTCTGGCGCCACACATCCGAAAGTCGCGCGGTGGGGTGCTGCCGCCATGAACTTTGCGCTGGGGCCGGTGGAAATGCTGGACGCGCTGCGCGAAGAGCGCCCTTGCCGTTTGAGCGCAGATTTCGCGCTGCATCTGAACGAGGTGACACTCGCCGTTCAGAACGCCGGAGCGGACAGCGGCTCTCAAGAAATGTCGACACGGTGCGACCCTATTCCTGCAATGCCTTGGGCGGTTTGACGATGACAGATTTGGCCATCACCGGTGCAGCCGGTTTTATTGGACGCCACTGCGTGGCGGAAGCGCGCAGACAGAACATCCCTGTGCGTGCCTTTGTCCGCCGCCTTGAAAGCGCGCCGCCAGATTGGCAAGCGGACAGCGGCATCACGGTTGTGGCTTTGGATCTGGCGCAATCCAGCGACGCACTGGCGGATGCACTCAAAGGTGCTCAAACCCTCATTCACTGCGCCGCCACGCTATCGGGCGATCAGATCCGCGACACGCTGACCGTCAGCCGACGCGTGATTGACGCAGTGGTGGCTGCAGACGTGCCGCATGTGGTGCTGGCGGGATCGTTTGATGTGTATGACGTGCGCCAACTTGCGGATCATGCCGCTCTGACCGAGGCCTGCCCCACGGGTCCCGCAGGGCGCACGGATTACGCCAATGCGAAACACGCGCAGGAGACCATGTTTGACGACGGGGCGGCGCTTTATGGTTTTGCGCTGAGCACGCTGCGGCTCGGGGCGGTGTGGGGGCCAGAGCATCTGTTCAATGCACATGTTGGCCCTGCGGTGAGCAGCCTTTTGATGATGATCGACGGCGGCGGAACACTGCCATTGTGTCGTGTTGAACTGGCAGCCACCATGCTGGTGCGCGCGGCGCAAACACGAACTGGCGTGGGCATCGTCAATGTGGTTGACGATGATCTGCCTGACCGACGCCGGTATGTGACCGCCTTTCGCGTTTGTGGCTGGCCCAAGGCCACCATGCGCATTCCGCTCAGGGTATGGCGGCTGTTCGCCGCTGTCACGCCAGATATTGGCGCGATGCCGGGCCTGCTGCGCTCCCCAATTTTGGAGACACGCCACCGTCCGCTGACATATGACAATACACACATGCACAAGATCTTGGGACCAGTTGAAATGGTGCCCTTTGAAACCGCGATGCAAACAGACATAGATCGCCAGCAGCAGGTCGAAGCACCGTGACCCGGCAAGACGCCCCCATCGCCTATCTGACCGGAGAGTATCCGCGCGCGACCGACACCTTTATTCAACGCGAGGTGACCGCCCTGCGCGGGCAAGGTCAGCGGGTGGAAACATGTTCGGTGCGCCGCACAGGTGCAGAACATCTTGTTGGTGAGGAACAGAAGGCCGAAGCCAAGGCCACCTTTTACATTCTGGCGGCGGCCAAATCCCCACTGCCGCTGCTCTCAGCGGTGTTTGGGGCCCTGCTGCGTAACCCGCTTCGGTTCCTGCGCGCGTTGGTATTGGCGGTCAAAACTGCACCGCCCGGCCTGCGCAATCTGCTCTATCAACTGTTCTATTTTGTGGAAGCCGCGGTTTTGGCCGCACATTTGCGCAAAAAGGGCGTGCGGCATCTGCACAACCACATTGCAAAATCATCCTGCAGCGTGGCGATGCTGACCTCCGAACTGTCCGGCATCCCCTATAGTTTCACGTTGCATGGGCCCGATATTTTCTTTGCACCGGACCATTGGCGGCTCGATGAAAAGATCGCGCGCGCAGACTTTGTGGCCTGCATCAGCCATTTTTGCCGCTCACAAGCCATGGCGTTCAGCGATCCAAAAAACTGGAGCAAACTGCACATCATCCACTGCGGCGTGGAGCCTGCGCGCTATGATGGGGCGGAGACGCCGATGGGCACCAAGCTGCTGTTTGTGGGACGGCTTGCCCCCGTCAAAGGACTGCCGATCCTGCTGCGGGCGATGGAACAGCTGGTGCAGAAAGAACCGGATGTGCATCTGACCGTGATTGGAGATGGACCAGGCCGCAAGGCGCTGCAATCTCAGACCGACGCGGCCGGGCTTTCAGATCATGTCTCTTTTGTTGGGTACAAGTCCCAGTCAGAGGTGGCGGAGGCGCTTTCCGCGGCGGATATGCTGGTGCTTCCAAGCTTTGCGGAAGGCGTGCCCGTGGTTCTGATGGAGGCAATGGCCGCGCGCAGACCTGTGGTGGCCACCCAGATTGCCGGCATTCCCGAGCTGGTGACCGAAGGTGTCTCTGGCCTGTTGGTGCCACCGGGAGACCCGGGTGCGCTGGCACAGGCCATTGCCAAGCTGCTGGCCAATCCGGCGCGCGCCACGGCAATGGGGATCGCTGGACGCGCCAAGGTGGAGGCGGCCTTTGATATTGATAAAGAAGCCGCACGGTTGCGGGCTCTGCTGCAGGAGCGCGCGCGATGAGAGCCACCACGGCCATTGTGATTGGGCGCAATGAGGGCGAGCGGTTGGTCGCCTGCCTCGCCTCTCTCGTCGCGCAGGAAGTCGAGATTGTCTATGTGGACAGCGGCAGCGCTGACAGCTCCGTTGAAGCAGCCCGAACAGCCGGCGCTCTGGTCATCGAACTGGATGACAGCCTGCCTTTCACAGCCGCTCGGGCACGGCAGGCCGGGTTTGACGCTTTGGCGGAGACCGAAGATCTGCCGGAGTTCGTGCAGTTTGTGGACGGAGACTGCATTGTGGCCGAGGGCTGGATCGCGACCGGAGAAGCGGCGCTGCAAGCAGATCCCAAACTTGGTCTGGTGACCGGCTGGCGCGCGGAGCTGTATCCGGAGCGCAGTGTCTACAACGCACTCTGCGATTTTGAATGGCATCGGCCGGCGGGGGACATCACCGTTTGTGGCGGTGATATGCTGGTGCGCAGTGCGGCCTTTGTGGCGGCCGGTGGATTTGATGCGGCGGTGATTGCTGGAGAAGATGAAGAGTTTTGCCTTCGGGTCGGCAAAGCCGGTTGGACACTCCGCCGCCTGCCCGAAGAGATGACCCGCCATGACGCCGCAATGCTGGAATTTTCGCAATGGTGGCAGCGCGCCGTGCGCGGTGGCCATGCCTATGCGCAGGTGGGTTGGATGCATCCGCCCTATGCGTTGCGAGAACAGGCCCGTGCGGTTGTCTATGGGGCGCTTTTCCCCGCACTCGCAACCTGGGGCCTGCTGAGCAATCGCTGGGCCTTTGTGACTGTGCTCATGATCTATACGGCAAGCTACATCCGCACAAAAAACGGTCTTGTCACGGCGGGGCTGCCTTATTGGGAAGCCTGGCGCCATGCGCGGCTGATCACCCTCTCGAAAGTGCCCAATATTCTGGGCATGGGGATGTTTCATTGGCGCCGCCTTATGGGGCGCAGCATGCGGATCATTGAATATAAATAAAGCCGCCAGCGCTTAAACTGCGCTGACGGCCTTAAGACCATTCGCGAGCTTAGGCTGCGTTTTTGGCCTGTTTTGCCCCAGGAAATGCGGTGTCTTCATACTCCTCAGCGCCATCCGCCGCGCTGTCAAAGGTGGTATCACCTGCAGCCACGCCTCCTTCAAAGAGTGTGAACTGCCCCACCAAGCGCTCGAGCTCGTCGGCTTCTTCTTTCAAAGTGTGACAAGTGGTGTTGGCGTTTTGCGCCATGGCGGCATTTTGCTGTGTGACCTGATCGAGCTGGGCCACACCGGCGTTGAGCTCTCCAAGGCCTGTGGCCTGATCACTGGAGCCTGCCGCCATCTCAGAGACCAGCTCAGAGATATGGCCCACGCGGTGCACGATGTTTTCCAATGCCTTGCCCGTCTTGTTCACAAGCTCCACACCATTGCTCACATGATCCGTACTTTCGGCTATTAGCGATTTGATCTCGGTGGCGGCTTCTGAGGATTTTTGCGCCAGCGCCCGCACTTCGGACGCCACAACCGCAAAGCCACTGCCCGCGTCCCCGGCCCGGGCGGCCTCAACACCTGCGTTAAGCGCCAAGAGGTTCGTTTGGAAGGCAATGTCGTCAATGACACCAATGTTCTGCGCGATCTGGCCTGACGAGTCTGATATTTCCGACATGGCCTGAACGGCTTGCATGACCACCTGACCACTTTCGGTCGCCTCAGAACGCGCGCTGTCGGTTGTGTTCTGAACGCCGCGCGCACCTTCTGCTGCTGCGCGGACGCTGGCGGTCAGTTCCTCAAGCGCTGCGGAGGTCTCCTCAAGTGTCGCCGCCTGATTTTCGCTGCGGCGTGAGAGCTCGAGCGAGGCTTCTGTGATGCCTGTTGCGGCATCGCGGATGCTGGAGGTGTTGTGCACCACGCTTGCCAGCGTGTCGTTGAGTTTTGCCATGGCACCGCTAAAATCAGTGCGTAGGGAGGCGTATTCTTCCGGGAAAGTCCCACAGAACTTGTAGGTGAGATCCCCTTCGGCCAGACGCTCCAATCCGGCGCTGATCTCTGCGACCACTTTATCCTGCTGCGCTTTCAGACGCTCCTGCTCAGACTTGAGCGTATCAGACGCGGCCTGCATATCCAGCGTGTCATGGCGGAACTTATCAAAGGCTCGAGCCAAGCTGTGAAGCTCACCGCGACCTTCCAAGCCATCAATTTCAGCCTCGTAATTTCCTATGGCAAAGTCATCGAGCACCGTGACCAAGTATTTAATCCGTCCGATCACCCGCTCAAAGGCGATCACAGCAAAGGTCAGCACCAGCAAGGACATAGCCACACCAATCCAAATCAGACTGTTCAGGCTCGCCTGCGCCTCGGCTTCAATACCTTCGGTGAGTGCCGCGACTTCATTTACAAATTCAAGCTCTTTGGCGCGCAGCAGATCGATCCATCGGCTGGAAATCTGAAACCACTCTCCGGCGGTGATCGCCAATTCTTCGTGTGCGCCAAAGCGTGAGATGATCTCGTTCCGCGCGGCTTGCAGCGCTTTGAATTCCCGGCTCGCCAGAAGGTCGGTTTCCCAAGTGGGTTCTGCCAAAACGCCGGCGGTTTCATGCATCAAGGAGATCTGTGCGCCCCCAAGCGCAATGTAGCGATTGTGCAAATCCAAAGTGAAGCCCCGGCTCAAGCCAGCGGCGCCTGTGGCGCGCTCCAGCCCGGCACTTTCCTTGGCCGAGCCGACCAGAGCGCGGGCATGCAAGATGGCCTCAAGTCTGCCACCGGCGCTTCCGGTCGTTGGCGGGCGCGCCAAATCGATCAGCAAGTCGATCGTGCCCGTATAGAACTTTGCCATCTCCTGAACCGTGGCGGCGGCCCTATCGACCCGCCCACGCATATCATCCAAAGCGTCTAGCCGGTCTTCGACCTCCGCCACGAGCTGCGCTTTTTCCGTCAGCAAGGCGACGACCTCCGCGCGCATTCCCGCGATCACGTGGGAAGCTTCCTGGCGTTGCGCCTTCAGCTCTTTGGCGAAGTTTTTGCCACTTGAGGCGATGAAGCCCGCAGAATATCCGCGCTCCTTCTGCAACTCATGGATCACATCATCGACCAGCGCCTCTTCATGGGTGATCACTGTGATTTCATGGGCCTTTGCGAGAGCGACACGCTGGGCTGTGATGTCTTGGAATTTGAGATAGCCTGCATAAACAAAAAGCGGGCCGATAACCAACAGCATGACTAGTCTGAGTTTCATCGCGGTGTCCTAACCGGGTTCGTTATTTCCTGAGTGAGGGCACCTTGTGGACTAATAAGCTTACAAGAGTTTAAAGTTGACTGTGCCCTGCGTCTTTTGTGACGTTGGGGCATCCAATGCCCCATATTTAGGCATTTTCCGTCGCCTTTCCATGCACTTAACTTGCGAGACATCAACGCTATTGGGGTAGAATCGCTCCGCGCTACCCGCATAGGTCACTACTTAAGAGTGGCCCTTTGCTCCGAAAAGCCGCCGGTTGAGACAGCGCCTCAAAGCACGACAAGCCCTCCCTCCAAGCCAAAGCCGCCCTATCTCCGCATTGGTGCCTTTCTTTTGTCTGCATTTGACTGCTAGATTTTGAGTTCAAACAATGCGGAAACGCGCGACGATGAGCTACGATCAAAACCAGTCTTCTCAAGATGCCGGCCTTGCAACACAGCAGAGCCTGCCAGCGCTGCATGACCCTGATGTGTTCTGGGGAAACCTGATCGTTGCAGCGCTCGACGACGCGGTTTTGGCGCAAAACCATATGATCAGTGCAACGCGGTCACATGAGGCGCATGCCGCCTTTGATATGCTGCGCACCCGACTGTTGCAGGCCTTAAACGAACATGGCTGGAGCCGGGTGGCGGTGACCGCCCCAACGCGCGGCTGTGGCAGCAGCTTTGTCAGCGCGAATCTGGCATTTTCCATGGCGCGCCTTGAAACGGTGCGCACCGTGATGCTGGACATGGATTTGCGCGCCCCGAGTTTGGACCAGACCCTGGGCCTTGATGCGCCGGATTCGATGGCGGATTACCTGAGCGGCACAATTGCCCCGGAAAACTTTCTAATCAAAGCGCGCCCCAACCTGGCGCTGGCACTGAATGACACCCCAAGTGAGGACTCCGCAGAGCTGTTTCAAAATGAAATGACCGGCACCGTTCTGGAGGAGCTTGAGGAAATGCTCTGCCCGGACCTCATGTTGTTTGACATGCCTCCGGCTCTGGAATTTGACGATGTCCTGGGATTTCTCCCAAATGTGGACGCCGTTTTGATTGTTGCCGGTGGCGGCGTGTCAACAGCAGAGGACGTGCGCAAGGTCGAGCAGATCCTGTCTGAGGTGAAGCCCATCCTGGGCGTCATGTTGAACAAGGCTGACGGGGCGCTGTCTTACTGAGACAGGCTGAGAACCCTCGGTCACAGCTCCCTTACTGACCGATGAGAAGACGGCGCCAGCGCTTGTCCAAGGCATATTTTTTTGGACCGGAAAGCGGTCGCAATGCGAACATCAAATCGTCACGGCCCTCCGGCAGCGATGCCTGTGCGATTGCTGCCTGCTCCGTAGACATATCTCCCGTAAATGTCTTGGGCGAAAGGATCGCCTGCACATAGTTGGCAAGGGTTTCGGCATTCTCTTTCGACACGATATGGGCCAACAATTCGCCACGATGCGCATCGGCCTCCTCGCTCCTGGGCGCCACAAGAACATTGGACCAGATGAGCGAGCCCTCCTTGGGCACCACATAGGTGTAATTTGACTTGGGCGCATGCTTTGCCAATGTCAGACCCACCGTGCTCCAGACCAGACCAAGGCAAGTGTCACCAGAGCTCATTTCCTCCAGCTGCTTGTAGGACACGCGGCGCACATGGGGCATAATCTCTTTTAGCGCGGCAAATCCCGCATCAAAATCTTCGGTTGTCACCCCATGCGGATCACGCCCCAGATGGTGCAAAGCAAGGGAAAAGATCTCTTGTGGCGAGTCGATTATGGAAATGCCGCAATCAGAAAGTGCTGCCGCGTTTTGAGGATCAAAGAGCAGATCCCAGCTGTCCAGTGGGGCATCCGGCAGGCGCGCGCGGATGGCTTCCACATCCATCACAAGTCCGGTGGTGCCCCAAACATAGGGCACATAGTAGTCTGCCACCCGCGACAGCGCATCAGTTTGCGCGACTGAGGCTGACGCCGGTGCCGCCTCCCAGTCAATCGCCACGGGCGTATCGATCGGCATCAAAGCGTCCATGTCAGCCAGACGTTTCACAATCTCGGCCGGCAGCACTGAGACGTCATAACCCGTGTTCTGGGCCGCCAGCCGGGCTTCGGCTTCGTCTGGCACCATAAACGTGTCAATCACCAACCCTTCCGGGTGTTCTTTGACAAAGCTCTCAGAAAACGCATCTGGCGTGCTTGCGCGCCACGTATAAAGCCAAGCGAGATCTTCACCCGCTTTCAGAGCCGTGGCACCGAGACAGACTGTAGCCGCCAATCCGAGTGGGCGAAGAAAGTGCTTGAAGGTCATGCGCTGAGATCCTCTCGATCTTGCGTCTGTGGCGTGTCAGGCCAATGGCGCAGAAGTTCCGCGACTAAGGCTTCGCGCGTGATCGGTTTTTCAAGATAGCCGCTCATTCCCGCCATTGCGCTGGCATCTGCATGTTCATCCAGCGCATTGGCTGAAAGACCGACAATCGGCAGGGTTTGGGCGTTGGGAATGCTGAGATCGGCCCGGATCTGGCGGGTGGCTTCCAGCCCATCCATCACAGGCATACGCACATCCATAAGAACCAGATCCGGCATCCAGTCGCGAACAAGTTTGACAGCCTCTTCGCCGTTTCCGGCCAAGCGCACTTCGCACCCAAGTTTCTGCAAGAGCTTTTGTGCAACTATCTGATTGACACGGTTGTCGTCGGCCACCAGCACAAATTTGTCAAACAGCGCGTCTTTGATGACTTGGGGGCGCTCCTTGCGGTGCAACGCTTTGGCCACGGGGATTATGAGTGCAAACTCAGACCCCTCGTGCAAGACACTGTGCACATTGATCCGCCCGTTCATGGTTTCAGCGAGACGCTTCACGATAGACAGACCAAGGCCGGTGCCGCCAAATCGCGTTGTGGTGGAAGTGTCTGCCTGTTCGAATTGGTTGAAAATGCGATCCACCGCTTCAGGCGAAATCCCAATCCCTTCGTCTTTCACCGCGATACGCACAAAGCGCGGTGCGCCTTCCGGCCCGGACATGTCCTCAAGGTGGACGGTGACTTTGCCATTCTCGGTGAATTTGACGGCATTGCCCACAAGATTGCTCAGCACTTGACGGACGGCGCTTGGCGCGGCGTGCAGATACCAGCCAGCATCTGACGGGGACACCGAGACCGAAAGCTCTACATCGCGCCCAATCGCCTGACCTGAGAACAAGTCGGTGGTTTCGCGACAAAGAGTTTCGAGATCAAAATCCACAAACTCCAGCGTCGATTTACCTGCCTCAAGTTTGGAGAGATCGAGCACGTCGTTGATGATTTGAAGCAGATCCCGGCCGCTGGATGCAATCATTCCCAACATACGGCGCTGTTCTTTGTTCAGCTGCGTATCAGAAAGCACATCGGCAAGCCCCAGCACACCATTGAGCGGCGTGCGGATTTCATGGCTCATCGTGGCGAGGAACATGGATTTTGCTTCTGAGGCAGCTTCGGCTGCGCGCTGGTTTCGTTCGATCTCCATCTGCGCGCCCAGCACATAGCGCTCCATGGGAAGGTGCGCGAATTGGATCGCAATACCCACGCCCAGAAGGGTCACCAGCAATGCTGCGAGACCATAAAGCACTTGATCATTCGCGGCGGCCTCCGCGGCTTCCACCTCTGACTGACGCACACGGTTGAAAAACGGCATGAGACGGAAAGACAGATCAGACGCCAATTTGGCTGCAAGGTTGATAGAGGTGTCACTGGCGCTTGCCGCGACCACCACATCAGCCAGATAGAGAACCTCTTCGAGCTCCATCAACGGATTCATGTTGGGGCGCGTCAGGATGGCCTGCGCATCAGGCGAGAAACTCTCTACAACGTTTGGGCCCGACAGAGCGTCAAAGGCCTGTTGCGCGTTATGGGCCGCACGACGCAGCTGTCCGCGCAAAACGAGATTCTGGCTTTGGCTTTCTCCGTCCTGAATTTGATGAAACACAACCGACATCTCTGAAAGCGATAGCAGGATGGCATCAATCCGGGTGGTGTTATTTGTGCGCGTCTCCACAGCGTCGCGTCCAGAGAGCGCAACCACAAGGGCAATCAACGAGGCCACCAGCAAAATGGCCAGCGCTGTCCCACTGCGCAGGCGAAGAAATCTTTTGGTTGTGCGCAGTTGGGCCATAATCGCTCAGCGGAGTAGTCGTGGTTTGCAAGCTAACCTGTCAGTGGCAGCGAGTGCTTAAAGAAAGATTAACCATATAGCGCAGAAGTTGTCTGCCACCACAATTTTTCAAACTTGTGAACGATGCTGGCGTGCACCAATTGCCCGTTGGATTGCTGGGAAAATCAGGTCTCCCGATCCCCCAAACGTTTGGTGAGTTTGGAGATCACAACGTACAGCAGGACAGACAACACCCCGAGCGTCAGCATTGCGGCAAACATCAGGTCGGTCTTGGCACGGCCATTGGCCAGCAGCATCAAATAGCCCAGCCCCTTTGACGCCCCAACCCATTCGCCGATCACAGCGCCAATCGGCGCATAGACCGCAGCCAGCCGCACCCCGGCGCCCAAAGAAGGCAACGCTGCGGGAACGCGAATGTGCCAAAGCACACGAGACGGGCTGGCCTGCATGGTTTTGGCGAGGTCGAGATAGCCCGGCGGTGTGCGCATGAGCCCGTCAAAGAAGGCTGAGGTCACGGGAAAATAGATGATCAGAACCGCCATCGCGATCTTCGACCACAGCCCATAGCCGAGCCACAGCGTCAGGATCGGTGCCAGTGCAAAGACCGGTAGAGCTTGTGTGAACACCAGAATAGGTTGCACCAGCAAACGCGCTGTTTTGGATGTGGCGAGCTGCAGCGCGGTAAAAATGCCCAGCGCCGTGCCAATTACGAGACCCAACAGCACTTCTTGGGCGGTGACCAACGTATGTTCTGCAATCACAGCGCGGTTGGTCCACCAGGTTTCCGCCACCAACATCGGGCCAGGCAGGATGAACCGCGGCAGCTCGGTGAGCGAGACAATGGTTTGCCAGACGGCAAGCGCAAAGAGCGTGGCGGCTACGGCCGGTAGGATTTTCATGCGGCCTGCCCCATCAACAAACGCAAGAGATCTGATTGGCAGGTCAGGGTTTTTATCGCTTCGACTGCGCGCGGCACGGCGGTTTCGGGCGGCGTAACCGAGGTCAGGCCCGCTGGTGTCATCACGTGGATGGCATGTCCAAGCCGCGCGGCCTCGCCCGGATCATGCGTCACAACCAAGACCGTGCGACCGGCCAGAAGCTCGACCGCAAGATCCTGCATGGCTGCGCGGGTTTGCGCGTCAAGGGCGGAAAAGGGCTCATCAAGCAGGATGATGGGTTTGTCTTCCATCAAAGTGCGCGCAAGCGCGACCCGTTGTCGTTGACCACCGGAAAGTTCGGAGGGACGTTTGCCGAGATGGTCGCGCAGGCCGCAGCGGTCGAGCAGTCGGGAAAGCCGCGCGTCATCCACTTTCTGGCCCCGCAAACGCGTGCCCAAGATGATATTTTTCTCAACCGTGGCCCATGGCAAAAGCAAGTCGTCCTGCGCCATGTAGGCGATACGATCAGCAACACCCGCACCATCCGTGACCGAAATGGTGCCGTCAAAAGCCGCGCCCGTTGGCAAATCAGCCAACAGGCGCAGAACCGTTGTTTTACCCACACCGGATCCGCCCAGAAGGCAGGTCCAGCGCCCGGCATCCAGCGTCAGAGACAAAGGTGCAAAAAGCTGCCGCCCCTCAATTGAGGCCGTGCCCTTAAGCGTGATGCCGGGTGCGTGGGTCATGGGGTCAGGCCCATCTGCCAGAAGCTGACTTCCAGCTCGGTTGCCTTGCGGAACTTGTCACACAGCGTCGCGAAACGCGGGCTGTTTGCATAGTCTTTGCCAAGACGACGTTCCAAAGCGCTATCCAAAAGCTGCCCAACCGCTGCGCAATCGCCTTGAAACCCTTCGCCAGCATAAGTGCCGATCCAGTCTGCGTAGGCCTCGGAGGTTTTTTCCTTTCCCAAACGCGCACCGATCTCGCCATACCCCATCACACAGGGGGCCAATGCCGCCAGAAGGTCCAGGAGATCTCCTGAGTAGCCGGCCTCCAGCACAAAGCGCGTGTAAGCGAGGTTTTCAGGACGTTCAGGCGTTGCAAAAAGCTCATCCTGCGGGATGCCTGCCGCTTCGCAAATACCGACATGCAGTTGCATTTCCTCAGCCACCAATGCGTTGACCGTGGCAACCGCAGCGAGCATTTCCTCATGGGTCTCAGATTTGACCACCGCCAACGCCCAAGCACGAGAGAAATGGATCAGAAACACATAATCCTGACGCAGATAATGCAAAAACGCTTCGCGCGGCAGGGTGCCATCCTTGAGACCTTCCACGAAGGCATGGCGGGTGTAGTCCCCCCATGCCTCCCCTGTGGCCTCGCGCATCAGCGCGAAGCCACGACCATACTCTGGCGCGGTCATTCTGCGGTCACGTCGATGGTGATGGCATCCACGGGGTTGATGCTGTTGATCATGCCGCTGTCATGCAGGAACTGCTCAAAGCGCGCATAACGACCAGCGTCATAGCCTGCAGGGCGCAGTGCGAAACGTGGCAGGGTGTCGACCCATGCGCGCGCGTTCAGCTCGTCCTGAAGCTCGGTGGAGGTGGATGCGAAAATTTCCCAGCTTTTTTGCGGGTTGTTCACGATATACTGGGTCGCCTTTTCGGTTGCCGCAATGAAACGCGCCACTTTGTCGGCATCCATGGTGTCCGGGTTGGCCACATAGATCAGCTCGTCATAAGATGGAACGCCCTCTTCTTCGATGTAGAAGCAGGTGCCTGGCGCACCTTCGATGTCCATCTGGTTGAGCTCGAAGTTGCGGTAAGCGCCGATCACAGCATCCACCTGACCAGACATCAGGGATGGGGACAGCGAAAAGTTCACATTGACCAGCTCAATGTCATCGGTCGTGACGCCATATTTGCCCAGAACGGCGCCAAGCACGGCCTCTTCGACACCCGCCACAGAGAAGCCAACCTTCTTACCCTTGAGATCGGCAGGGGATTTGATTGGGCCATCTTTCAGAACCAGCAGGCAGTTCAGCGGGGTTGCCACGAGGGTGCCAACGCGCTTGAGCGGCAGGCCTTCGTGGATCTGCAGGTGCAGCTGCGGCTGATAGGAAACCGCGAGGTCAGCCTGGCCAGCAGCCACAAGGCGCGGCGGCATGGAGGGGTCAGCTGGTGGGATCACCTCAACCTCAAGCCCCTGCTCGGCAAAATAGCCGTTCTCTTCGGCGATGATGATCGGGCCGTGGTCGGGGTTTACAAACCAGTCCAGCAGCAGGGTCATCTTGTCTGCGGCAAAGCTTGGGGTGGCGGCCAACATGGCCAGGGCAGTCACTAGGTGCTTCATGCGTCTCCCTCTCGAGTTAAGAAGCGGAAGCCGCGACGAGAACGATCTCGCCGGGCCAAAATTCGGTTGCGGATTCTGCAGCGCGCCAGGCACGCAGACCTGTGGCACAGCACAGCGCGAGGCGGCCGGTGCCGTTTGCAGGCAAGGTCTCTTTGAGTTTTGCGGGGTCGATCCGGCGTGCATTGGGGTGCGCTGGAATCCCGGCCTCATCGGCGTCGCGCAGCTCGACAATGGTGTCGGCCGATTCCAGCATATCCGGGCTGACGAAGGGAAACGCCTGCGCCGGTTCAGCCGCGCCGTCAAAGCGGAACGACGCGCTGCGCAGGGTTGTGGCGTCATATTGCACCATCTGGCCAAGCGGGCTCGGGCTCAAACCTATCAGAGAAGACAGCGCCATTTGCGCCTGCAGTGTGCCGATCATGGCTACGACTGGCCCCAGCACACCGGCGCTGGCGCAACTGGCCGCGTTTTGCGGGGCCTCCGGAAAAATCGCACGCAGCGAGGGCGCTCCGCCGCACACACCGGCAGCATAGCCCGAAAGCGCAAGGGCTGAGCCGGTGATCAGAGGTACATCCTGCGCGAAACACACATCGCTCAGGGTGTAGCTGACCGCGTAGCTGTCAGCGCAGTCGAGCACCAGAGTGGCCTCTTCGACCATGACCGATGCCACCGCAGGGGTAAGTGTCGCCACCACGGCCTCAACCGCGATATCACCATTGATCGCAGTGCAGCGCGCAGCGGCCACCTCGGCCTTGGGCAAACCTTCGTCCCGCTCAGTGAACAGAGTTTGGCGGTGCAAATTGGAGCGCTCTATGCGGTCCCCATCCACAATGGTGATGCGACCCACACCCGCCCCTGCCAGAAGCGGCAGAGCGCTGGCAGCCAAACCACCCGCGCCGATCACCAGCACATGAGCGGCGGCGAGCTTTTCCTGCCCGGCTTCGCCAACCTCAGGCAAGATCATCTGGCGCGCGTAGCGGCTCACCTTGAGACCTCCAACCATGCACGCACGCGCGCTTCCGGGTCGGAATTGAGCGTGATGTCGGTCACTGCGGAAACGATATCAGCTCCGGCTTCAAACACGCCCTGCGCGCGCTCGACAGACATGCCGCCGATACCGACAAGCGGCACAGAACCCAAGCGGGCTTTCCATTCGGTCACGCGGGGCAGGCCCTGTTGGTGCCATTTCATCTTTTTCAGAATGGTCGGATAGACTGGGCCAAGCGCGACATAGTCTGGCGCCATCGCCAAAACCCGTTCCAGCTCATCATCGTCATGGGTCGACACGCCCATTTTGAGACCAGCTTCGCGGATCGCTTTCAGATCAGCGTCGTCCAGATCTTCCTGCCCGAGGTGAATCCACTCACAGCCCAGATCAATCGCCGCCTTCCAGTAATCATTGATCACCAGCACCGCGCCATATTCGCGACAGAGCGCCTGGCCTTCGGCAATCTGGGCGCGCACATGTGTCTCTGGCTGATCCTTGATGCGTAACTGCACAAGTTTCACACCAAGCGGCAACATCCGCTTAAGCCAGCTCACGTCATCAAAAATGGGATAGAAACGATCAAGCGTCATGACAGGAAGGCCTTTCCAATAACCGGCGTGGAGGCTTCGGCCATATCGCGCGCCTCAATGGGATCGGCCTCAAGCGCGGCTTGCCCAGCTTCGACGGCCAGCATCATGGCTTTGGCCATGGCCGCAGGATCTCCGGCGCGGGCCACAGCGGTGTTGAGCAGTACCGCGTCAAAGCCCAGCTCCATGGCAGCCGCCGCATGGGACGGCAGGCCAATGCCTGCATCCACCACCAGAGGCACATCCGGAAATTCGGCCCGCATGGCGCGCAGGGCGTAGATGTTGTTGAGGCCCCGGCCGGACCCAATGGGTGCACCCCATGGCATCAGCACTTCACAGCCCGCCTCCAGAAGGCGCTCGCCCACAATCAAATCTTCTGTAGTGTAGGGGAACACTTCAAAACCGTCTTCTGACAGAATGCGCGCAGCTTCAACGAGCTGAAACACATCAGGCTGCAGGCTATCGGTATGGCCGATGAGCTCAAGCTTGATCCATTTGGTGTCAAAGACCTCACGCGCCATATGGGCGGTGGTGACAGCCTCTTTAACGGTGTGACAGCCCGCGGTGTTGGGCAGCACATGCACACCCAGATCCTGAATCATTTTCCAGAATGTCTGCCCGGTGCCGCCTGCCCCTTCGCGACGCAAAGACACCGTGGCCACGCCAGCCCCACTCGTGCGGAAAGCCTCTTCAAGGATCGCTGGGCTTGGATACTGCGCGGTGCCCAGCATCAGCGGATTTGGCAGGTCAACGCCATAAAACGCTCTCATGGTTCAGCCCCCCTGCATCGGTGCGACAACTTCGATGCGGTCGCCATCATTCAACGCCTGAGCATCGCGCATGGTGGCCGGCACAAAGGTTTCGTTGAGAGAGGTCGCCACGCGGCCCGAGAAACCGCATTCTTCCAAAAGCGCAGCAAGTGTGGTGGCGGCAACATCGCGCGCCTCTCCGTTAAGCACGATCTTCATCGACCATCTCCGAATGTGTGTTGTGAAGCGCCAGATCTGCCACGCCGCGCGCCAAGGCTGGTGCGAGCAGGTATCCATGGCGGTAAAGCCCATTGGCGTAGATTGTCCGACCCAAGCGGCGGATGCGTGGCAGGTTGTCAGGGAACGCTGGGCGCAGATCGACGCCAATTTCCAGAACTTCGGCTTCGCCAAAAGCCGGGTTCAGCGCATATGCCGCGCTCAGCATTTCCAGCATGGAACGCGCGGTGATGCGGCTGCTGTCTTCGCTTTCAATCATCGTGGCGCCAAGCATGTAGATCCCCTCGCCGCGCGGCACGATATAGAGCGGGATACGCGGATGCAGCAGGCGCACCGGGCGGGTGATCTCTACATCAGGGCAGCGGATGATGAGCATTTCGCCCTTCACCCCGCGCAGATCGTAGAGATATTCGCGCGCGGACAGGCCACGACAGTCGATGGCGTTTTCCAACGTCGCTGGCGCAAGACGTTTGTGAAAGATGACACCTTTGTCTTTGAGACCCCGGTAGAGATCCTGAAGCGCCTGCCGCGGGTTGAGGTGCGCCTCACCCTCAAAGAAAAGGCCTTGCCCAAAACCGTGCAGATCAGGCTCCAGCTCGGTGACTTTTTCACGCCCCACCTCGACAAACTGTTCCGTGCGGCGGGCAAAGCGGCGCAGGTCCGGCAAATCCCGTTTGTTGGCCACAACCAAAGTGCCTGATTTGGTGACAGGGGTCCGTTTGGCCCACCAGTCGATCGCCTCCCGCCCCAGCCGCAAGACAGGCTCTTCGGCGTTTTCATATTCACACCATGGCGCAAGCATGCCCCCGGCCCACCAGCTACAGCCATGGTGGCCAGGTGGTCCGGCAGGATCAAATACCTGCACCTCGGCCCCGCGCTCCATAAGCTCGGTGGCCACGGCCAATCCAGCCACGCCCGCACCTATGACGGAATAAAGTGTCATGCAGGCCAAACCCGGTGGAAATGGTGCAGCGGCCCGTGGCCCTTGCCGATGTTGAGATCATCAGCCGCAGCAATCGCGCCCTGTAGATAGGCGTGCGCTTCGCTCACAGCATCCTCAAGGTTCAGCCCCTTAGCCAAGCCTGCCGCAACCGAGGACGACAGGGTGCATCCGGTGCCATGGGTATTGCGGGTACGCTTGCGCGGCGCGGTAAATTCGGCGGCAACGCCTTCAGGTGTCATCAAAAAATCCCGGCAAATCTCCCCGCTCGCATGGCCACCTTTCATCAGTACCGCCTGTGCGCCCAGCGCGCAAAGCGCCTGCCCCTGTGCCACCATCGCCGCATCATCTGCAGCAGAAGTTTGGTCAAGAAGCCGCGCGGCTTCTGGGAGGTTGGGTGTGATCACCGTCGCGCGTGGCACCAAAACCTCACGAAGTGTTGCCACCGCTTCATCGGCCAAAAGCGCGTCACCGGATTTTGCGATCATCACAGTGTCGAGCACCACAGGGCCTTTGAAGTCCTTGATCGCCTCGGCCACCGTTTGAATGATCTCTGGTGTCGCCAGCATGCCGATTTTGATGGCGTTGACGTCCATATCAGAAAGCACGGCATCAATTTGTGCACACACCACATCAAGCGGGATCGGATGCACGGCCGTTACGGCTTGGGTGTTTTGCGCTGTCACGGCGGAGATCACGCTGGTGCCGAAGGTGCCCAGCGCGGAAAACGCTTTCAAATCTGCCTGAATGCCTGCGCCGCCGCCGCTGTCAGAGCCGGCAATTGTCAAAGCGATACGTGCCAAAATGGCGCCTCCCAGTTCTCAAACGGGATTCCGCACGGCAAAAACGTCATCTTCTTTGACACCGTTCCCTCCGCCGGAATTGCCCGGATCAGGTTCGATGGGTTTACGCAAGCGCGACTCTCAGCCCCAACAAGTGGGACACCCCAACGGTTTGGGCGATGCTTACAAAAGGCCGGACGCAACGTCAAAACAAAACGACACCTCTCGGGGCGAAAGGTGCCGATGTTTGTGAGCATGATTGCGCGGGATCAGGAGTCGTCCTGATCCATCTTTCCGGCATTGAGATGGGCATATTTCTCTGCCCCGATGCGTTCATGCAGATCGATCTGTGTTTCAAGAAAGTCGATATGCCCTTCCTCATCCTGCAGGAGATCTTCAAACAGCTCCATGGAAACAAAATCATCGACGCTCTGACAGAACTTACGCGCCTCGGTATAAAGCGCGCGGGCGCTCTCTTCAGCCGCCAGGTCACACTCAAGGGTTTCCAACGGCGTTTGGCCGATGCGGAGCGGATCTAGCTTCTGGAGATTTGGATGGCCGCCCAGGAAAATAATGCGGGCGATGAGCTTGTCTGCGTGTTCCATCTCTTCGATGGATTCTTCGCGGCTCTTCTTGGCCATATGGATCAACCCCCAATCTTCCTGGAGGCGATAGTGCAGCCAATACTGGCTAACAGCGGTCAATTCATGTCTTAGAGATTTATTTAGGTATTCAATTACTTCTGGATTGCCTTTCAATGGGTGTCTCCTCCGCCTGTGGCTTGCGCAGACTGCGCAAATGCGCCGGTACGGAGAGGTTATCATTTTTGCGCATTGTGTCGAGGAACAGCGGCATACAGCCGCCGCAATCCGCCGCCTTGCCCAATGCGTGGTAGACCTTCCCTGGGTTGATCAGGGCAGAGGGGTCCGAGGCCCGCATCCAATCGATGGCTGCATGGATCTCGTGATCCGAAATATTCATACAGTGGCAAACGATCATAGCGGGCTCAAATCACTTGGTGAGGATCAGCTTGCCCTGTCGCGTGATGCGCAAGGTGTATTCTGCTTCATTCAGCCGAATGCGCGCCAGATTTCCGCCATCGGTCAGACTCTCAGCGTCATGGATCGGCGTCGATTGCACAGTGTTTGCGTCAAAGCGGTCGGTCATATTTGAACTCTTATTTTCTTCGCGTGACATCGCATTTCGCCTTCCAGATGTAGGCACAGTCTCTTCACCCGCTTTCGATTCGGCTTTCGCACAGGATCAGCGCAAGATGAGTGTTTTTTTCTTACTGAAACAGTAAGAAAGGTCAATCAGAGTTTTTTAATCAGGTTTAAAATTTTAGCGAGCAGGCGCGCCTGTTCGATGGCGGTGGGGCGCGCAGAGGGCCGCAACGGCCAGGATAATACCGGACACCGCGGCGATCATGCCTGCCGCGCTCACCGCGTCCTCAAACCCGATCCACAAAGGCCCGTATCCTGCCAGCACGTAGCCAAGAACAGCGGAGAGACCCGCAAACACCACGCTCCATGCTATTTGATGCTCAAGGCGGTTGGTCATCAGCCGCGCGGCGGCGGGCGGGCAGATGAACATGGCGATCACAATGATCGACCCCACCGCATCAAAGGCCGCCACAGCAGCCAATGCCGAGACCATCACCACAGCGATGCCAAGCGCGGTGGTTGGCACGCCCATAGACTGCGCAAAGCTCTCATCAAATGTGGAAAGCACCAAGGGCCGCCAAAACAGCCAAAGAAACACGACCACCCCGAATAGAGCGATGGCAACGCGGGCCAGCTCTGGTGGCAAACCCGCAAGCGCCACTGGGTCCAACAGGCTTTCCCAGCCAATCGCATCCAGCCAGATCAGGCTTTCCAGATTGCCATAAAGCGCGTGTTCCACATCCAGGTGCACGCCTGAGGTGTCGCTTTGTTCCAGCAACAAAACACCAGCCGCAAAAAGCGTGGTGAAGGTGAGCCCCATGGCGGCCCCAGGCTCGATATTGCCCAAACGGCGGATGGCCTCGATCATCACCACGGCAACAACGGCCGCACCGGCAGCGCCAAGCATCATTGGCACGGCCGCCACGATCCCGGTGAGCAGAAAGGCGGTGACAATACCCGGCAAAACCACATGGGAGATGGCATCTCCGATTAAGGCCTGTTTGCGCAGCAAAAGAAAGTTGCCGGGGAGCGCACAAGCGATGGCTGACAGCACACCGATCAACATCGGTGTGAGCGACAGAGGGACAAATTCCGCACCGCTCATGACTGTACCTCTTTGGGGCCACCAATCCGGTGGTCAATCTCGGCGATCTGATCCGCGGTCAGCACGGTTTCGATATCGCGCAGCCCGTCATAAAGCGCGGCGGCGCTTTCAAAGGCCTGATCCTGACGCACGGTTTCCCAGCGTTTTTCATCCCGAAGCGCCTTGGCGGCACGCGCCCGGCCTGTGTCGGTGGCGACACCATCCGCATGCGCCAATCCGGCGCGACGCAAAAGACGCAGCGTATAGGCCTCATAGATCGGTTGCCCCTGTGCCAAAGCCAACAGCCCCTGCCGCAGATGGACCCGGCGCTGGAACCGATTATGGCGGATCCCGACGGCAAGCAGACCGCGATTGGGCGCGAGCAGAAGCGACAGAGCAAAGAGCGCAAAACTGACCAAAACGATGATCGGACCGGTGGGCAGCGCAGGCGCAATAGCCGAAAGGCTGGCTCCGATCCACGCGGCAGCACCGCCGGCAAGACCAGCGATCAGCGTCATATGGTCGGTCCGGTCGGTCCAGAAACGGGCCGTGACCGGCGGGATAATCAGCATCGCGACAATCAGGATCAGCCCGACAATTTTCAAACCAATCACCGTAACAGCCATGGCCAGCGCCATGATCGCCAGATCCATGCGTTGCACATTCAACCCGCGCGCGGCCGCATATTCGGGATCAAATGCCAGCAGCGTCATTGGGCGGCGCAGGATCACGACCGCCAGAAGCGTCAGCGCGCCACCTATGGCGATAACCAGCGCATCGTTAAACAACATGCCTGCCGTGGCTCCGAGCAGGAAGCCCTCAAGCCCTGCGGCACGCCCGCTGCCCATGGTCTGGATGACCGTCAGCAAGACAACACCAAAGCCGAAAAACACCGAAAGCACTGCGCCAATAGCGGCGTCCTCAGAAAGCCGGGTGCGCTGGGTCAGCAAGTTGACGCACAGCAGCCCGATCCACGACGAAAGCGCGGCTCCCATAAGCAGGCCAGGCAACGACCGCCCGTCGCCCCCAAGCAGCACCATCACAATAAAGGCCAGCCCGACACCGGGCAGGGTCGCGTGGCTGATCGCATCGCTGACCAAGGCACGTTTGCGCAGATAGAGAAAGGTTCCGGTGACGCCGGATGCGACACCCAGCAAAGTGGCACCCACAGTCACCAGCGTGGCGTTATAGCCAAGCTGTAAAGTCAGAGCGTCAAGCAACATGGGCTAGCCTGCCGCGAGTTCCAGCTGATCGATTTGCCCGGTTGCCAGACGTCCACCATAGGTCTTGTGGAGGGTGTCTGGTGTAAAGGCTTCTGCCACAGTGCCTTCGGCAACTTTGCGGGTGTTGATCAGGAACACACGGTCAAAATAGGTGGGAACAGTGGTCAGGTCGTGATGCACAGCCACCACGGTTCTTCCCTCAGAACGCAGCGCCTTGAGAACGTCGATGATGGCTTTTTCGGTTGCTGCATCTACGCCTGCGAAAGGCTCATCCAGCAGATAGAGATCGGCGTTTTGGGCCAAGGCACGCGCAAGGAACACGCGCTGTTGCTGACCACCGGAAAGCTGGCCAATCTGGCGTTCTTCAAATTCGGTCATTCCCACGCGCTCCAGACAGGCGCGTGCTTTGTCCATATGGTGCGGGCGAATGCGGCGCAGCAGGCCCAGCTCTCGGGACAGCCCCATAAGCACCACATCAATCACTCGGGTTGGGAAATCCCAATCCACACTGGCGCGCTGTGGCACATAAGCAATGCTGTGTCGCGCCGACTTGAGCGGCTTGCCAAAGACGGTCGACTGCCCCGCAAGAGGCGACACAATGCCCAAAGCGGCCTTCAGAAGGGTCGATTTACCCGCGCCGTTTGGCCCGATGATCGCGGTCATGGAGCCTTCGGCAACAGTCATATCTACCGAAAACACAACGGGTTTCTGACCGTAAGAGACGGTCATGCCACGGATCGCCAGCGGGCTGTCAGAAACAGAAGAAGATGAGGGCGCCACACCCTCGTTTGCTGCCAGGGAAACGCTCATCTCTTTCTCCTTATGACCCGACCGTCAGATCACCAGACATCCCACGCACCGGCGCCTGTCCGCCAAGCGCCCGTGAAATCACGGTGATGTTGTGGTCAATCATCCCGACATAGGTGCCTTCATAGGTGCCTTCCGCCCCCATGGCATCCGAGTAAAGCTCACCGCCAATCGCAACCTCATGGCCCTTGGCCGCCGCGCCTTCAACAAGGGCGCGGATCGAACGGTCAGAGACGGAGCTTTCGACAAATACGGCACCGATCTTGCGCGCGACCAGCATATCAACCAGCTCGCCAATCCGGTTCAAACCGGCCTCTGACTCGGTTGAAATGCCTTGGATGCCCATAACTTCAAACCCATAGGCCTGACCAAAATACCCAAAGGCATCATGGGCTGTCAGCAGAATGCGCGCCCCTTGCGGCACGGAGGTCAACGCATTGGCCGCATAGTCACTCAACGCATTAAGCTCCGCCAGAAACTCTACGGTGTTGGCCTCAAACAGCGTGGCGGCTTCCGGCATCTTTTCTGTAAGTGCGTCGCGGATACGCTCTGCGACGAACACCCAAAGCTTCGGATCCATCCACACATGAGGGTCAAATTTGTCCTCATAGTCGTCGTGGCCGCGCAGAAGCGCCTTTGGCAATGTGTCAGTCACAGCAACAACGGTGCCGCGCTTCTCCAGCTTGTGGAAAAACTCTTCCATCTGCGCTTCGAGATAGAGGCCGTGCCACAACACAAGGTCCGCCTTGGTCAGCGCCACGATATCGGTGCGTGTCTGGCGGTAAGCATGCGGATCAACACCCGGCCCCATCAGCCCCTTTACCGCGACTAGGTCTCCGCCAATGCGGCGCGCCGTGTCTGCAATCATCCCGGTGGTGGCCACAACTTGCAGCTTACCCGCAGCGAATGCGGGCATTGCAGCACCCAAGCTTGCCGCTGTGGTTGTCAAAATAAAGTCACGCCGAGAGAATCGCATTCTGCCCTCATTCACCAGTTCAGATTGAATATGAGAACCATTCTCAAGTATGTCAACGCTATTGCGACTTATTCGCACCTTTTACCTGACCATATGGTCAAAAAACGAGCAAATGCGCCCCGCCATGCCTTGCCAAGCACTCATGTTGTAGGGCATTTTGAAGCCTGTTTTTCGCAACAGGATAGGCCGATGGCTACGTCAACACTGACCTCCGAAGGGCATCAGCTGCCCACCGCATTGGAGCCGCGCAACCCCGGCATGGCGCTGGATCTGGACTGGGTGCGCAGTGCGCAGGCCAACACCTCAGCTATTGAACGCCGCGCCAAGACGCTGCCGGGCCGCCGGTCTGTCAAAAAAGACTATCAGGCGGCGTGGTTGTGCAAAGCGATTTCGTTGATCGACCTGACGACGCTTTCCGGGGATGACACGGAAGGCCGCGTTGAACGCCTTGCAGCCAAGGCCGCCCAGCCGGTCCGCGCCGACCTGCTGGCCGCACTTGGCATGGAAGGCCTAACCACTGGTGCTGTCTGCGTGTATCACGATATGGTCGAAACCGCCGTAAATGCCCTCAAAGGCACCGGCATTCCTGTGGCGGCGGTGTCCACCGGTTTTCCTGCGGGCCTTTCTCCATATCATCTGCGCATCGCTGAGATTGGCGAAAGCGTAAAAACAGGTGCTGAAGAAATTGACATCGTCATCACGCGCCGTCACGTGCTGCAAGGCAACTGGCAGGCTTTGTATGATGAGATGAAAGACATGCGCGAAGCTTGTGGCGATGCTCATGTGAAAGCCATTCTGGCGACTGGCGAACTGGGCACACTGCGCAATGTGGCAAAGGCTTCGCTTGTCTGCATGATGGCAGGCGCTGATTTCATCAAGACCTCCACCGGCAAGGAAAGCGTGAACGCGACCCTGCCCGTCACCCTAGTGATGGTCCGCGCGATCCGTGACTATTATGAGCGCACAGGTTTCCGCGTGGGCTACAAACCTGCGGGCGGCATTTCCAAAGCCAAAGACGCGCTCGTTTATCTGTCGTTGATCAAGGACGAGCTGGGAGACCGCTGGTTGCAGCCTGACCTCTTCCGCTTTGGCGCATCTTCCCTGCTCGGCGACATCGAACGCCAGCTCGAACACCACGTCACCGGCCAATACTCGGCCTCCTACCGCCACGCGATGGCTTGATCCGAGAAAGGCTGACACGATGACCGTAAAAGAGATTTTTGAGACCATGGATTATGGCCCTGCCCCGGAAAGCGCCGCAGATGCGCTGGCTTGGATCGTCGATCAGGGCGCGGCCTTTGGTCACTTCATCGACGGTACTTGGACCGCACCGCGCAAGGATTTCCAATCCAAGAACCCCGCCAATGGCGAAACACTGGCAGACCTGACGCAAGCCTCCCAAGAAGAGGTCAATGCCGCGGTTAAAGCCGCGCGCAAGGCACAGGGCAAATGGGAAGGCCTTGGCGGCCATGGCCGTGCCAAATACCTTTATGCCATTGCGCGCCTGCTGCAGAAACACGCACGTCTGTTTGCTGTTCTGGAAACGCTGGATAATGGCAAGCCGATCCGCGAAAGCCGGGATATCGACATCCCGCTGGTGCAGCGCCATTTCTACTATCACTCGGGCATGGCGCAGCTGATGGAAGCAGAGTTACCCAACGCTCAAGCGCTTGGTGTTTGCGGCCAGATCATCCCGTGGAACTTCCCACTGCTGATGCTGGCATGGAAAGTGGCCCCGGCGCTTGCCATGGGCAACACTGTGGTGCTGAAACCTGCGGAATACACCTCCCTCACAGCGCTGCTGTTCGCAGACATCTGCCAACAGGCGGGCCTGCCTGCGGGTGTGGTCAACATCGTAACCGGCGACGGTGCTGTGGGCGAAATGATCACCACGCATGACGATGTCAACAAAGTGGCCTTCACCGGCTCCACGGAAGTGGGCAAGCGCATCCGCGAAGCCACTGCTGGATCCGGCAAATCCCTCACGCTGGAGCTCGGCGGCAAATCGCCTTACATCGTATTTGAAGACGCAGACATCGACAGCGCCATCGAAGGTCTGGTGGATGCGATCTGGTTCAACCAGGGCCAAGTCTGCTGCGCAGGGTCCCGCCTGCTGGTGCAAGAAGGCATTGCCGAGCGCTTCCACGCCAAGCTGAAGGCGCGCATGGACGGGCTGCGCATTGGCAACCCGCTGGACAAATGCATTGATGTGGGCGCTGTGGTGGATCCGGTGCAGTTACAAACCATCACCGAGATGGTCGCAAGCAACACAGAGGGTGAAACCTACCAAGCCGCCATCGACATGCCTGTGGAAGGCTGCTTCTACCCACCAACGCTGATCACCGGCCTCGCGCCCTCTTCCAAGCTGATGCAGGAAGAGATTTTTGGCCCGGTACTCGTCTCCACCACCTTCCGCACACCATCTGAGGCGGTGCAGCTGGCCAACAACACGCGCTATGGCCTCGCCGCGACATTGTGGACAGAGAACGTCAACCTTGCGCTCGACATCGCGCCAAAACTTGCCGCCGGTGTGGTTTGGGTGAACGCAACCAACCTCTTTGATGCCGCTGCAGGCTTTGGCGGCGTGCGTGAAAGTGGCTATGGCCGCGAAGGTGGCTGGGAAGGGCTTGCCGCCTACACCAAGCCCAAAGGCACCACCAAAGCGCTCAAACCGGTTGAAGCCTTCACCGGTGACAAAGGCCCGGTGGATCCGCTGGACCGCACACCCAAACTCTATGTCGGTGGCAAACAAGCACGCCCGGATGGCGGCTACAGCCAGAATATCTATGGCAAGAACGGCGCACTGCTTGGTCAGGCCCCGATCGCCAACCGCAAAGATGTACGCAACGCTGTCGAGGCTGCACATGCGGCCAAAGGCTGGTCTGGCACCACAGGCCACCTGCGGGCGCAAATCCTTTACTACATCGCCGAAAACCTCTCGGCTCGCCGCGAAGAGTTCGCGCGCCGCATCGATGCTCTGACCGGTGGCAAAGATGGCGCAAGCGAAGTCGGCGTCGCGATCAGCCGTCTCTTCACCTACGCGGCCTGGGCCGACAAATACGACGGTCAGGCCCATGGCGTGCCCATTCGTGGCGTCGCCCTCGCCATGAAGGAGCCAGTCGGTGTGATTGGCGCGCTCTGTGCTGACGAAGCTCCGCTTCTTGGCCTGATCTCTGCCATGGCTCCAGCCATCGCAATGGGCAACCGCGCCGTGCTTGTCGCCTCCGAGGCTTTCCCGCTGGCAGCGACTGATTTCTATCAGGTGCTGGAAACCTCTGATGTGCCAGCCGGTGTGGTGAACATCCTCACAGGCTCTCACGCGGAACTCGCAGGCTCTCTGGCCGGGCATCTGGACGTTGATGCGGTTTGGTCGTTCTCCAGCACCGACTTGGCGCAGGAGATTGAGGCCGCAAGCGCGGGCAACCTGAAGCGCACCTGGATCAACAACGGCGCTGCCCGTGACTGGCAGAGCCCTGATGGCGAAGGGCGCGCCTTCTTGCAGGCCGCAACCGAGGTCAAAAACATCTGGGTGCCTTACGGCGAATAAGGCCCGAACTCTGGAAACCGAAACAGCCCTGCCCCCGCGGGGCTGTTTTCATTTGCGACCCTCTTTCCGGGGCGATACCAGTGAGACGCCATCAAGTCAGGGAGCCCGCTATGACACCGGAAGAGATCGCAAAATTGCCCTACCGTGAAAACGTGGGTGTGATGCTGGTGAATGGCGACGGCCATGTGTTCGTTGGCCAGCGCCTCGACAGCGAGGTCCCTGCCTGGCAGATGCCACAAGGCGGGATCGACAAAGGCGAAAGCGCCAAAGACGCCGCCCTGCGTGAGCTCGAAGAGGAAACCGGCGTCTCTGCAGATCTGGTGACGGTCGAAGCGGAAACCGCAGACTGGATCGCCTATGACCTGCCGCATGACATCGTGCCGCGCATCTGGAAAGGCCGCTTTCGTGGACAGAAACAAAAGTGGTTTCTCCTGCGCTTTCACGGCACCGATCATGATGTGAATATCGCGGTGGATCATCCGGAGTTTTCCGAATGGCGCTGGCTGCCGGTCGATGATTTGGTCGACAACATCGTGCCGTTCAAACGTGAAGTCTATGCCCAAGTGGTGGCGGAATTTTCTAAAAAGGCCTGAAGCGGCCGAGGGCGCGTAACAAGTACCAAACATCGCCCATGACATTCCAAAACATCACCGCTAGAACACATACACCACGGCCCCGTGGCTCAACTGGATAGAGCAGCCCCCTCCTAAGGGGCAGGTTGCAGGTTCGAATCCTGCCGGGGTCGCCACTCTCCCCCGCCACATACACATCAACGAGCTCCTTCAGGCACAAAAAAAGCCCCTGCCGGGGAAGGCAGGGGCTCGGGGGGAAGAAGGAAGTCGTCAGGGGTTATTGAAGGGCTTCCGGTGCTTTGTCAGCGATGTCAGTCCAGTTGGTGTCTGCGCGCTCGATGAAGCCAGGGACGTCTTCTTCCCAGCGCACCTGAATGTCTTGGGACAGGTTCAGGAACAGTTCGCCGTCAACGATTTTCCAGTACTCTGGATCACCGTCAAATTTGAAGCCCATGGCCGCACCAAAGGCGCAGTAACCGCCGTACTGAGGCAGGTAGGCTTCTGGATCTGCTTCAAAAGCAGCTTTGTGCTCTTCGTTAGCGAAGCGGTAAGTCGCATCGTTGTAGATGGAAGAGATGCGGTAGTCGCCTTTGGTTGGCTCACCTTGGGTGAAATAGGCAACCGGGTCGTAGCCCTGCAGCGCCAGGCCGGTGGAGCTTGCGTTCAGTTCAACGCCTGCGGCGATGGAAGACGTTGCGAGAGCAACAGACAGAGCTGCGCCGGTAACCAGTGTCTTGAAGATTTGCATTTGGAAACTCCTTAGCGTTTTGGATCTCGTTAGGAACTACTTGGTTCCTTATGGGGAATGATGTAACATTGGGAACCGAATGGTACAAATCACATCGATGTGAGCACACAGACACATTTGGAAAGACGAGAGGCAAATGGCGAGACCTAGGGAATTTGACATCGACCAGGCGATGGATGGTGCCATGGAGATATTCTGGCGTCAGGGCTACAAAGCGACCAACTTGCCGGATCTGCTTGCCGCGATGGGCCTGACCCGCGGGAGCTTCTACAAGGCGTTTGAGGATAAGGAGAGCGTCTATCAGGCGGCACTGGAACGCTATGATCAGACGGTCGTGACCACCACACTTGGCATCCTGCGAGGATGCGAAGAGAGCTCCGCCACAGACTGCCTGATGCCGATGTTTACCCCCTCTGATAAATCGAGCTTTGGCTGTTTTATCTGTAACGCCATGGTCGAGGTCGCCCCCGAAAACCCCGATGTCGCCCGCAAGACACAAGACATGGCAGACCGACTGCGCGGTGGTATCTTGTCGGTTCTGGAAGCCAAGGACGTAGGCCAAACCGCAGCCTATAGAGAAGAGCTGGCAGATGTAATCCTGCATCTCTATTTCGGGTTTCAATCCATCGGCAAATCCGGCTCTTCCCGACAAGACTGGCGCGGCCGGCTGCAACATCTTCTGGAAGAGGGCGAGTGAGCCGCAGGGTTGAGAGCCTCTTGGCGCCTCTTTTGATCGGCATTGCGTTGGTTAGTAGCGCAAGAACGAGGTGAAGGGCGCGCTCGGGTTGTCTCTGTGATTATGTGTTGGGATGATGGTCCACCCTTGATCAAGAACCACCTTCGAAACACACTCTGTGCTAAGCCCTTTGCTATGTTACTCAAAGGCGCGAGGGGCGTCGTCAGGAAAATGGCATTCGACAGAAGCCTCTCGGCAGACATATGATCGGAAAGTCTCTCTAGTCGGCGTTTCGGGGGTACCCGACGCAGGACCTCTCAGCCACTCAGCCTACATCCTGCGCACAATCACAGATTACCTTACCAAAGTTGTGCACTAGCCGTCTTCAGACAACGTATTTCCTGCGTCTGACAGAATTTTTCGGCGATAGTAAATCTGGCGTCTCTCTGTCGGTCCACCGTTGGTTAAAGTGCTGCTCAGCATTTCCAACTCTCCGACAAAATTTCTGTAAACAAAGAGATCAATTTTGGTGACTCGGTCCGCAAAATCAGAATGTACGTCTACTTCAGCATAATAAGTCGATGAACCGATCAATTCTGGCTCGAAAACAAGCTCTCGCTTCTTTGAATGATGTTTTCCAGCATGATACTGGAACCACTCATCCTCACTAGCGAGAACCAATTCGACTTGCTGTAGTAAAGGACTACATCCTCCTGGCTGGCACCCCGGAAAACGAACTTTCCAATAGTTTGTGGGATAGTCAGAGTCATAGAAAATGATATTCATTGGATTCAGTCCGACAGGATCAAACCAAGTCAGCAGTTTTCGCACACGACTTTCAGGCGTATCGTCTGGTCTTAGTCCATTTATTGTCTGCACAGAAAATGTATCGGAAGGTACCAGATCCTCGCCAAGCAGGACTTCTAAGGCCTCAATCGAAAGATCCAAAGCTCTGTAGTATTCAACAGCCAGTTGATCGTCCGTTTTTTCTTTTGGGCTCAACCAAAGCCAAAATCCACAAACGATCGCTGCCACGCAGATCGTGGTGGACCATAACAGAACTCTCCGATCCATCCCGCCTCACTTTCCGCATCACACTTTAGCCGTTTGAGAGCTAGTTCTCACAAGTCAGGATACACTTACTCTGGTTAAGCGTTACCGTGACTTGCCTAAGAGGTGTTTCGGTATTTCCGCAAAACGCTGGTAGTGCGCCGTCACATTGCTTCCACACTTGCCGACCCAAAAACGCGAGCGGCGCCCCTTGGGGCGTTAAGTGTTTGATATCCGACCTATTTTTTGGTTGCGGGAGTAGGATTTGAACCTACGACCTTCAGGTTATGAGCCTGACGAGCTACCGGGCTGCTCCATCCCGCGACGCTTTTGATCTTTGGCCTGTGTTGGCTTTAAGATCTGTCGCCCTTCA
>NZ_JAGHRP010000037.1:0-566 GCF_017743755.1 Shimia sp. R9_3 | reverse complement strand
CATGGATGTAAACTGAGCCACCGGCAGAGATCAGGCGGTATGCGTCATTGCCCCCCTGACCGAAGAGATCAGAAGTGCCGCCTCGATAGGTCGCGGTCAAAACATCATCACCTTCACCGCCAAACAATATGCGCGCACCTGTTGCGGAACCGGTCAAAATATCATCGCCCGAAGTGCCTGACAGGCGTACACCGCCGTCTCCAAAACTGATTTGGCCAACAGTCGCCCCATCAGCGAATGCGAATTCTTCGAAATTGGTACTCCGATGGATCTTCGCCTGAGTAGTTCCATGCGTCGCATCTTCCCAAGTCAGACGCGTGAAAGTGTCATCCTGCGAGAAACTCACTTCTGCAAGTGCGACATCGACAAGCTCCAGACGATTGGCCCCCTCGCCGTCATGGATGTAAACTGAGCCACCGTCAGAGGTCAGGCGGTATGTGTCATTGCCCCCCTGACCGAAGAGATCAGAAGTGCCGCCTCGATAGGTCGCGGTCAAAACATCATCACCTTCACCGCCAAACAAAATGCGCGCGCCTGTTGCGGAACCGGTCAGAAGGTCATCGCCC
>NZ_JAGHRP010000036.1:0-576 GCF_017743755.1 Shimia sp. R9_3 | reverse complement strand
TGGTACTTCGATGGATCTTCGCCTGAGTAATACCATGCGTCGCATCTTCCCAAGTCAGACGCGTGAAAGTGTCATCCTGCGAGAAACTCACCTCTGCAAGTGCGACATCGACAAGTTCCAGACGATTGGCCCCCTCGCCGTCATTGATGTAAACTGTGCCACCGGCAGAGATCAGACGGTATGTGTCATTGCCCCCCTGACCGAAGAGATCAGAAGTGCCACCTCGATAGGTCGCGGTCAAAACATCATCACCTTCACCGCCAAACAATATGCGCGCACCTGTTGCGGAACCGGTCAAAATATCATCGCCCGAAGTGCCTGACAGGCGTACACCACCGCTTCCAAAACTGATAAGGCCAACAGTCGACCCATCAGCGAATACGAATTCTTCGAAATTGGTACTTCGATGGATCTTCGCCTGAGTAGTTCCATGCGTCGCATCTTCCCATGTCAGACGCGTGAAAGTGTCATCCTGCGAGAAACTCACCTCTGCAAGTGCGACATCGACAAGTTCCAGACGATTAGCCCCCTCGCCGTCATGGATGTAAACTGAGCCACCGGCAGAGATCAGGCGGT
>NZ_JAGHRP010000035.1:0-810 GCF_017743755.1 Shimia sp. R9_3 | reverse complement strand
GGCTTTGTCAGGTTGCTGACGTCGCAACGTCCGGATATTTCGTTTCCATGTTGAACATCGAAGATTTGTCGCGGATCAAAGGCTTTCGGTTTCCGAAGAGTGTCATTGGATACGCCGTTTGGGCCTACCACCGGTTCGCTTTGAGCCTGCGCGACGTGGAGGATCTTCTGGCGGAACGGGGTGTCACGGTTTCCTACGAGACAATCCGCGACTGGGTGAACCGCTTCGGCCACGGGTTCGCTGCAAATATCCGGCGTGACCGGCCAGCGCCGGCCGACAAATGGCATCTCGACGAGGTTGTCATCCGGATCAAAGGCAAGACGCATTGGTTATGGCGCGCGGTCGATGCAAACGGTGACGTCCTAGACATTCTCGTCCAATCTCGGCGTAACAAGGTCGCCGCCAGGCGGTTTTTACTCAAACTTCTGAAAAGTTGGGGCGCGCCGCGTGTTATGGTGACGGACAAACTTCGCTCCTATGGAGCCGCCAAAATGGAGATTGCGCCTGGTCTCGAGCATCGCCAGCACAAAGGTCTGAACAACAGGAGCGAAGCCTCGCACCGACACACCCGACGGCGAGAAAAGATAATGGGGCGCTTCAAATCCCCGAGGCAAGCGCAACGCTTCCTCTCCGCTCATGACCAGATTGCCTGTCTATTCCGCCCAAGACGCCACCGCCTGTCCGCCAAATCATACCGCCACGCGCGAAACGATGCTTTCGAGTTGTGGGCTGGCTATGCAACGCAATTGGCCCCCTGAGTGGCAACGTTCACGCCAAGCTGAGCCCGGGGGGCAACAACCTGACAAAGCC
>NZ_JAGHRP010000034.1:0-1076 GCF_017743755.1 Shimia sp. R9_3 | reverse complement strand
ATTTTGGACACAACACCGGAACCAACGGTGCGGCCGCCTTCACGGATCGCGAAGCGCAGGCCGGCTTCCATTGCGATCGGTGCGATCAGCTCAACGTTGAACTTCAGGTTGTCGCCAGGCATCACCATCTCGGTGCCCGCTGGCAGTTCAACAGTGCCGGTCACGTCAGTTGTACGGAAGTAGAACTGTGGACGGTAGTTCGCGAAGAACGGGGTGTGACGGCCACCTTCATCCTTGGTCAGGATGTAGGCTTCTGCTTCGAACTTGGTGTGTGGGTTCACGGAACCTGGCTTACACAGAACCTGACCACGCTCAACCGCTTCACGGTCAACACCACGCAGCAGCGCGCCGATGTTGTCGCCCGCTTCACCGGAGTCCAGCAGCTTGCGGAACATTTCAACACCGGTACAGGTGGTTTTCTGAGTGTCTTTGATGCCAACGATTTCGATTTCGTCGCCAACGTTGATCACGCCACGCTCAACACGGCCGGTCACAACAGTACCGCGGCCAGAGATCGAGAACACGTCTTCGATTGGCATCAGGAACGGCTGGTCAGTCGCACGTGGTGGCTGTGGGATGTACTCGTCAACAGCCGCCATCAGCTCAGCGATTTTCTCTTTGCCGATGTTGTCGTCGCGGTCTTCCAGAGCCGCCAGAGCGGAACCTGCGATCACAGGGATGTCGTCGCCTGGGAATTCATACTCAGACAGCAGCTCGCGGATTTCCATTTCCACCAGCTCGAGCAGTTCTTCGTCGTCAACCTGGTCCACTTTGTTCATAAAAACAACCATGGCAGGGATGCCAACCTGGCGGCCCAGCAGGATGTGCTCACGGGTCTGTGGCATTGGGCCGTCGGCTGCGTTCACAACCAGGATCGCGCCGTCCATCTGCGCCGCACCGGTGATCATGTTTTTCACGTAGTCAGCGTGGCCTGGGCAGTCAACGTGTGCGTAGTGACGTGCTTCGGTTTCATATTCCACGTGCGCGGTGGAGATGGTGATGCCACGTGCTTTTTCTTCTGGCGCGCCGTCGATTTCGTCGTACGCTTTGAAGTCACCAAACTGTTTGGTGATCGC
>NZ_JAGHRP010000033.1:0-1119 GCF_017743755.1 Shimia sp. R9_3 | reverse complement strand
GGGCCAGCTGTCGGCAATGGCCAGCACACCTTCCACATCATTGCCGCTGATTTCCTCGCCGGACTGCGGATCCAGCACCACAGGGGCGACGCCAAAGAAAGGCTTCATAGCCGCACCCGGTTTGGTGGCATGGGCGCCGGGCAGGGGGGTCATCATATGGCCACCGGTCTCGGTCTGCCACCAGGTGTCCACGATGGGGCAGTTTCCTTTGCCAACCACGTCGTTGTACCAGGTCCAGGCCTCCGGGTTGATCGGCTCACCCACGGTGCCAAGGATGCGCAGAGAGGAGAGATCACATTTCTCCACATACTCATTGCCTTGCCCCATCAGCGCGCGCAGGGCGGTTGGCGCGGTGTAGAACTGGTTCACCCGGTGCTTTTCGCAGACCTGCCAGAAGCGCGACGCATCCGGATAGGTCGGCACGCCTTCAAACATCACTGTGGTCGCGCCATTGGCCAGCGGCCCGTAGACGATATAGCTGTGGCCCGTGACCCAGCCCACATCGGCGGTGCACCAGAAGATGTCGCCGTCTTTGTAGTCGAAGGTGTACTCATGGGTCATGGAGGCATAGACCAGATAGCCGCCGGTGGTGTGCACCACGCCTTTGGGCTGGCCGGTGGAGCCTGAGGTGTAGAGAATGAACAGCGGATCTTCGGCGCTCATTTCTGCGGGCTTGCAGTAGTCATTCGCCTCCATCGCCATCTCGTTGTAGTCATAGTCACGCCCGTCAACCCAGGTGGTCTGATCGCCGGTGCGTTTCACAACGAGGCATTTCACGGTGTCTTTGGTGTGCAGGAGGGCCGCGTCGGTGTTGGACTTGAGCGCGGTCTTGCGGCCGCCGCGGGGCGCGTGATCCGCCGTAATCACCACTTTGGCGTCACAGCCGTTGATGCGGGCGGCGAGGGCGTCAGGAGAAAAGCCTGCAAAGACAATCGAGTGGATCGCGCCGATGCGAGCGCAGGCCAGCATGGCATAGGCAGCCTCGGGGATCATCGGCAGATAGATCACAACGCGGTCGCCTTTGCGCACGCCCATGGTTTCCAGCACATTGGCCATGCGGCAGACCCGGCGGTGCAGGTCAGCATAGGTGATCGACTGCGCCTGCTCGTTGGGATCATC
>NZ_JAGHRP010000032.1:0-1150 GCF_017743755.1 Shimia sp. R9_3 | reverse complement strand
GAGCCGGAGGGCGGTAGCCCAGTGCACTATGCGGTCGTTTGGTGTTGTAGTGCTTTCTCCATTGTTCGATCAGGATTTGGGCCTCGCGCAAGCTGTAAAATATCTCACCATTCAGAAATTCGTCGCGGAAACGGGCATTGAAGCTTTCACAATAACCGTTCTCCCAGGGCGACCCCGGCTCGATATAAGCGGTTCTGGCGCCGACAGCGGCGATCCAGTCCCGGACAGCTTGGGCGACGAACTCGGGTCCATTGTCGGATCTGATGAACGAAGGGATGCCGCGCAAGATGAACAGGTCGCTCAGGGCGTTGATGACGTTTCCCGAGTTCAACTTGCGATCCACGCGGATGGCCAGACACTCCCGGCTGTATTCGTCGATAATGTTCAATGTGCGGAAAGCCTTCCCGTCGTCGGTTCGGCAATGCACAAAGTCATAGGACCAGACATGATCGCGGTGTTCCGGCCGAAGCCGTACGCACGATCCGTCATTCAGCCAGAGCCGTCCCTTCTTTGGTTGTTTCATTGGCACTTTCAGCCCCTCTCGTCGCCACAGCCTTTCAACCCGTTTGTCGTTCACATGCCAGCCTGCATCTCTGAGCAGGGCCGCAATGCGACGATAGCCATACCGACCATACTGACGCGCCAGCTCGATCATGTCGGCCACAAGCAGGTCGTCATCCTGACGACCGACTGGCACCTTTCGTTGAGTGGATCGGTGCTGTCTCAGGACGCGGCAAGCCCGACGCTCCGAGACGTGCAACTCAGCGCGCACCCGATCAATACAAGCTCGGCGACGAGCGGGGCTCAGGGGCTCCGCCCGTTCTGAGCTGAAACGGTCATCTGACCGTTTCCGGGACGCCCTTCACTCCCTTTGCAGCTTCCGCCAGGATCAGCTTGTCCAACGTCAGATCGGAAACGGCCCTGCGCAACCGCTCGTTCTCTTTCTGAAGACGTTTCAGTTCTTTTAATTGGTCTGTGCCCATACCACCGTATTTCTTCTTCCAGCGGTAATAGGTTTGTTCAGTCACACCAATTTGCCGGATCGCATCCAAACGCGGCATACCTTGCCCAGTAAGGACCTCAACCTGTCGTAACTTCGTGACAATTTCCTCTGGCTTGGGTCGCTTGTTGCCCATGTGATTCCTCCGTT
>NZ_JAGHRP010000031.1:0-1209 GCF_017743755.1 Shimia sp. R9_3 | reverse complement strand
TTGGTGTTCACCCCGTTTCTGGTCCGGGCTTCATGCGACCTTTCGGGTTTCGTTCAGTTGGGCCGCAAATTCGCTCGGGGTCAAGTTCTTGAGCGACGAATGTGGCCTGATTTCGTTGTAGTCAGTTTTCCATCGGTTGATCCGGGTCCTGGCATCGCTCATAGACATGAACCATGATGCGTTCAGGCATTCCTGACGCAGGCGACTGTTGAATGCCTCGATATATGCATTGTCCGTAGGTTTTCCTGGCCTTGAGAAGTCCAACTCAACCTTGTTTAAATAGGCCCACTGATCGAGCAGTCGACCGGCAAACTCTGGGCCGTTGTCGACACGAATACTGCGTGGTTTGCCTCTGATTCGCGCCAGCCGATCCAGTTCCTCAATCACCTGATAGGCTCGGAATTTCGTCCTCGCAGCAGTCGCGAGAGCTTCTCTCGTAAAGCAGTCAACCACGGTCAGAATCCGGAACGGTTTCTCGTCGAACAGGCGGTCAGACATAAAGTCCATTGCCCAAACATCATTCATGCCATCTGCTTCTGATCGGCCCGAACGATATCGACAAGCGTGTCGGCGTTTCGGACTGCGTGTACGGATCGACAAACCTTCTTCGCAATACAGTCGATAAAGGCGTTTATGGTTCACGCGCCATCCTTCGCGCTGCAACAGGATATGCAACCGGCGATACCCATACCTTACCCGGCTTTCTGCCAATTCTTTCAAACGCATCCGCAGTTCCACATCAGGATCGCACCTCGATTGGTATCTATGAGAAGCCCGTCCGAAGCCCATAGCACTACATGCTCGTCGCTCCGACACTTCAAACACATGCTGGTAGTGCCGGACAACTTCGCGACGGCGGACAGGCTTCACCACTTTTTCCCAGAGCATCCTGAAGCATCGTCTTGTCGAGCGTCAGGTCGGCGACCAGTCTCTTCAATTTCCCGTTCTCATCCTCGAGCTGCTTTAGTCGCCGGATCTCGGACACGCCCATCCCGGCATAAACCTTCTTCCAACGATAAAACGTCGCCTCCGCGATCCCCATCTTACGGCAGATCTCTCCCACCGTGGCTCCAGCTTCCGCCTGCCTCAGCGCAAAGGCAATCTGTTCATCGCTGAATCGTTTCTTCGGCATCGGTACACTCCTCTTTGTGCCAGAAATGTACCCAAAATTTCGCTCTCAATTCGGACCACTTTCAGGGGGCAAGACCA
>NZ_JAGHRP010000030.1:0-1258 GCF_017743755.1 Shimia sp. R9_3 | reverse complement strand
TGAAGTGGTCCCATCTTTTTGGACAGTTTTGCAGCGTTTCTAAGGTGTATCGGGTTTAGGTTTCATGCTGCTTTTTGCTCTTCCAAGCCGTACCAATATGCCTCGCGCGGCGTCCGCCGATCAAGGGCGGAATGGGGGCGCTCGGTATTGTAGAATGCCATCCAATTCTTGATGACGCGCCGGGCCTGGAAGCCGTCCGTGATTTCTTCGAGATAGATCGCCTCCTGCTTCAGGGATCGCCACAGCCGTTCAATGAAGATGTTATCGAGGTAGCGGCCCCGACCATCCATAGAGATGCGGACACCGGCCTCAGTCAGCGTCGTGATCCAGGCCGATCCGGTGAACTGTGACCCTTGATCTGTGTTCATGATCTCCGGTGGGCCGTGTTTGGCGATGGCTTCGTTCAGGGCTTGGACGCAGAAGTCGGCGTGCATCGTGTTCGAGAGCCGCCAGCTAAGAGCCTTGCGTGTCGCCCAATCCATGATTGCCACAAGATACAAGAAGCCATTCCTGACCGGCACAAAGGTGATGTCGGCGCACCAAACCTGGTTCGGACGATCAATCTGCATCTTTCTCAGCAAATACGGGAAGACTGGGTGCTGTGGATGCGGCTGGCTGGTTCTGGGACGTTTGTAGATTGCCTCCAGTCCCATCCTCGCCATCAATCGCCTGACGCGGTGCCGCCCGATGACCGTGCCTTCTCTTCGCAGATAGGCTGCGATCTGGCGACTGCCGAAGAACGGGTATTTGGTGAAGACCCGGTCGATCTCTTTCATCATGGCCAGCGTGTCGGCATCAACACCGACCGGCTTGTAGTAGAAGGCCGACCGGCTCAGCCGCACCAGCCTGCACTGCTGGCTTATGCTCAGTTCAGAGTGATCCCGTTTGATCATCGCGCGTTTCTTGTCCGGGCTCACCGCTTCAGCCCTTCGGACAAAAAATCGTTCTCAACCGCCAGCCTCCCAATCTTGGCATGGAGCTCCTTGATCTCTGCTTCTGTCGGCCCTTCCGGTTTGCCGCCACGGGCAAAAACATCGGCCATGCCTTCGACAGCCTGGCGCTTCCATGTGCTGACCTGGTTCGGATGCACCTGATGCTTCGCCGCGATCTCCTGCACGGTCTTGTCACCACGCAGCGCTTCCAACGCGACCTTGGCCTTAAACTGGTCTGTAAACTTCCGGCGCTTCGCCATTCTCGTATCCCCTCAAAGGTTCGGGATACACCTTAACCAACTGTCCGGTTTTCTGGGACCACTTCA